>JAQXHC010000013.1 GCA_029007035.1 Oscillospiraceae bacterium
CGACGCTGCCTAATCCATGTTCCGCATAACATTCAAAGCATTTTATCATGATATGCGTTCTCTTGGCTTCATGTACTTTCACATTCATTGCACCCATACAGTTACCTCACTTATCAGAATTAATTGCTTAATCCAATTATATCACAAAAGAACGAATCTGTCAATATGTTTGCAAAAGAATCTGATAATATTGTATATCACGCCCAGTAATCAAGGTCTAAAGAGAATGTAGTTCCTCCTGATGATGGTGATAATGCATAGTTTTTTCATAAATTATCCTTGATTATGAAAGCGAACGCCGCTTTCACGACGCCCGCTTTACCTTTTATCTGATTCTTTTAAATTATCGGCAGTTCGTTTTCGTCAGAGATAATACTGCTTGTGGTAATAACGTCCTCACATTCAAACTCCACGATTTCTATTTCCGGTACTGTATATGCTTCTTTCATCAAAATCACCTACTCAGTTCATGTATGCAATTGCTGCATTGTTGTAAAGATAAAGTGCCTTTACAAGATTTTTCAGGTTATCGCTTGTGGAATCACTGTTCAGCGCGGCATAAGCGTAACTCAGAGGACTGTATGAAATAGTATATTCACCAACTGAGATATTCTGCGCTGTACCAAGACTTCCTGCGGGAACGTCACTGTGCTGGATATAGTAATAACCGTCCTTTTCAGTCATGCCGTAAGCTGAAACATCTGTTCCCTCTGTAACCTTGAAATAATGTCTGATTGTCGTTTTTGATTTCAGAAGCAGGGTTGAACCGTAATATTCGATTCCCTCAGGAAGCATTCCGCTTGCTGTCATTGCATATTCTGCAAGCATATCAGCTGTTACTGCTTCGATTTCGCTTGTTGCAGTCAGTTCTTCACCGCTGAAATATGCCTTTGCATAGTCACCGTAGCTGAGCATCGCCGATACCATAGCCTTTGTAGTATCATCATAGCCATTGGCTTCATCAAGGATATAATCTGCGTACTCCCTTACGGTATATTTGTAAACCACGCCTTCGCTGTCTGATGTGATTATCTGTGCTTTGATTATGCTGTCCATTTCCCTTGCGGCAACCTCACAGGAGAAGACATAATATCTCTTCTCGCCAACAAAAGCAATTTCCGCTTCGCTTACCATTACCTGCGGAGTATCACCATTCGGGAGAGTGAACTGCATATACGCCTTGTCATCTGCAACAACTTCATCAGAAAGCTCCATGAAGAAGTTTACGCCGATATTGCCGGAAAGGCTCAGACTGTAACCTGCAAGCCTGGAGCCGATTCCATCTGCTTCGATACGAGCAATTACTTTTGTGCCCTGATCAGCATATGCTGTAACAGAAGTCGAAAAGAACACAGCAATTATCGAACATATTGTTATTATCATGAGGCAAATACGCCTGTTTATTCCGATCTTTTTCATTTTATAATATCAGTTCTCAGTTATTATTGTGAAACTTCAAATAGTGTAGCTTAAGTAGCCGGGATCTACGATCTCAGCCTTTACTACTGTAGAATTATCCGGAGTTACGTCATCAAGATTTTCTGCGGAAACCGGGAGTGCAGTTGCACAAGCGATAGCTCCTGTGAGAATTGCTGCAAAGATTTTTGTTTTTTTCATAGAAAAAACTTCCTTTCCATCGAATTAAGTTTATGGATTAGCTTCTTTCGAATAATGCGCTGTGGAAAGTGATAGTTCCGCTGTAATCGCCTGCAATTTCATAAACGTTCTTACCATATAAACTGTTCTGATTAAGAGCAAGAGTTGCCGGCTGAGTACTTCCGGTTGAACCGTATACAAAAGTGCAGAGGTGATAGCCGTAACTTCCGGGTTCTGCGGTAGTATTAATTGCGTCATAATTTAAAACATTGTCTGCATTAACAGGTGTGTCATAAACATCATATTGAATTTTAAATGGTTCATCTACGCCCTGCTGTGAAATGTAGAACTGGTTATCTGCAGAGGTGCTGTCCTTCATATAAACCGTTACACCCTGATTTGCGTTTATTTTAAGTTCAGTTGCTTCAACATTAAAATCAGCAAAAGCATAGTGGTCAGAGTCGGTATCTTCCGGAATTGTAAGTGTTCCGAAATCGACAGCAGAGGGGATTGTTACAACATAGCTTACAGCACCGGGGCCCTCAATATTAGCTCTTACAGTTGTTGAATTGTCGACGGTAACATCGCTGAGAGTTGCAGCAGATACTGACATAACAGGAGTTGCTGAACATAAAACAGCAGTCAGTAATGCTACGAGTTTTGTTTTTTTCATATAAAAAACTTCCTTTCAATAATTTTTTTATAATAAAGCCGTTTTTTCAGGCTTTACTTGACGATTAATTTAAATTCCGACTCGGCAGAATTAAGAGGAGTCTCTTCCTCGTCAAGAGTAACACATCTGTAATGTAATATTGCCGTGTATTCTCCTGATTTTAATGTCTGGGAAAGAGGAATCTCCGTCAGACCACAGCCGGGTTTTAAAAGCTCTGATTTATAAAGCTCTGTTCCGTCTTCAAGTTTCAGAGTCGCATAAAATCCGCAGTTATTTTCCTTTGGATTTCCAACGCTTAAAACAAGGCTTGTATCGCCTTCTTTCATTACGGCTTTTGAGTAACCCGGAATCTGTATGCCCGGTCTCTCTTCCTGAGGTTCTTGCTCAATGCCGGTATCCCAGTTGTCGTACACCTTTCCCACAACGCCATTAGTCTGTTCAGGCTTTTTTTCTGTATAATGCTGATAAACCGCATATCCTATTGCACAAACTGCAATGACAAGTAATATGATGATAATTGTTGTAAACCATTTTTTCTTTGAATTTGCTTTTTCCAAATTAATACCCTCTTAAAAACTTATTTCTGATTTTTAACGTCCGTTTCTTTATTCACTAAACGGCATCTCTATTTAATATTATACATATTATCGCATTTTATCAATAGCGTTATAAAAATATTCAAGCTATACAAAACCACATCAGAGGCGTAGATTTCATATTACCTTAATTTACCATTATTATACCATATCCGCACTGGGATTGTCAATAATTTTGCAACAAAAACGGAGAAACTTTAAAAATATGGAACAAAACGACATTAAATATGGAACAAAATGACATTTTTGAGATCTGACATTCAATTCGTATCAGGTTTCAACGACTTTTCCTCTTCGGAGGACTGCAATTCTTCTTCGTCGCAGCCTTTCCCATGAAGTTTTATTTCATCAGCATTAAAGAGAATACAGCCGCAGTGACCTCTGAACGTGGGAAAACATATCACTTTCAGATCGGCATCTATCTCCGGACTGTAATCGTTTATCTCCATGACTTCACCGTAAAGGACGGCTTTTTCATAAAACCTCAGCCATTTGCTGTCCATATTCTCAAACAGACTGCCGAACGTACTGCCGATAAGCCTCTCAAGGGGAAACATTTCAAGCTTTGCCAGAGCTTCATTGCCATAGCGGAAAATCCAGTCCAGAGCGTGACTTTCCTCGTCGAACACCATTTCAATATCAGCAAATGCGAAAGGAGCATTTTCATAGCAGATGTAATGCTGACGGTATTCCTCCGGCGTTTTGGGCGTATCATCGTCGCCAAAGCTTCTGATGATATCCTGCTGTTTCTGATAAAGTCCGGTGCGTATTTCCTTTCTTCTTCGTTCTGTGTATCTGAGTGATTCACCATTTATGAGGTTCACTTTCTTTGTGACACTGCGTATCGCCATTGCTGATACGATACAACCACGACGTATCTCGATAAAGCTTTCGCCAAGCTGTTTTTTCAGCTCGACGCAGGTGATACGGGTTACATATGTCTTATCGCCGTAAACGTGTATCTCAGCGTCCTGACGCTTCATGAGAACGTAAATTATTTTGTCAATCTCGATTTTAACCAGCTTCCATTTGTAATGTATGGTTATAGTTCTGCTTTCCTGCAAATCAGACACTCCTTAATGTTTTTTATGATTATATACCATATTTCCGGGATTGTCAATGAATGTTATACATACACCATCACCTTATCTGCGCCGCCGATTCCAGCGGCAGAAACAAATGCGATAATCAGTAAGAGATTAACTCCAGACGACTCAGAATGGTTTTGGTAGAAAAACAGACAATGCATTAATTATATTGTCTACCACAGACTTTATAAACCTTCGGATTTACCATGAATAGCACAAATTCCAACGAATTGAATTAATATAATGTAATTGACCTTTTCAGCATTATATTATAAAATCAGATTAACAAATCAATAATACGGGGGAACAGAAATGATTGGAACGATACAGCATCTTTTAGATTCAAGTGATATCTTAACATTTGTAATAAGCTTCTCTGTACTGCTTTATCTCATAGCTCTGATTATTATTCACAGCAAGATGAAAAGCAGCGAAAAAACCGCTAAAATATGGAATATACTATGCTTTGTTCCCATTGTGTTTTCTATAGTTCATTTTGCTGTATTCACCTGGGGCAGTGCATTTATCCACATAATGCCAAATTATGTATGCATTTACATCCCGTCGGTTTTAATGGCGTTTTCCCCCTGCTACAAAAGAAGAGACTTCTCAAAATTATCGGGAATATTCTCTGCATTACAATCAGTCTAGTTTTTTCGGTGTTATCTGTATCCAACAAAACTGCCAACTACACAAGAAAAAGTATGAGTGACGCATATATTTCCTTGTGCGATTATCTTGAGGAAAATTATGTGATGAGCGAATGGAAAAATATAGATTACGAAAAACTTAAAGCTGACGAACTGGCACTTATAAGTGAAGCAGAAAAAACAGGAAACACTGACAAATACTATGAGGCACTTTATAAGCTCGTTGATTCCTTTCACGACGGTCACATGAGCTTATCGTTTTATAATACTGATTATTCCTATGAACTGGAAAATTTAATGAAATTCGGTGACTTCGGAATTTCGCTTATAACATTGGATAACGGGGACACTATTGCTGTAAATACAATCGAGGACATAGAAATCAAAGACGGAGATATTATTACAAAATGGAATGGAGTTCCCGTTGATGAGGCAATAGACAGTGTTTCCCTGCCAATCACTTTTGGCACTACCCTTGAAAATGAGAGAATACAGAAAACCTTTTTTCTGGCAGGTGTCGGAGGTGATACTGCTGAAGTAACATATATAGGTTCCGACGGCACAGAAGCTACTGTAATACTGAACAGGATCGACGGGAATATACCGAGAGCGCTAAAGTCCTTCAATCTATTTACCTGTTCGAGAAATGAAGAATATGATTACCGAATGCTTAGCGATAATATCGGATATTTAAGGGTAACATCAGAAGAAACCAACGAACTCAGCGATACAATCGCTTATGTTACAGGCAATCATACAACTGCAAGAGAAATGTTCAGAAAGGATTTGCGAGAACTGAAAAATCAGGGCATGACAAAGCTTGTGATTGACATAAGAAATAATGCAGGCGGATATGAAGAAGTTGCCACAGCGCTTACAAGTCTTTTCACAAAAGAGCAGATGTACGCCTTTTCTCTTGGTGTAAAGAACGGCAAGAAAACTGAAAGCGTTGCTGACAGGTATGTAATGGCTGACGGTGAATTCAGCAATCTTGAAATTCTTGTACTTACAGGTATGAGGTGCGGTTCGGCAGGAGACGGATTATCCTTGTATTTATCAAGGCTTCCCAATGTAACGGTTGCAGGGCTTACAAACCCTTCGGGAATAAATCAGGAAACGGGCGGATATGTTTATATGCCCGAAAATGCGGTTATCTGTTTCCCAGCAGGACTTGTACTTGACGAAAACGGCAATCCTAACATTGATGTTGACCATACACAGCAAAGCAGAAATCCCGTTGATATTAAAATTCCTCTTGACAAAGAAGCTGCATTAAAGGTATTCGGCGGCGAGGATTATGAGCTTAAATGGGCAATTGATTATCTGAATGAAAACTGAAAATGAATTATGGAATACGTAAGCAAAAAGAAACAGCCACTTGAAGCGGCTGCTCGAGATAGTAATGCAATATCAAACTTGATGTGGTCTTAAAAATCATAAATTCACAAAAATCCCCATTATACCTCTTTGGAATACGCAGAGTTTTGTGGAAAGTTTTTTTCAAACTGCATTATGTAACCTTTAGTCTTTTGGCGAGAGCTAACAATAAATAACAGTAAGAAACGGGATTTTCCAATGTTATCTTTGACGGGTCACCCTCACGGATACGCATAGTTCGTCTGATTTCCTTTGGAATAACGACCCGTCCGAGGTCATCAATTCTTCTTACAATTCCTGTAGCTTTCATAATATATCCTCCATTTGTGAGTTTTGCTTCAGAACAATTTTTGAAATTGTGTTCATATTATTTACCTTATTTTTTTGATTATTCTTGAAATAAAAAAATCCGTCCCCGACAATAATAGTGAGGACGGATGTTCTCATTCAAATGAGAACTGATTGTGGAGTTGTGAAGATTTCGTTAATTATTCAATGCGTGTCAATGCTTCTATAAATATCGGCAGATTCGTACTGTCATCAATAATCATATAAACAAACGGGCGGTCGAGTATTATTTCCATAGGTGGATATGTCTCCAAAGCATTGCCCGCGAGCTCCACAAAAGTCACAGCGCCTGCTCTTGTACCACGCTGATCGACGCTTATAAAGGTTTTGTGACCAACATTGCTGATATACGCGTCTTTTATGCCGTTACTATAATCAAACATACGGCTGAAATCTGCGTCATCAAAGGCTTTTTTCATTCCCATGTCACAAAGCTCATCATTAAGACTTGCCGCGTATTCATACTTAAACTTCGGAAGTCCGGTATAAACCGTTCCGTATATAGGATTTTCAAGTGATTTTCTGATTTCGGAGGCATCAAGCGAGCATATGAATTCATCAATGCTTACATTTTCATCGGGCAGAAAGGCGGCAAAACTGTAGCCACCGCCGGCGTAATCCTTTTTGAATCCAACCGCGTTGTCAAGCTCATAGTGGAGATTCGCCCGTCCGCTCATCATTTCCGAGATCTGAACACTTCCGTCCGCCGCCGTGAAATTATAGGGATCAACACATTCATCGTCGTACATACACTGCCATTCCGCATCAAAAGCGACCGCGTTGATCAGATACATGATCCAATCGGGATTGACATCCGAAAGAATATTTTCAATCATGCCGTCGGTATTATAGTTTACCCATTTATTAATATCATTGACCGCATCACTGTCTGATACTGCTGAACTGTGGTTCGGGAATTACATCGGGAAGCGACAGAATCATCCTGGCAAGATATTTCTGAATCGACACCGCGTCGCTTGCTGTAACTCCGTCACCCGGCTGATATACGTCTGCGGCTTTGAGTTGTT
>JAQXHC010000014.1 GCA_029007035.1 Oscillospiraceae bacterium
TGGTATAAACACAATGGCAATACGGTCACCATTATTTTCATACTCTGCTTGCCGTCAATTAAACGGTTTTCTGAGGTACGCTCGCAAATACGAGGGAGGTGTTTTCGCGCCTGCCTTATCTTGTCAAAGACTTTCCCGAAGAATTGACAGCCATAATTCCTCCATCATAGAACTCCGTTGCCGTGAAAGTCAAGCTCGAGCTTGACGCGTCCATCTCGAGCTGCCGTTCATCGGAATCCAGAGAGCTGCTCACCCATGTTGTGATGCCTTTAAGAGTGAGCGTTGCGGTACTCTCGTCAAGTTCAGCCGTATATTCCGTGCAGCTGACGTCTCCGCCGTACCAAGGCAAATCGGGTTGTTTCACGATAACATTGTCGCCTTCTCTGTATAAGATAGTCCGCCTTCCGTTCGCTTCATACCATTCTCCCATAAACGCGTCAATCCCGCCTTCAAACATCGGCTCGACTTCGGGTTCCGATATATCGGATGATTCAACCGTAGATGATGTTGATGATGTTGATGAAGATGAGCTGTCCGGTTCATCGAAATCAAATTCCTTATTCAGCAGACCTTGTTCCTTGAGAAATTTGATGAATTCATCGATAGCAACGCTCTTCGGGTTTTTGGAAGCAAGCATTACCCATTCATTCAAAAGGTCGCCCATATTAGTGCATTCGGGGTCGTCGGAAAGCCATTCAAGCCTATTCAGGTCGATGTACTGCGAGATAAACCTTCTTACATTGACAAGACGCTCAAGCCTTCTGGTCAAGCTGTAATCGCTTGCGGACTCCTCCCCGAAAAATTCCCTGTAATAACTCGAATCAAGTACGCCGTAGGAAGAATTGAGCATTGTTTCAATGCACCTGCCCTCCACCTCTTTTATTTCTGCCGCGCGCTTCTCCTGCGACATTCGAAGGTCAAAGTATTCCATAAGTGCGTCTTGAGCGCGCTTATTAAATATTGCTTTTTTCTCATCCGACAATTCGTTGTAAGTCTTTTCCTCCCAGCCGTATCTCTCACAAACTTCTGCGATTTTGTCCAGATTGTAAAAACGGGAAACGCCTCTGTAAGCGTATATTCCGCCAATTTCGTTGTTAAAGAACGCCAGGAACGATTCTCTGTCATTGGGTTTAACCTCGATACCAAAAAGACCTCTCGCACCGTTTTTGTAGATATTATACATCTCGTCTACCATGTTTGATTTCCAGTTGACCATAGCGGTATTTCCGACAGAAACCAGCAACACCGCGCTCTTGGTGCATAACTCAACAGACGGGTGAACATTCTGCATTACGCCGCCAAGCTCCTCGCCGGCACCCTTCCAGTCGCCTTCTACCAATCTTCCCGCCATTCTGGCAACTCCGTTTGAGCTGGAAAGAAGCGCGCCGGTTGTGCTTCCCGCAAATTCCGAACCCAGCACCTTATCGAGTTTTTCGCTGAATTTTCTCTCATCCCAAGCGTGCATCAGAGCGCCGTTTAGTGTGTCTTCCAGACCGCTTTGCAAGGTGTCCATATCCTTTTCGTATAATCCTCTTGCAATAGAGGTGATGCTCTTGCCGGCAGTTTCCACCCAATCAACTTTATCGCCATTTTCGTCCTTATAACAGCCGCTCATATAATTCACTGTTGACTGAACAAGGTCGGCGGCAGCTTTTTTCGTCAGTCCAAGCGCTGCTACTTTCGCCTTAACGTAAGGCTCCAGCTCGGCAGCCGCGCGTTTTTGCTCCGACTCCTCGATCGCAAGCTTCATACTGTACTCGTTCAGAAACCGCTCCTTTTCCTCTGCCTTTGTAAGCTTCGCACTGAAGATATTTGAGAAGTGCGGAAGCACAACAGACATCGTTCCGTTTTCCAGGTCAAAGCTGTCAGGCTCAAGATAGCGCACCTCGCCCGTTTCTTCTTCAAAATATCCGAACACATACCTGCCCAAATCATCTGCATCTTTTGGCATAGGAACGGTGTAAACCACATCTTCCGCAAAAAATCCGCCCGAATATGCGTCGCATTTTACTTCTACGGGAGTGGAAAGAAACTCATAGGCGGATTTGTTCTCGATTTTGGAGAGCTTTTGCTCATCGAAAGGCGTTACCGTCAGA
>JAQXHC010000015.1 GCA_029007035.1 Oscillospiraceae bacterium
ACTTAGAATATTTGCTCCTCCTGCAAGCGGAGAAAATGACCTTTCCGTAGAGGACGGACTTATCAACAGCTATACCGTTATTGAAAAGCTTCCTAAAATCCGTATAAGATATACAGCGATTGAAAAATCACTTGATTGATATAATATTACAGTCATAATGGCTGTATAAATCAGTATTGCAAAAGCCGCTTTTTATATTTATGTAAGAAGCTGTCTTGCGTTGTATGTGCTGACACTTACCTGTTCTTTAACACAACGACAAATCAGAATCGGAGGAATAAAAAATGCCAAGACCTAAAACGAAAAGTGAACTCATTTCTGCCGCGGAATCAAATTACACAAAGTTATTTAGCTTAATAAGTGAAATGACAGACACAGAATTAAGTACCCCGTTTGATTTTTCCAATGATGAAAAAAAGAAAGAACTGCATTGGGGACGGGATAAAAATCTGCGTGATGTTTTGGCTCATCTTTTTGAATGGCATCAGCTTCTTCTGCAGTGGGTAAATACGAATATTAAAGGCGGAAATGTTCCGTTTCTTCCTGCACCTTACAACTGGAAGACCTATGGTAAAATGAATATGGAGTTCTGGAGCAAACATCAAACGACGGAACTGGAAACTATAAAAAAGTTACTTGATAAATCACATAATGATGTTATGAAATTACTGGAACCCTTTGACGATGACGAATTATTTACAAAAGGAAAGTATTCCTGGGTTGGCGGAACCTCACTTGCTTCATATTTCATCAGCAATACTTCAAGTCACTATGATTGGGCAATTAAAAAATTAAAAGCTCACAAGAAGAAAGTGTCCGGATAAATTTTTATTTTCTGTATAATTATAAAAACAGCCTGAGAAGATTGTATGTAATCTTCTCAGGCTTTACTTGTGTATGGCTGCTAAGTTTATACGGCTGCCATTTTATTATTTGGTATTATCAGTCCCATGAAGGTTTTCCGCCTGTTGCGGCTGTTGCATAGTAGAAAAGAATTTTTGAAGCGTCTTTTGCGTCAACAACGGTATCATTGTTAACATCCGCTGCCTTTTTCTGCTTTTCGGAAAACTTGGATGCGCCGCCTGTTGCCAGTAAAGCGTATTCCGAAAGAACGAGAGAAGCGTCCTTTGCGTCAACGACAGTATCATCATTTACATCGCCCTTTGTAAAGGCTTCGTCAACATAGAATGTAATAATCTGCGCATCACAGGTCTTTTCGTCAAATTCAACTGTAGAATGACTGACTGTATAATCCTTATCGGATTCTGTGTTTTCGATTTTCAGAGTGTAGAAGCTGTATTTCTGAATCACACCGTCATCCTCACCTGTAGGAACGCTTATATTTTCGTCCTTATAAGTCTTGCTGAAAAGCATATGTTCGGTGTCCTCAACAGTGATTTCAACGGAATAAAGTCTGCCCTCGATAATGTTGCCATCTGCATCAATCTGATTGTCGAAGCCCTCGAGCGGGAATGAATACTTGAGTCCGTCTTCAGATTTGAGAACTTTCTCGTAGTAGATTGTACCGGGTTCGTCCTCCGGGGATTCAAATGTTACGATAACTTTAGCAGAGGAATTTTCGGGAAGTTCAAAAATAAATGCTCCGCTTACATCGTTTTTGTTAAACTCAATGAAATCAGGCTGAACCTGTGGGATTTCTTCGCCTGCTGCAAAGGCATTGCTGCATACGGGAGCAGCAAGCATAATGGCTGCTGTGATTACTGAAATAAACTTTTTCATTTTAATTTCTCCTTTTTTATTCGGTCGTAACGATTGAAACGGTTACGGCATTTGTGTCTATGGTTTCGTTAGTATCGGTTTTGGGAATATAGAGTGAAAAGCCTCTGTCACTGAAGCGTCCCTCCATACCGAGAAGTGAGTCCTCAAAGCAGCTGTATGCTTCGTAGGTTTTGCCGCCTGCCGATACATATATGATTGTTTTGTCGGTCAGATTTTCGCTTTCGCCAATCAGACCGTAAATGTGATGGTAAGAATTTGCGTCCTCACAGTAGATTTCGCAGTCGGTGATATTGACAGCGGTCTCCGGAGAGACACGTTCGGGAGCAGGATACATTGGAGCGTACTTTTGCAGATTTCCAAGATTTCTTTCGACTATTTCGAGAATTACCGTGTCGGCTGTGCCGTCCGAAATACCCGTTGAGCGGTAGGGTACGGCGCGGGTAAACTCAGCTGATTCGAATGATTCAGCCATGAACGGCAGTATTGCTTCACCAAAGGAATCACGATACATCAGGAGCTTTCCGTCTGCACCTTCACAGACCGTGTTGATCAGCAGGTCGTCGAGAGCTTTGAAATGACCAATATACTGATATTTGAAGTCTATTCCGTAGTCTATCTGCATTTCGTGCGGCTTTTGGGAAGGATAAATCATTTCAGCCAGATCGCCTGACCGATTATATGAGAAGCTCCTCTGCGCCGAGCTGAAATCGTCACATTCTGTTTTGCCGAGTCTGTTCATCAGGGCATTTCTTGCAGTGAGCGCGCCTGCGTTGTTCCAGTGGGTGTCGGTTTTATGATAAAGCGGTATATTTACGGCGCTTTTCTCATTCAGAAGAACTTCGCGTAAATCAAGGAACGAAAACCAGTAGCTGTTAACATTTTGTTCCGGATTATAAAAGGAACTTGTCATCATTTTCATCCACTCGTCCTCGCGCTGATTGTAAACCCGCAGGAATTTTTCATAATTTCCCTCAGCATCGGTTTCGATATAATTATAGGGCATATATTCCGGATAGACCGAATTTTTATTCGGCGCGACGGTGAAAAGGAATAATGCGTTGTTGGCTATGCAGTATTCGTTCATAAGTCCGAGGTTGTGGCAGATGTTGTTTATTGCACGGTCTGTGAGCGTATTCGTGTTCATGAAATCGTCGGCGGTTTCACTGTAATACAGCCAGCCGTTTTTGCCTGCGATAACGTCGCTGTTTGAGGAAGTTCCTAAAAGCTCTGTCCGAAGTTCTCCGTCGAGAGTTACAAGATTTTGGCGGAGTCCGAAATGCTCAGAAAAGTAGGTATCGAACTCATTGAAAAAGCTGATGTTTATCTTTCCGTCCTCGGTTTTAAGCTTCGGTTTTGAAGAGAGCGTCCTGTTTTCGGCAGTTCCTTCATTTTTACTCAGCGGCATTGTTACCGCAGGAATAAGGCATATTCCGATAAACAAGGCTGAATATAGCGTATATAAAAACTTTTTCTTTTTCATCTGCTGCACTCATCACCTCAGAATCTGAAATAAATAAACGGATTATACGATGCTGATGAAAGTGTTACGATGCATAGCATCAGCATTACAAGTGAGATTACATAAGAGCCGACCTCTCCGCAGAGCAGAAGCTCCTTTGATTTAATGCGTCCGACAATGATCTTACGGACAGGCATTGAGAATATTACCGCACTAATGAGCATCAGTATGAACATTGGTGTAAGCTGTTCCATGAACAGTGCCCATGCCTGACTGTTGTTTGCTGCGGCAAAGGGATTGAACATATGACCAATGAAGCGTACTGCTTCGCCCAGTGTGTCGGCTCGGAAAAATACGAACGCGATAACCGTGACGAACAGTGCATAAATGTGTCTCAGCGGTCTGAACCATTTTTCGGTTTTTATTAGCTTATATGATTCCAGCATCATGAACGCACCGTTGATGAGTCCCCATACGATGAAATTCAGGCTTGCGCCGTGCCAGAGTCCCGTGCAGAAGAATACAGCAAGCTTGTTCAGAGCTGTCCGGAGCCTGCCCTTGCGGTTTCCGCCGAGAGGAATATAAAGATACTCCTTGAACCATGTTGAAACCGATATGTGCCAGCGCCGCCAGAATTCCTGAATGCTTGAAGATATGTACGGATAGTTGAAGTTTTCCCTGAATTTAAAGCCGAACATCTTTCCAAGACCGATAGCCATATCACTGTAGCCGCTGAAGTCTAAATAAATCTGAAACAGATAAGCGACCGCTCCCAGCCACGCAAGAGGAAGCGAAAGCTCATTCATGTCGAGAGCATAAACACTGTCGGCAGCAATTGCCATTGTATTGGCGATAAAGAGCTTTTTTGAAAGTCCCGTGATAAACCGACGGATTCCCTGAGCAGTCATTTCGGGTGAGTGGGTGCGGTTGTCAATTTGATCGGCAATGTCGTAATATTTTACAATCGGACCTGCCACAAGCTGCGGAAAGAACGTGATGTACAGCGCGACCTTATAGGGGTTTTTCTGAATATATTGTGGATTTTTATATGAATCGATAACATAGGACATTGCCTGAAAGGTATAGAACGAAATTCCGATAGGCAGCGCGATTTTCGGTATCGGGACGCTGACAAAGGGAAGCAGATTTACTGCCTCTGCCGCGAATGCCGCATATTTGAATACTCCGAGCATACCTAAATTTGCCGCAACGCTCAGTCCGAGAACGAGTTTTCTTGCCTTGCAGCTTTTGCTCATTGCAAGTCCGAAAATGTAGTTCATTGTGATTGATATAAGCATCAGCACAATAGCTTTCGGCTCACCGTAGGCATAGAAGAATACACTGAAAATCAGCAGCAGTATATTTTTCGCAGTAATAGTCGGTGTTATGCGGTACAGAATGTACACTGCCGTAAGGAACAGAAACAGAAATACGGGACTGCTGAAAACCAAGTAAGTTCCTCCTTATTTGTTTATCTGTATGATCCGATCAAACCTCGCCGTAATATTCAATTGCGGTTATCGTATCGCCCGAAACTGTAATATACATCTGTTCGGAAGCGGTATCGGTGTAAATGTACATATTTCCGCTCTTCTGGTAACCGGTGCCGTAGAGACTTTCCATATCAGCAACACTTTTGCCGACAGTGAGTCCCTCGGAGGTCGTATAAGCAGACGAAGTTATCTCAATATCATATACGAATTCCTGTCCGTTAAGAACATAGGTTGAAATTTTAAGTCCCGAATAGCTGTATATTTTCTGGTCAGCGCCGTTGCTGAGGCAGCCCGGAGCTTCCATAACGTCGGAAGGAGTACCGAGAGCCGAAACGAGCCCTGAAGCCTCTGAGAACAAAGCTGCCTCCGCATTTCCATAGAGGAATATCATATCGTTGTGGCTGAATGAGCCTTTATTTGCTGCAGGAGCATCGGTGGGAGTTTCAGCGGGAGCTGTTTCCTTTGGCTGCTCCGGGTCCGGCTGAGTTGCGGTATCCGGCGCTTTTGTCGGATTTTCTCCGGAATTATCTTTATTTGAAGCTGTTGTATCGGCTTCGGCTGTTGTTTTTTCTTCTGAGGTTATTTCAGTTGAGGCTTCTGTTTTATCCGTAGAAGTTGTGTCATCTGCGGATGTGTCGGCGGCTGTTGTATCAGCAACGGGCGATGAAGTGCCGTCCGCGCTGTCAACTGTTCCGCAGGCTGTAATAAACGAAGCTCCGAGTGCGGCGATTAAAAGTACAGCCGTAATTTTTGCTTTCATTTTCTTTCTCCTTCTTAATTGTATTTAGGATATACAAAAGATTTCCATGTATAATTCTGCTCTTTGAGATAGTCGTCGTTGACATTTGAATAGCCGTTGCAGGTATCATAGTTTACCCAGACACCGTTTATCTTGACCTGATTCCAGTAATGGTCGCTTGTACCTCTGCCTGTGCCGTAAACGATTCTTGTCTCATAACCTGCCTGATGCATCAGCAGGTCAGTTATGGCGGCGAAGTAGTAGCAGACAATAAATCTGTTGTCCATAGCGTAGTTTGCGAAGTAGCCCCAGCCAAGCGCTTCAATTTCCGCAAGTGACTTTGTGGGCTCCATGAATTTATATTTATTGTTGCTTCTTACGTATGTAAAGATATTGTCGGCGGAATTTCCGATAGATGCGATGATCTTGTCCGCTCTTACCTGAACGTCCGAGAGTTTTTTTGCAACGCCGTTAGCGTCGATCTCATATCCGTCAACGATCTTGTTTACAACCATAAGTCCCGAAGACGGGTCGAAGTAGCGGAGAATGCCGTCGACAGTCTGCCAGCCTGTGAGGAGCTTACCGTCGTTTCCGAAGTAGTAATAGCCGGTTGTGAACTGTCTGAGACCTTTCATCGCGCCGTTATCGCCGTCGAAGTAGTAAAGGTTTCCGTTGATTGTCTGCCAGCCTGTGTTATATACGTTATTTTCGTCGAAATAGAAGAGCTTTCCGTCAATTGCCATGAATCCAAGAGCAAGCTGTCCCTCTGTTGTATAGTAATATTTTTTGCCGTTGATAGTTCTCCAGCCGGAAAGGAGTTTTCCGTCAGTGTCAAAATAGTAGTCAACTCCGTCGATGGTCTGTTTGCCGGTGAGCATTACACCTTTCTCGTTGAAGTAATATTTTTCATTGCCGATTGAAGTGAAGCCGACAGCCGCTGTAGCATCATCCCTGTAGTAATGGGTTTCGTTATTGAAGGTCTGCCAGCCGAGGAGCATATTGCCGTAAGTTTCGTCAAAAATATAGGATATGCCGTTTATATCAGCAATGCCGCTGACTTTTCCGTCTTCTGCGGTTACATAATAGTATTTGCCGTTGTATGTAATAATACCAAGTTTGCGTTCGCCTGTTGTCCTGTCGAAGTAATAGCGTTTACCGTCGATAGTTCTCCAGCCTGTTTCAAGACGTCCTGACTTGCCGAATAAATAGGTAACGCCGTCGACAGTCTGCTCACCTTTGAGGAGCTTGCCGCTGTCGTCGGGACAGAAAATAGAGTCGTCATAGTATATGAACTGGTTTCCTTTGCAGAGAATACCCTTGTCGTTGAAAAAATAGGAGTCGCCCTCGCTGTCATTGAATAATCCTGTCTGTTTGCCGTCCTCGGCGACATAATAATCATTGTTATTATATTTTATCCAGCCATAGACCGCCTTGCCTGTGTCCGGATCGAAGTAATATCGCTTGCCGTCGATAGTCCTCCAGCCTGTTTTAAGAACTCCGCCATCTGAAAATACATATTTCTGACCGTCTATTTCGCAGATTCCCGTAGCATTGCTACCATCCTCCATGGAATAGAAATATCTGCCGCTTTCGTCTCTGAACCAGCCGCCTGTATCAGGAGCATCTGTTGTGGTCTGAGAAGTTGTCTGTTCAGATTCAGCAGAAGTCGATGATGCTGTAGTTGCGGTAGTAGTTTTAGCAGGAACAGAAGTAGTTGCAGTAGTTGTCTTAGCCGCAGCAGAAGTAGTTGCAGTAGTAGTCTTAGCCGCCGCAGCAGAAGTGGTTGCAGTCGTAGTTTTAGCCGCAGCAACAGAAGTAGTTGCAGTCGTGGTCTTAGCCACCGCAGCAGAAGTAGTTGCGGTCGTAGTCTTAGCCGCAGCAGAAGTGGTTGCAGTCGTAGTTTTAGCCGCAGCAGAAGTAGTTGCGGTCGTGGTCTTAGCCGCCGCAACAGAAGTGGTTGCAGTCGTAGTCTTAGCCGCAGCAACAGAGGTTGTCGCAGTCGTAGTCTTAGCCGCAGCAGCAGAAGTTGTCGCAGTAGTAGTCTTAGCCGCAGTGGCAGAAGTTGTCACAGTCGTAGTTTTAGCAGCAGTTGTAGTTACAGTTGTGGTTTTTGCAGACTGAGTTATTACTGCAGTAGTTACAGCAGGTTCGGTTCCATAAGTGAAAACGTGGTTTGTCTCGTCATAATAATTTGATGTTGATTTTTCGGCATTGGGTACGGTAATATCAGACTCAGCCGAAACAGTACCGAAATTCAATGCAGCTGTCAGTTGAAGCGCTGCAAGCAAACCGCAAATCAGCGCCCTTTTTCTCTTTCTCATAGTCATCTCCGTAGCTCCGATAGATGGAGCTGCCGTATTTACGGCAACGGCAGCCGAATTTTTATCCGCAGAACATTAACTGCACGAACATCCGCAGATACATTATTATTATAACAAATAAGAAGGCACAGTGCAAGAGATTTATACATTTTTTTACAAAAAAATTACCGTCAGATACTCCGATTTTTCGTTGAAAAGTATCAAAACAAAAGCACAGAACCGATATGGAACTGTGCTTAAATAAATTTATCAGATATCGGAGTTAACGCTGACTATTGACATAGACGAAATCGTATAGCTTCCGTCTTTTTCAGCAAGTCTGAACTCGACTGTTTTAGAGACTTCATTGGTGAAGTTTTCACTTTTTTCCATCCACGAAGGAAGTTCCTTGTAATAGTCTACGCGGACCGTGTAATCGTTTCCGTTTTTGGAAACCGATGTGATTTTCGGGTCGTAGGTGAACGAAATCGGATTTACCGGAATATTATAGCGCTTTGTTTCCTCGTTGTAGTAGAATTTCAGGTCGCCTGCGCCGACGGTTTCATGACTGAGAGTCGGAAGATTATCTCCGAAGAGCTTAGCGGCATAGGCTTCAACATCTACTGCGGGAACGGAAATAACGTCAAAAGTTTTGTCATACTTATCCATATCGTCAGCTGACATTACAATTGACCATATAGCAGCGGTTATAACCTGTTCCGAGGGCAGCTCTGTGGGTGTATTGAATGATTCGATATCCATAATTACAGCAGGATAAATAACATCAATAAAGCCATCTTTTTTGCTTTCGCCGCTGGTGAAACTTTGGAGCTTGGCAATACCGAATTTAACCGACGAGATCAGTCCGATAATGGCAAGCGCTGTAAAAAGCACTCCAAAAGCCGTGTAGAGTCGGCGTTTAAGTCTGCCGGAGCCTGATTTTTCCAAAGACACGTCTATATTGTCCTCCTCGTTTTTTTCGCTCCGTTCGTCGGAAATCGCCGCCGGATCCTCATCGAGAATATTTTCCAGTGCGGAGGCAAGTCGGCTCTTTCTGACGGGCTTTTCAAGCTGAATATCGATTCCGCCGTCAGTCTCAGGCGAATTTTCTTCCGCTTCCGGAAGTGAGTCTTCGGTTTCCGGGGCGGACTCGTTTGTTTCCGGCTTTGAAATATTCATCTCATCAGACTTATCTTCGGATTCATCGAGACTTGCAATAGCTATGTCCGCATTCTTGCGTATATCAGCGATCAGACTATCCGACGGATCGCTTTCGGATTCACTCTGCCCGGAGCTTTCATTGTCGGAAATATCTTCGGAAAAATCTGTTATTTCTTCAGTTTCAGATGAATCCGGCTCTGAAATAAATATCGGATTATCTTCTTCTATCGGATTTTCTTCTTCGGCTGAGATTTCTTCGGTCATTTCATCGCCGGAAATGTCATTAATTTCGTCGATTGGTTCTACATCAGCTGAAGCTTCTTCGTCATCAGATTCGGATTCTTCATCGGAAGCTTCGTCCACGCCCCTTTTTTTCGAGAATGCGGACTTTATTGCTGCGAAAAAACCATTTGAATGTTTATGTACAGGCTTTTCATCTTCAATCTCATTTTCTGAAGTCTTTCCGCATTCGGAATCGTCATCGTCATCGGATTCAGCTTCAATATCGGCTTCGGTCACAGGCTCAGGGATCGGATCTTCTTCTGCAATAGGATCGGATTCCACAACTGTATCTCCGGGAATTTCATCAGATTTTGCCTCCGATTCAGCGGCAGCCTCTTCAAGGGCTTTTCGTCTGATTTCCTCGTAGTCCGGAAGCTCATGATTGATAACGATGCGCTTTTTTTTTGGAACAGGCACAGGAGCATCATCAGCCGGCATTTCGGGAGCTGTATTCCCGACGAGCATGTCTGCTGCAGTTACTTCGGCAACAGGCTCTGAAACAGCTTCAAACTCAGATTCCGGAGCAGGTATATCCTCTTTCGGTTCAGAAATGCTTTCAGTTATGGGCTTCGCGGAAACAGGCTCAAATAATATTTCGGGCGCAGTCTGTTCCTGTTCAGATTCGGGGATTATGTCAGCCGCAGATTTTTCGACAATCTGTTCCGGAATAATTTTTGCCGGCATTTCTTCTATTATCGGCTGGGACTGTGCCTTGTCGGTATTGACATGTGCAGAAGCATGGACGGGTGCAGGCTTAGGTTTCTTCTTTACAGAAACCTGGCTGCTGCTTCCGGTTGAAAGAATAGACAGCAGATCCTGCGGAATGCCTCCTTTTTCGCGGTTCTGGGCGGTCCGGGACTTAGGATTTTGAGTTTCTGCCGGAGCAGGAGACTTTTTCTCGCTTTCAAGAGCCGTTAAAAGCTCGTCGACCGACATATTGTCATAAACGCTTTTTCTCGGTGCAGTATTTTTTTCAGTCAGGTTTGAACTTTTACTCCGAGGTGCTGCTCCGCCGCTTTTAAGATTATCGAGCATGGCGTCGAGTTCATCACGAATATCCATTGGAATCCTCCCGAATGATTTTTATCGGATCTGACCGTCACCGTTGATCAGGTATTTAACGGTGGTCAGCTCGTTTAGTCCCATAGGACCTCTTGCATGAAGTTTCTGGGTGGATATGCCTATTTCCGCGCCGAGACCGAATTCTCCGCCGTCGGTAAAACGTGTCGAGGCATTGACATAAACTGCCGCTGCATCTGCTTCACGCTGGAATTTTGCTGCATTGTTAAGTGAGTTGGTAACGATGCATTCAGAGTGATGAGTTCCGAACTTTCTGATATGGGCAAGTGCTTCGTCAACGGAATCTACAACTCTGACGGAAATGATATAGTCAAGGAACTCCTTTGCATATTCCTCGTCTGTGGCAATCTCGACGGAATCACCAAGAATAGCTGCGGTACGTTCACAGCCGTAAATTTTAACATTGTGAGCCCTGAAACGTTCCACAATCATAGGCAGGAATTTTTCGGCGCAGTCACGGTGAACAAGCAGGCTTTCGACAGCATTGCATACCGACGGACGCGAGGTCTTTCCGTTATCAACGATATTCACAGCCATTTCAAGGTCGGCTGAGCTGTCGACATAAACGTGGCAATTACCGGTGCCTGTTTCGATGACAGGAACAGTTGCCTGATTTACGACAGCTTTGATAAGTCCGGAACCTCCTCTTGGAATCAGAACATCGAGATACTGATTAAGGCGCATTAGTTCTGCGGTAGCTTCACGTGAGGTCTGCTCCACAAGCTGGATTACATCCGCAGGCAAACCGGCAGATTCGACTGCGGAACGCATAATATTACAAAGGCAGATATTGGAGTTTATAGCTTCCTTTCCGCCTTTAAGGATAACGGCATTTCCTGCTTTAAGGCAGAGAGCAGCAGCGTCAACAGTGACGTTCGGGCGCGATTCAAAGATGATTCCGATAACACCGAGCGGAACGCGTGTTTTTACGATCCGCAGTCCGTTGGGACGCGTGCAGCCGCTGATAATATCGCCTACGGGGTCGCTGAGATTAATAATTTCGTCCACGCCCTTAGCCATTCCGGCAATGCGCTTTTCATCAAGACGAAGGCGGTCCTGCATTGATTCGGACATACCGTTTTCGGCGGCGGCTCTGAGGTCCTTGGCATTTTCGCGTATAATAAGCTCCATGTTGTCATAAAGAGCCTTTGAAACAGCCGCAAGAGCGCGGTTCTTTGTCGATGCGGACGCTGATGCGGCAGCGGTTTCCGCCGCTTTGGCATTACTGCCCAGTTGTTCTATATAAGTCATGATTATCACCTCAGATTATTTGGTAGGAGCTTTGAAAAATGTGCCGATTTCCTTGTTTTCAAACAGGTCGTATAGAAGGTCGGGATTTTTTCCGTTCATTATAACCATATCGATTCCTGCATCGGCGGCAATTTTTGCAGCGCTGATTTTAGTAGTCATTCCGCCTGTGCCGAGCTTTGAATCGGTTCCTCCGGCAGCTCTTTCGATTTCGGGAGTGATTTTGTCAACATAGTAAATCGGTTTGGCATCAGGATTTTTGTGCGGGTCGTCGTCATAGAGTCCGTCAATATCCGACAGAATAAGCAGCAAATCAGCGTTTGAAAGCTCCGCAACAAGAGCGGAAAGCGAATCGTTTTCGCCGATTTCGAGTTCCAGCTCATCAATGGCAATGGTGTCGTTTTCGTTAACAATCGGTATAACACCCATAAGGGAAAGCCGTTCAATCGTGCTGCGGAAATTGCTGCAGTGGTTCGGATTCTCAATAATGGTCTTTGTGAGTAGAATCTGAGCTACAGTCACACTGTATTTTTCAAACATATCATCGTAAATATGCATCAGCTCGCACTGACCGATAGCTGCAACAGCCTGTTTTGTACGGGTGTCACGCGGCTTTTCGGGGAGACCGATTTTGCCTGCGCCGAGTCCGACAGCTCCGGAGGAAACAATGATAATTTCGCGTCCCGAGTTGTGCAGGTCAGAAATCACACGTACAAGACTGTTCATTCTTCTGATATTGAGTTTGCCTGTTTTATGGGCAATAGTGGATGTACCGAGCTTGATTACGATACGTTTTTTTTCGGAAATATTTCTCATATTGCGCTCCGTTCAGTTAACTTTATTTTTCGGACAACCGTTAGTCCATGCCTTGATGTTATCATAAACAATATTAATAAGGCGGCTGCGCGTCTCAAGAGGCGCCCATGCAGTGTGCGGAGTTATAAAGCAGTTTTTTGCGTTTTTCAGCGGAGTTTCAGAGCTCATCGGCTCTTTTTCAAGAACATCAAGGTAAGCGGCGGCGATTTTGCCGTTGTTCAGAGCATCGGCAAGATCGGCTTCGCAGACTGTTGCCCCCCGTGATGTGTTTATCAGAATAGCCGATGGCTTCATTTTCCCAATAAGCTCTCTGTGCACAAGATTTTTGGTCAAATCAGTGAGGGGACAGTGTATCGTGAATATATCGGCTTTTTCTGCCGCAGTAACAATGTCCGCGGTCTCATAAGGACAGTCTGACGGGGCAGTCCGTGTATTTATAATGACATTCATTCCGAAAGCGTCAGCAATTTTTGCAACAGCTTTACCGATTGAGCCGTAACCGACAACAGAAATCGTTTTTCCTGCGATTTCGTGAGTTGGAATAGGAAAATATGAAAAGACAGGTGAGCGTTCCCATTCGCCGCCTTTAACAGCAGATGAGTATTCGGCTATGCGGCTGTAGTGCGACAGTATAAAGGCAAAAACATGCTGAGCGACAGCGTTTGTTGAGTATTGACCGGCATTGCATACGGTTATGCCCTTTTTTGCGGCAAATTCAATATCAATATTATTGAAGCCTGTTGCAAAAAGTCCTATGTATCGCAGATTCGGACAGTTATCCATTATATCCTTGTCGATTATGACCTTATTGCATAAAACAGCTTCTGCATTTCCGATATGTTCAACAGTATCTGCGGGAGAGGTCGCGCTGAAAATTCTTGTCTCTCCGAAATCGCTGAAACAGTCCGGAGAAAGGTCGCCATTCATGGTCACTGTATTCCAGTCGAGGACAGCAAGCTTCATTCCTCGTCACCTTTTTCAGTGCTTCCGGAGCCGTCTTCGGCAGAGGTATCGGCAGGGATATCAGAGGTTTCCTCACTGTCTGCGGGAGCATCATCGGCAGTATCTGCGGAGTCGTTATCATCGTCTGTTTCTGACTGTTCCTCAGCACTTTTATCCTTGAAAACGATTGATGAGATAAATGCTGCGAAGAGTAGGATAAGCTCCACAACACCGACAAAATAAAACAATGTACGGCTGTCGCTGAGTCGTATAACAAGTGAAAAAGGAATGGCGATTGCCATAATCAGCTGATAGGGACGTTTTTCTTTTGAAAAGCGCCAGAGGAAAAACAACAGCGAAATAACCGAGAAACCAAGATGAGTCGGGAACGGAAAAGGAAACAGCGACGGTGTTTCCGCGGCTGCCTGAGAAGCAGTTACAAAGTTGATAAAATTCATAATATCTCCAATCCGTGTCGGCGGAGATTGTCCTTGACTGACGTACAAACTGACCGTGATCTGGAATTAAAAGCACATAGCCGACACTTATTAACCTTGCTATTATACCATATATTGAGCGATATTTCAATAGTTTTACATAAATTAAAATATATTTCAATTAAAAGAGCATACCTAAGGAAGCACTGATTTGATCTGCAAGCAAGATGTGTGACAAGCCGATAGGCGCGTTTAATCAGTGATTCCTTAATATATTGTACGCTCAGAATCTGCATAAACAAACACGGACGCCCGGTGGACGTCCGTGAATTTGTAATAGATGTTGTCTTTATTTTGCACCGTTCATAATACCGTTGAGAATCGTCTCGTTCCAGCTGAGAGCGGAGCGTCTGAAAATGCCGAATGTTTTGTCAGCTTCGGGGATTCCGTCGTCCCAGATGAAGCACTTGATTCCGCAGGCTTTTGCGGATTTGATGTAATATTCATAGTACTGTGCGCGAATGTTGTCAGGAATAGTGCTTACGCAGCCGAATTCTCCGATAATAAGCGGAATTCCCTTATCGATGAACTTGTTTTTCAGCTGAGAAAACTTCGCGTCAAGTTCAGCTTTTTCGGCATTGCCGAATGTGGTTGTCTGACCGTCTGAAAATCTCCATGGAGCGTAGTAGTGAACCGAAACGATGATATTTTTGTCGTTTGGTACAACAATGTCGCTGATAGCTGAATCTTCGGCTGAGGCAGCATATGTGGTTACAACGAGCGTTCTCTCGGCATTGTTTCCGCCTGATGCTCTGACAGTGCTGACGAAATCCTGCTCATACTTGTTGATCACTGCTCTTTCAGCTGCAGTGCCGCCCATCCATTCGGCTGAAGAACCGACGGTTCTCGGCTCGTTCATGCCCTCAAAAAGAAGTCTGTCGCCGTAGTCTTTGAATGTCGCGGAAATCTGGGTCCAGATTGCACAGAGCTTTTTGCTGTTTGCGGAATACTGCGACTCATTTGGTACAAACCATGTATAATCATCGTGATGCATATTCAGAATTACAAACATTCCTTCATCATAGGCATAATCCACAACTTCTTTAACGCGGTTCATCCACGCACTGTCGATAGTATCTCCGTTCATGTGCTCGCCCCATGTAACGGGTATACGTATCGAATTAAATCCTTTCTCCTTGACCGACTTGATCATGTCCTTTGTCGTTTTCGGGTTGCCCCATGCTGTTTCGGCATCGTCCGTCCAGCTTTTATAGTCGTAGCAGTCGAGAGTATTTCCGAGATTCCAGCCAACATTCATTGCGCTTACTATTTCTTTCGAGCTTCTGAATGTGGCGTTATTATTTTGGACAGGCTCATCAGCTGATGTCGGGAATGTATCATATGTAGTGACCTCGTTCTGCACGGGGGGCTGTGCGCCGGTGCTGTTCGAATAGCTGTATTTTACCGATACCGAATCAAGAGTGATACTGTTCTGCTCGCTCCACCAGTATCCAAGCTCGATCGTGCCGGATTTCTTTGCCTCATCGGGGAGAATCCACGTAAGCGATAGTCCGGGACCGTCAGTAAATACGGCAATATCCTGTGACTGGAAGCTTCCGGCGGAGAAAGCTCCGGTGAACTTGCCGAGAGCGCCTCCCGAGCTGATGTTGAATGTAACAGCCTGCGGAATATTTCCGGCAGGAACGACATCGGAAACATTAAAGCCTATCTTGTTGTTTTCGCCGTCGTAGGAAACGGATTTTCCGATATTATAATCAACTGTTCCGTCGCAGGGAATCTGAGCAGTACGGGTAAAAGTGCAGACAGCTGTATCAAGGCGAATACTGGTCGTATTGCCCCACCAGTATCCGAACATTACATCTCCGCCTGCGGAAATGTAATCGCGGATTTCAGCCGGAACATCCCACTTGATTTCACCGTATGTTCCCTGAGTTGAAGCGGAGAAATCAGCAGACTGATACCAGCCGTCGTCGGTTGCGGCAGCACATCCGTCCTTGACAGAGATGCCGCAGCCTCCTTTGAATGTACCGATATTTCCACCGTCGGAGTAAATTATAAATGTGAATGATTCAACAACATCACCATCCTGAATGAAATCGGAGAGGGGAAGCTTACAGGTATTTGAGCCGTCTTCACGCTGAATGGTTGTATTCGGAGTAACCTGAATGCCGAGAGTGGATGTCACTGTCTCGGTTGGACTTACGTGCTCGGTAGCCGGAGCATCAGTCGGAGCATCGGAGACTTCGGCGCCTGATTCATCAGCTTCGGAGAAACTGTCGTCCGGTTCTGCAATGCTTTCTGACCCGGATGATGATTTTTTGTCTTTTCCGTCCCGGCTGCACCCGGCAATAGGTGCGAGCGCCATAGTAATTGCGGCAATAAGTGCCATAATTTTTTTATTCATAATAAATGTCCTTTCCTTTTATATAAGCTTATTATACCATTACTTTCCATTTGTTTCAATGCTGTCGGGATATATGTTTATCGTAAAAAAACAGTTAAAAGCGAAATCTATTTAATTAAAATATCCTGCTGTTAACCCCGACTTACCGTTTTCATGCGGATATAGTGCAGAAATGCCAAAAAATTGCCTGATTTCAAAAAAATCCTTTTTTTATATTGACTTATGGAGGTGAAAATAGTATAATTGTATATGTATGGCAAATCTATATCATTTCATATAATATTATATTGGAGGTTTTTTACAATGAGCAGAGTTTATAACTTCAGCGCAGGTCCTGCTGTTCTTCCCGAGGAGGTTCTCCAGGAAGCCGCAGATGAAATGCTTGACTACAAGGGAACAGGTATGTCCGTAATGGAAATGTCCCATCGTTCAAAGGCTTACGACACAATCATCAAGGAAGCAGAGCAGGATATCCGCGACCTTATGAACATTCCGGATAATTACAAGGTTCTTTTCCTTCAGGGCGGAGCTTCACAGCAGTTTGCCGCAGTTCCGATGAACCTTATGAAGAATAAGAAGGCTGCTTACATAATCACAGGTCAGTGGGCTAAGAAGGCTTATCAGGAAGCTCAGATGTACGGCGAGGCTGTTGCTGTTGCTTCATCTGCTGACAAGACTTTTTCCTACATTCCTGACTGTTCCGACCTTGACATTCCCGAGGATGCAGACTATGTTTATATCTGCGAGAACAACACAATTTATGGTACAAAGTTCAAGACTCTCCCGAATACAAAGGGCAAGGATCTCGTTGCAGACGTTTCATCATGTTTCCTTTCAGAGCCTGTTGACGTAACAAAGTATGGTGTGATTTACGGCGGAGTTCAGAAGAATATCGGACCTGCCGGTGTCGTAATTGCAATTATCCGCGAGGATCTTATCCGCGACGACGTTCTTGAGGGTACTCCTACAATGCTCAAGTGGAAGACACAGGCTGATGCAGATTCACTTTACAATACACCTCCCTGCTATGGTATCTATATCTGCGGCAAGGTATTCAAGTGGATCAAGAAGATGGGCGGACTTGAGGCTATGAAGGCTCACAACGAGAAGAAAGCTCAGATTCTTTACGATTTCCTCGACCAGAGCAAGCTTTTCAAGGGTACTGTTGAAAAGAAAGACCGCTCACTCATGAACGTTCCTTTCGTAACAGGCAGCGAAGAGCTTGATGCTAAATTTATCAAGGAGTCCAAGGCGGCAGGCTTTGAGAATCTCAAGGGACACAGATCAGTCGGCGGTATGAGAGCTTCAATCTACAATGCAATGCCTATTGAGGGCGTTGAGAAGCTTGTTGAATTCATGAAGAAGTTTGAGGCTGAGAATTCATAATTTAATTATATCATCTATGGAAGCATAACGGTTCTGACGGCGTGAGTGTGATTCTCCCGTCGTCAGAACAATAAATTTACATGAAAGAGGTAGATTCTGATGTATAATATTCAGACGCTTAACAAGATTTCGACTATCGGCACAGATATTTTTGATAAGAGCAAGTACGCTGTTGCGGACGCTCCCGAGAATCCGGATGCAATTATGGTTCGTTCGGCAAAGATGCACGATATGCAGTTCGGCAGCAATCTGCTTGCAATTGCCCGTGCAGGTGCAGGTGTAAATAATATTCCTGTTGACAGATGCGCTGAAGAAGGTATCTGTGTATTCAACACTCCCGGAGCTAATGCAAATGCTGTAAAGGAGCTTGCTATATGCGCGCTTCTTCTTGCTTCAAGAAAAATTACAGAAGCAGCAGCATGGGCTGCTTCATTAAAGGGAACTCCTGATGCTCCGAAGACGGTTGAAAGCGGCAAGTCTAAATTTGCAGGCCCCGAGCTGCTCGGAAAGACTCTCGGCATCATCGGTCTCGGTGCAATCGGCGGAAAGATCGCCAATGCTGCTCTTGCGCTCGGCATGAAAGTAATCGGCTATGACCCGTATCTTTCAATCAATGCCGCTATTCACCTTGACAGCGCTGTTAAGGTAGTTTCCGACATCAACGACATTTACAAGGAGAGCGACTATATTACGATTCATATGCCGTATACTCCTGCAACGAAGAATACAATCGATCAGCCGCAGATCGACATGATGAAGGACGGCGTCCGTCTTATAAACCTCGCAAGAGGAGAGCTTATCAACAGCGAGGCTGTAGTTAAGTCAATCGCAGACGGTAAGGTTGCAAAGTATGTAACCGACTTTGCTGACGATATTGTACTTGGTGTAGAGAATGTTATCGTACTTCCGCATCTTGGTGCTTCAACTCCCGAGAGCGAGGACAACTGTGCAGTTATGGCTGCAAAGGAACTTATCGATTACATCGAGAACGGAAATATCCAGAACAGTGTAAATCTTCCCAATGCTTCAATGCAGGCTGTAGGCACAAAGATTTGTGTAATACATAAAAATGTCCCTGCTGTAATTGCAGCAATGACATCTGTTGTAAGCAATGACGGACTCAACATTGAAAATATGGTAAACGCAAGCAAGAAAGACTATGCTTATACCATGATTGACGTAACAGGCGGCTTCAAGGACACTGTTGCAGATGATATCAAGGCTATTGACGGCGTTATCAGAGTTCGTGTAATCAAGTAAATATTCCTTGAGAGAGAAAATTCACGTCTCCGATTAAGGTGACGGGTGATAAAAAACATTATCAAAGCCGCTTTTGATATAAATATCAAAAGCGGCTTTGTGATTTATTTGTTGTTGTTGTGATATAAAAGAAAATGTGCAAGCATATGTGCGATAAAGCATCAGCCGTTAATTCTGCGGTATTGCCTTAAATATATCCAAGCGATTTTAGTATAAACAGCCATGTAGTAAGCGTAAATGCACTGAGAAGTGTGGTGAGCATTACGGTGCAGGCAGTGATCGTGCCGTTGTGACCAAAATTCTTGCTCATTACAAAGCAGCTTCCCGTGGTCGCACTGCCGAGCATAACGAGTATAGCGATAAGCTTTTCTCCTCTGAATCCGAGCTTTACGGCAACCGGCAGGAAAATAACACAGAACAGTACAAGCTTGACTGCGGCAATCCACACAGCTGTAGGAAACTTTTCCTTAGCTTCGCCTCCCTTGACGGAGGCTCCGAGAGCAATAAGAGATAGTGGGGTGGCCATGTTTCCGAGATAAGAAACGGATTTAGAGAGAATAACAGGCTGAGGAATGCTCAGTACCGACCAAATGATTCCGGCGAGAATTCCGAGAATAATGGGATTTGCGGCTATATTTTTTATCGTGTTCAGTATCAGTCCGGTTCGGCTTTTGCCTGAATTGTGGTTTTCCGGAGCAGTAATTGACAGAATAGCAACGGCGGCAATATTGTAAAGCGGCACAGTTGCTGCAATCATCAGCGCAGCCATAGTTGACTGACCATAAATATTTTTGACAAATGCAATCCCGAGAATTGCAGCACTGCTTCGGTAGCACGCCTGAATGATCTCGCCGCGTTCGGACTTGTCCTTATGAAAGACAGAAAATATAACTGCAATTGAAATAGAGATAAGCGTTGCGAAAAAACAGAACAGCACGAATTTGGTGTCCCATACAGCTTTGAAATCGGCAGTAGAAAGATCCATGAAAAGCAGTGCCGGAAGCAGGGCTTTGAATACGAATTGATTCAGCTTTTTTGTGGTATGTTCGTCCAGCAGACCAATTATAATCATTAGCTTGCCGAAAACCATCATTAAAAATACCGGAATTGTGGCATTAAGACTGAAAGTCAGGTTGTTCAGAAAATGATTCATAACAAAACTCCCGTTCGGATAAATATGTCTCAATAAATATTATATCACGGTTTTCGGGAATTTCAATAAGGCAGTTGATTTATTGTCGTATCCGGGAAATTTTATTGACTTTAAAATAATTATATGGTATAATTATCCAATATAAAGATAACTTAAAATTAATTATTAATTAATGGAATTGGTGAAAAATATGAAGCTTAAACGATTAACTGCGCTGCTTGCATCGGCAGTGCTTATGTCCGCGATTACAGGCATAATTGCTCCCGAACGCATTTCGGCTGAGAATAATTACGGCGCGGTTTATTTTAATGATTTCGATATGTCTGTCAACGGAGGAGAGCCGATTAAGGGAGTTGATGTTTCATCTGTTATAGCCGTGGAAAATGCAGGAGTGAAATTTTACGGCAGGGACGGCTCGGAACAGGACATTTTTAAAACTCTCTCTGAAAGCGGCGTGAATTATATACGTGTGCGTGTGTGGAACGCTCCTTATGACAGCAGCGGAAACAGCTACGGAGGCGGAAACAACGACGTTTATACCGCCGCTGAAATCGGCAGACGGGCTGCTGAATATAATATGAAGCTTCTCGTCGATTTTCAGTATTCCGATTTCTGGTCGGATCCGGGCAAACAGAGAGTTCCCAAAGCATGGGAAGGCTATACCGCAGAAAGAAAAAAACAGGCAATTTACGATTATACAAAAAGCAGTCTTAAAATAATCTCCGATGCCGGAGCGGACATCGGCATGGTTCAGGTCGGAAACGAAACAAACTGCCTGTTCTGCGGTGAAAGCGATATGTATGTGATCAGCAGTATGTTTTCAAGCGGCTGCAAGGCAGTCAGGGAGTTCGACAGTTCAGTGATGATTGCACTCCACTTTGCCAATCCTGCAACGGGCTATTTTGACTGGTATGCAAAGGTTCTCAGCGAGTGCAATGTCGATTACGATGTTTTTGCCGCTTCATATTATCCATATTGGCACGGTACAGCAGAGAACTTAACGTCCGTGCTGAAAGGGATCGCCGACACCTATAATAAATACGTAATGGTCGCGGAAACAGCATATCCTTACACCGACGAGGACGGCGATACTTTCGGAAACGCAGTTTCATCGGGCTCGTCAAATGTCGACCTCAGATATGATATTTCCGTGGAGGGGCAGGCGGCATGTCTTACCGACGTTTTCCGTGCGGTTGCAAATGTAGGTCCTAAGGGAATCGGTGTTTTCTACTGGGAGCCTGCATGGCTCGGGAAATACGGCATATCATGGAATGAACAGAGCGAGCTATGGAAGAAATACGGCTCGGGCTGGGCAACGGAATACGCTTCAGAATTCGACCCCGAGGTTACGGATGCAGGCGGTTCTTCATACGACAATCAGGCGCTTTTCGACTTTACGGGAAAGCCTCTCGAATCTCTTGAAGTTTTCGGAAATATTTATCCCATAAGGAAAAATCCCCCTGCCGTAATTGCAGAGGGCTCTTACAGAATAAGGAATCTCAGCAGCGGACTTTATCTTACTGTTTCGGGCGCAAGTGCTGAATCAGGCGCAAATGTATTTCAGTATGAAGCTGACGGTGCAGCGGATTACAATACATGGCATTTCGTAAAATCGAAAAACGGCTATTATGAAATTTATTCAGATATTGACGGCGGAAACAGGCTCCTGCTTGACCTTGACATGGGAAAACCCGATAACAGAACAAATATCGGTGTTTACACCAACACTGAAAGCGACGCACAGAAGTTCAAGCTTGTGGCAAATGATGACGGAAGCTATTATATTCTGACAAAAGCATCGGGAGACAGAAGTGCGGTTGAAATTGCAGATGCGTCGGGAAGCAGAGGCGGCAATGCTCAGCAGTTTGAGATTAGCGGTCATGATTGTCAGAAGTGGGTTCTCGAACCTGTTGAAGCATTCAGCATGACAGGTGATCTGAACGGAGATAATTCAGTGGACGTACTTGATTTGATTCTGCTCAGACGGAGTATAGTTGAAAATTCTTCTGATATCGAGTGTGATATGGACGGTAACGGGGTTGTTTCCGCAGACGATCTGAATGTGATGCAGAATTATCTGCTTGGTCGGGGAGATATTGATTTTAAAACACACGGAACTCCGAAAAATACGATTTTTCCGGAGCGTTAACAGCTTATGAGCCGCGTTTTTCCGCGATGTGAGCGATGATTCCGAGAATGATAAACGATGCTGTAATTCCGGTCAATGCTCCTGCTGTATCAAGGAGCATATCCCTGATCATACAGGCTCGTCCGGGAACAAAATACTGATGAATTTCATCGGAAACCGCGTAGAGAAAGCAAAAAAATAACGAGCCGGCGCTGCCTGCCGAAAGGAGCTTCCTTTGTCCTGCTGTGAGTGAAACGCAGAATCCAAGAGACGCGTAAATTGTGAAATGTGCGGTTTTTCTGACGATGTGGCTGAGCAAACCGAGAATTTCCGACTGTCTGTCAGCTGAAAACGAGCTATAATCCGGATAAAAAATTTTTATTGCAATATCAGTGAAAAAGCCGCTCGTATCGGAGGAGCTGTCGGCATCCTCACAGGAAAAAAGAAATATCAGAACCATAACGGCAATGCTTAAAATTGCGGAAATAATCCGTGAAACGGAGATTTGTCGGGTGTCCTTCATTAAAAATATCCTTTCGGTGTTGATTTTATCGGAGAAGTGTGGTATAATCAAAGTACGGCGGTAAAGTTTATGCCGCAAAAAGCGAAAACGGAGGCAGATTCAATGGAAGAAAATGAGAATATAGTTGAGCTTACCGCCGAGGACGGAAGTGTTATAAAGCTTGAATTCCTCGACCTTATCGAATATTGCGGCGGAGAATATGCAGTGTTTATCGAAACCGAAGCCGATTCGGACGAGGTGATAATTTTACTTGCCGAAAACCTCGGCGCGGAGGACGAGCAGTTCTCGCGGGTGGAGGACGAAAATGTTGTCTCCGCAGTGTTTGAACTTTTTCGGGAACGAAATTCCGATATCTTTGATTTTGAATAAGTATTTTAACCGCTTCGTTACTGTTATGAAGCGGTTTATTTTATGCGGAATTTTCGCAGATGCTCCTTATGCTCCCTGGGTACGCGGAAGCTTTCACGCGCCTTTCTGATGGTACGGTTGTGGGTTTCGGCGTCAAGGCGATAATTTTCAATGTACGGCAGAACATCATCATACCGGAGCGTCAGCGCCGTTGCAAAATACCATGCAGCCGCCATGCTGATATAGTAATCGTCCTTTGGCAGGCTCAGCACAAGCTCGGGGTATTCATTGCTGAAATTATCTCCGAGAAAATGGCGCATCAGCATAACAATCCCGAAACGGACGGTATAAACGTGATCTGATGCAGTCCAAAGGCGGATTTTCTCAATCAGTTTATCGGGATTTTTGCCGAAAACCTTTGGCGAAATCATGTCGCAGGTTGCCCAGTTATCTATATAAGGAAGAAAAAGTTCAATTTCTGCGGCGCATTTTTCAAAATCCCGGAGCTGTTCAATTATAAAGCCATGAAGATTGTTTTCGTCGTAGTATTTGTGTGGAAGATCGTTAAGAAATTGCTGTATATCAGGATTTTTGAACAGTTCCCTTGCAAACTTTCTGAGTTCGGGAGTACGTACTCCGATTATTCGTTCGGGGTGTACAGTGGGTATAAGCTTCGTATGGAAGCTGCGGTAATTATCGTCTGCAAGCTCGAAAAGCCGTGTGCGGATTTCTGAGGATATAGCATTCATGTTAAAGCCTCCAAATTGAAAAAGTCGGTGTTAAGGTGAAAAAACGTTCCGGGAGTATAATCGAATTGAGAAGCTGTTCAACTGAAGCTTCAAAAAAATTTATGCCCAAAAAATACGTGATTAGAAGAACGGCAAAAATCACAATTAAGACAGTCAGCAGAATCTCCTTTGCTGTAAGGTTTTTGACACGCCGTTTTCCGCTTATATCGACGATATATCGGTCACTTCCCGAATAGAGTCCGACTCCGGACAGCATCTTTGCTTTTGCCTCTCCGCCAAAGCCTGAAGCTATTTTTTTTGCAGCTGCTTCGGAAAAAAGCATTCCGTAGAACAGCTTTTCCGATTCTGTGCGGAATCCTGTGTCCTCGATTACTTTTTTTGGACAGTCAGCGAAAAAACTATTCCAGACCGCCGCACTGTTTCGCAAATCGGGATCCGCGGCGAGCTTTTTAAGACGGCTGAAAAATACCGAAACCATTTCCTCATTTGTCAAAGGCCGGCTATTATCAATTGATGTTTTTTCGTCGTTTACAGCCGAAAAATCAAAATGTTCCGACGGACGTACTGAAGCAGTTTTTCTGGTCTGCGGCTTATTATCCGGCAAATCCACGTGTTTCAGTTCGGGGGCAGAGCAATCTTTATCTGCATCGTCTGAGTCAGTCCATGTCGGCTCAAAAACATCAAATACTGTTTGTCGTCTGATGACCTTAAAATCTACGCTGACATCGCCGTCACCGCGGTTATGAACGGTTTTGGCAAAGCGGCAGGCAGCTTTATATGCAGAATGGATTTTCTTGAATTCTTCCGGGTGCTCTTCGGGGTTGAATGCCTTTGCTTTTTCAGCGTAGGCGGACTTGATTTTCGATATATCATTGGTCGGCTCAATGCCGAGAATTTCCCAGAACATCACAGCTCACCCATATTGTCGAACCGGTCGAGGAGCGCGCTGAGAGCTGAATATGTTCTGCGGATCTCATGACCCGAACCGAGCTTCAGAGCCGCTCTGAACAGATTCAGATGGTGCTGGATCATTTCACGCTCAATTGACAGTGCCTCCTCAAAGGCACGCTCTGCACGGGCGATAAGAAACCGGTTCTGCTCTTTTTCGGCAGGCAGGATTCTCAGACTCTCCATATGTCTGCGGCATTTATCCGCTTCTTCACCGCTGAGAGTTCCGCGGTTTCCGCTGAACAGTTTAGTAGAGGTTTTTCCGTCGCCTGTTGTAATGACATCGACCATGAGAATTCCGTTTACATCATAGGTCATTCGCACCCTGCAAATCGGTGTGTGTTTCTTTGCGGGAGGACAGTCAACTTCCAATTCGCCGAGGAAAAGATTCTTTTTCGGAAGAATGCTTTCTCCCTGATAGATGTCGATTTTCACCTTTGACTGACCGTCGCGGATCGCGGAAAATGTCTGTTCACGGCTTGCGGGAAGAGCCGTATTCCGTTCAATAATAAAGCTCATCACAAGTTCGCCGGAAGTCTCGTCAAGTGTAGATGTTCCAAGGGAAAACGGACATATGTCGGTAAGAATTACGTCTTTAAGCTCCTCGTTACGGCTTTTTATGCCTGCGAAAATTCCTGCTCCGACTGCAACGGCTGTTTCGGGATTGATGTCGGTGCATGGGGATTTTCCTGTGATTTTTTCGATGAATGCCTGAACAGTCGGCATTTTGCACGAGCCTCCAACGAGGATTATATCGTCAATTTCACTCATAGAGCATCGGCTGTCACGGAGAACTTTTTTGATCGGTGCGGAAATTCTTCCGAAAATATCCGATGAAATTTCAATAAGCTTATTGTTGTCAAGCGTCATGCTGTATTGTTTTCCGTCGATGTTAGCTGCCATAATGGTCATAGGGAGCTCGGAGAGTGTCCGCTTGCAGCTTTCGGCTGTCTTGTATATTACTGCGCGGCTGTCGGGGGAAAGAGCGTTATAGTCAATTTCGTTTACAGTGCAGAAATAATGAGCTATAGCTTCATTGAAGTCTTTTCCTCCGAGGTGATTGTCACCTGCGACGGCAAGAATCTCGATAATGCTGTCGAATGCGTCAACCACCGAAACGTCAAGTGTACCTCCTCCGAAATCGACGATCAGATATGTACCAGCACGAAAATCATGGGCGGCAAGATATGCAAGAGCTGCGGCAGAGGGTTCGTTTACGAGTCTCTCGGCTTTTAGACCGGCAAGTTCAGCGGCGAGCTTTGTCGCGCTTCGGGCATTGTCGTCAAAGTACGCAGGTACGCTGATTACAGCTTCATCCACAGACTCGCCGAGATATTTTTCTGCATCTGATTTTATCTTTTTAAGCACCAGTGAAGAAAGCTCCTCGGGGGTGAAGCTTTTTCCTCCGAGGGTAATTTCCCGCCGCTGACCGATATAGCGCTTGAACTCCGAAGCCGAGCGGCCGGGGTGAGAGATAAGCCGTTCTACTGCTATTCTGCCGACGAGCACATCTTCGTCATCGTCGATGCTTACAGCCGAGGGAGTAAATGCGTCACCGATTGAATTTCTGATAAGCTCGGTTTTTCCGTTCCTGCGGCAGGCGGCAAGGCTGTTGGTTGTACCTAAATCTATCCCGATTATTGCCATGACAATTCTCCTTTTTACAGTGTAAAAATATTATATCATTTTAACCGTTGGGTGTCAACTGTGTAAGGACCTGTCTTCACAGGCAAATGCGTACGTATTTTCGGCAGATTTTGCCGCAGACTGCGTAAAAAATCCTTGCCGTGTGACAGTACGCCTGCGGATTATCGTCTTGTCTGCAACAAAATTATGCCCGAAAATCCACACACATTTCCTATGAGGACAGGTTCTAAATTTTTGCTTTACAACAGCGGTGATATGTGTTATAATTTTACATGAAAGGCGGTGAGTGCATGAGAAAGGTTGAAACGGCGGATATAGCGGTCCTTGGCGGCGGAGCTTCGGGTCTTGCGGCGGCGGTGAGCGTTCTTGAAACGTATAATTGCAGGCTTATCGTTGCAGAGCGTCTTGACCGCGTGGGGAAAAAGCTTCTTGCAACGGGCAACGGACGATGCAATCTCAGTAACCGCAGTCTTTCAGCAGAAGCTTACAGCGGTTCGGTTAAAAATATGATGCAGATAATCGGAACATCTGCCGATACCGAGGATTTTTTTATGAGCATGGGAATGCTTTGTGTCAGCGACAGCGAGGGACGTATTTATCCAAGGAGCAACAGTGCGTCGTCGGTTCTTGATGCACTCAGAATTAAGCTGAAAGAGCTTGGAGGAGAGGAACTCTGCGGATTTGACGTTAAGAATATCCGGACGGAAAGTGATGGATTTACTCTTGTCTCTGACAGCGGAGAGATTGAATGTAAAAGACTCATTATCGCCGCAGGGGGATACGCCTCTCCTGTGTTCGGAACGGACGGAACGGTTATGCGGATTCTGCGGAATATGGGTTATAAAACGTCGAAAATCTGCCCTGCCGCCGCTCCGCTCAGAGTAAGTCAGGAGCAGATAAGAGGACTTAAAGGAGTCCGTGCGAAATGTACGGTCAAAGCCGTTTCGGATGGTATGATCCTTCGTGAGGAAAGCGGAGAAATCCAGTTTACCGACAACGCACTTTCCGGAATCTGCGTTTTTAATCTTGCAAAATATTTATCGGGCTATGAGGGCAGACTGATTCTTTCAGCTGACTTTTGTCCTGATATGAGCGAAAATAAGCTTACGGAATTTCTGTGCCTTGCTCAATCAGCACGGTATAATTGCAGTTTGGACGATTTTCTGACGGGACTGCTAACGAAAAAGCTTGCGTCATACATCATGAAAAGGAGTGTCGGACGACTTCTGACGGAGAGCGTTTCAGAACTTAAATATGCCGATTTGAAGCGTATTTCCCACAATATAAAGAATCTTGATTTTAATATTTCCGGAGCTTCTCCATGGCAGAATGCACAGGTCACATTCGGCGGAATTCACGGAAGCTGCGTGGATAAAAGGCTTGAATCAAAGCTTCACAAGGGAATGTATCTGTGCGGAGAAATTCTCGATGTGACAGGAGACTGCGGCGGTTTCAACCTGCAGTGGGCATGGTCGTCAGGACGGCTTGCAGGCAGCAGCTGTGCGGAATCGCTGAGAGCGGAGGAGCTGAAATGATCAGAATCAACAACATAAAAGTGCCCCTTGAATTTGATTTCACGCGTCTTGGGGAGCTTTGCACGGAACGTTTCGGAATTCCGAAAAAGACGTTAAAGAGCGTTGTTCTCAGCGGAAAATCCGTGGATGCGAGGAGAAAAAACGACGTTCATTTTACGATTTCGGTCAATCTTGAGACATCGGACGAGGATAAACTTCTCAGACGAATCAGGGGAGCAGTAAAAACCGAATCCTACAGTTATGAGATTCCGAAGCTGAATGACTGTCCGGAACGTCCGATCATTGTCGGTTTCGGACCCGCCGGAATGTTTGCCGCACTTGTGCTTGCAAGAGCAGGAGTAAGACCTCTTGTACTTGAGCGCGGAGGAGATGTTGACTCGCGCGTAAGGGCGGTTGAGACTTTCAGAAACGGAGGAAAGCTCGATACCGAGAGCAATATCCAGTTCGGCGAGGGCGGAGCAGGCACGTTTTCAGACGGGAAGCTCACAACAGGAATCAGGGACAGGCGCATCGGTTTTGTACTGCGAACTCTTAACAGCTTTGGAGCGCCAGACGAAATTCTGTATCTTTCAAAGCCGCATATTGGCACAGATAAGCTTCGCGAGGTTGTGAAACGGCTTAGAGAGGAGGTCCGTACTCTCGGCGGTGAAGTTTGCTTCGGTGCGAAATTCTGTGGCTTTGATGTTTCGGACGGTGCAGTATCCGCAGTGAAATACGTCGATTCGGAGGGAGAGCATTCTGTTTCCGCAAGCAATGTTATTCTTGCCTCGGGGCATAGCGCAAGGGACGTTTTCGAGCTGCTGTATGAGAAAAAAATCAGTCTTTCTCAGAAGAATTTTTCGGTTGGAGTACGTATCGAACATCTCCGCACAGATATTGACAAAGCCATGTACGGCGGATTTGCGGGGCACAAGTCACTGAAAGCGGCGGATTATAAGCTTGCTGTTCATCTTCCGAACGGACGGTCTGTTTATACGTTCTGTATGTGCCCGGGAGGGTATGTTGTTGCGGCTTCGTCGGAGGAAAACCGCCTTGCGGTAAATGGGATGAGCTGTTTCGCCCGTGATGCGGATAATTCAAACAGCGCACTTCTTGTGGGTATAAGCACTGACGATTATGGAAGTGAGCATCCTCTTGCAGGTATGTACTTTCAGCGTGAGCTGGAGGAAAAAGCCTTTATTGCAGGGGGAGGGGACTACTCTGCGCCTGTATGCCGAGCAGGAGACTTTCTCAGCGGCAGGACGACGGAATGCCTCGGTCGCGTAAAACCGTCATATCTGCCGGCTTATCGGTTTGCAATGCCCGACGAATATCTTCCCGATTTCGTATGCGAGAGCCTTAGACTTGGTATTCACGAAATGGGCAGAAAAATCCATGGTTTTGATGATGCCGATGCGGTGCTGACCGGTATTGAAAGCCGAAGTTCATCACCTGTGAGGATCAACCGCGGAGAGGATTTGCAGTCGGTGTCGCTTAAAGGTCTTTTCCCATGCGGAGAGGGCGCAGGCTATGCCGGAGGAATAGTATCGGCGGCTGTTGACGGAATGAAATGCGCCGAAGCTGTAATTAATAGATTAAATGGGGTGGAAGCATGAGAATTGCCTATATATCCGATAATAAGATGTATCTGTACAGTGGTGGAAAGGTGACCGAGCTTTTGAGCGAGAGGGTTGCTCACTACAACGAAACGGTCCGCACGATAAATCATAACAAGGAGTGGAAATACTCCGGAACAGGAGCGAAATTCACGGGTGCGGTTCACGAATTCAATCCCGATAATAACACGAATTGCAGAATTAACGGACTTGCGTGGGACGGAGACGGACTTGTATATTCAATGGTTCTTGGCGGAATGGGCGGACTTTACCGTAAAAATCCCGACAAACCGGAAGCTGCGGAGGAGCATATTCTCACGAGCATGGGAACTGATATGGGGAGTATCTCTTATAAAAACAAGAAGCTTGCAGTGGTAATGGACGGACATATTGCGGTTTCGGATATGAACGGAAGCTATGATGAGCTTACCGACGGCGATTCTGTTGAAAGCTGTCCCAGCTGGTCGGAAACAGAGAATAAAATTCTTTGTACCACAAAGGGAATAGCCCGTTCGGAAACAGGAGCAGCTTCGGAATTTTCACCGGGAGGAATCATCGCCCTTAATCTCAGCTCGAATACGATTGAAGAGCTTTATTCCGACGAGAAAAGCGACTGTATAGCTCCCCAGAGTGACGGCGAGGGAAATATTTTCTGCGTCAAGCAGCCATATAAGGTCGTGCAGAAGAAAACTCCGCTATGGAAAGATATTCTGCTTTTTCCTGTGCGGATTATCAAGGCAATAATCGGCTTTCTGAACGCGTTCAGCGTGATTTTCGGAGGTGAACCGCTTCGTGACGGTAAGAAGCGCGGAGACGTTAAAAGCAAGCAGAAATCTGACCGCGACCTCTACTTTGAGGGCAGGCTGATCGAAGCGGAGAAAAACGAAAAGGAAAATGCCGCAAAAGGCGAGAAAAATCCCGGTATCTTTCCTTTGAACCGTATGCTTGTGAAAATCAGCGAAAATGGCGAAGAAACGATAATCAAACGCGGAGTTCAGGACTATATTCTGTGCAGCGACGGAAGCGTTGTTGTTTCAAACGGACGTTCCATCATACATATCGGCAGCAATGGCGAGGAGGTTCTTGCAAAGGCTAAGCTCGCTCACTGTCTTTGCGAAATACCGGAGGTTAAAGATGAAAGTAAATGTGATTAACGGAGAGCTTGACATTCACGAAATCAACGAATATATAAAGTACGGACAGCAAAAATACAAGGGCAGACAGATAAGCCGCCTTGACATCACCCTTGACGGCGAATTCGTTGACCTTAAATTTTATTTCAAGGACACTGATTTTCAGCATGCCTACCGTTCAGCCGACTATCTGGTTAATACAATGGATAAGCTCAACGACGCAAAGCAGGCGGAGTTTTCACAGAAACAGAGACATCCTGCTGTGGAGACTATAAAATGAAGCTGACTAACATTGGAACGGTTAAGGAATTGCTAGGCAGACACGGTTTCAGTTTTTCAAAGGGTCTTGGACAGAATTTCATAATCAACCCGGAAATATGCCCTAAAATAGCAGAAAACGGTAATGCCTGCGAAGGATTCGGAATTCTCGAAATCGGTACAGGTATCGGAGTACTCACTGCCGAGCTTGCAAAGCGTGCAGATAAGGTTGCTGCAGTGGAGATTGACACGCGTCTGCTGCCAATTTTAGAGGAAACTCTCGGTGAGTTCAATAACGTGAGAATTTTCAACGAAGATGTAATGAAATGTGACCTTCATAAAATAATACGTGAGGAATTTGCAGGTCTGAGAGCGGCAGTATGTGCAAATCTGCCATATTACATCACTTCGCCTGTTATTATGCTTTTGCTTGAAAGCAGGCTGCCCGTTGAGTCAATTACGGTTATGGTTCAGAAAGAGGCGGCTCAGCGGCTGTGTGCCAAAGTCGGTTCAAGAGAAGCCGGAGCGGTCACTGTCGGAGTGAATTATTACGGCACGGCGAAGTATCTTTTCGGCGTTTCAAGGGGAAGCTTCATGCCTTCACCGAACGTTGATTCAGCTGTGATAAGAATTGACGTGAATCCGACTCAGCGGCTTGAAGATGAGGACGAGCGCTTCTTCTTCAGAATGGTAAAATGCGGATTTTCTCAGCGCAGGAAAACTCTTGCCAATGCGCTTTCGTCACAGATGCAGATTGAAAAGCAAAAGATTTATTCAGCTCTCGGCAAGCTTAATCTGTCCGAAGCGGCGCGGATTGAACAGCTTGATATGGAGCAGCTTATTGCGCTTTCCGCTGCTCTAAGATGCTGATGATTATAACGGGCAACGGAAAAGCCAATTTAATATGAAAGGGCGAAAAAATCATGATAGAATTCAGATATGATACACAGCTTCTTATTGAGGGCGAAAATCTTGATGAGGATGCTGTAAATGACTATATCACAGCAAATTTCAAAGGAGACAGCCTGCTTGCCGTCGGTGACGAGGAGCTTATCAAGGTTCACTATCATACAAATGAGCCGTGGAAAGTGCTTGAATACTGTGCATCTATCGGTGAAATTTACGATATTGTTATCGAGGATATGGACAGACAGTCGAGAGGACTGAAAGGCTGAAAAACAGAAAGGGAGGTCTTTTCATGAAAATGACATTTATCGGCGCAACCCACGAGGTTACGGGAAGCTGCACATATCTTGAAGCCTGCGGAAAGAAATTTCTTGTGGACTTCGGAATGCAGCAGGGTGAGGATATCTACGAAAATGTACAGATACCGACAGCTCCGTCGAATATTGATTTCGTACTGCTTACCCATGCTCACATTGACCATTCGGGAATGCTCCCGCTGCTCTATGCAGGCGGATTTCAGGGCGAGATCCATTCCACAACAGCGACGGCTAATCTCTGCAGCGTAATGCTCCGCGACAGCGCGCATATCCAGGAGTTTGAAGCCGAGTGGCGCTCCCGTAAGGCTAAACGGCGCGGCGAGGAGGATTACGAACCGCTTTACACAATGGATGATGCTATCGGAGCTATCAATCTTTTCGTTCCGCATCATTATGATGAGGAAGTTCAGATTTGCGAGGGAATAACCGTATGCTTCCGTGACGCGGGTCATCTGCTTGGCTCGTCAAGCATTATTATTACCCTTACCGAGGACGGGATTACCAGAAAGCTCGTATTTTCCGGAGATATCGGCAATACAGACCAGCCTCTTATCCGCGACCCACAGTATATTTCCGAGGCGGACTACGTTATTACCGAATCGACCTATGGCAACCGTGTTCATGATCGTCCCACTGATTATGTAACAGCTCTTGCACAGGTGCTTCAGAAAACCTTTGACCGCGGCGGAAGTGTGATTATACCGTCATTTGCTGTAGGAAGAACTCAGGAAATGCTATATTTTATCCGTCAGATTAAGACCGACGGACTCGTTAAAGGACACGACGGATTTTCCGTATATGTTGATAGTCCGCTTGCTCTTGAAGCTACAGATATTTTCATAAGCAATCGTGAAAGCTGTTATGATGAGGAGGCTCTTTCTTTCGTTCGCCGCGGGATAAACCCGATAAGCTTCGATGGACTGAAAAGAGCGGTATCAAGTGATGAATCACGTATGATCAACAACGACACATCCCCAAAGGTCATCATCTCCGCCAGCGGAATGTGTGAGGCGGGACGTATAAAGCATCATCTCAAGCATAATCTCTGGAGACCTGAAAACACTATACTGTTTGTTGGTTATCAGGCAGTTAATACACTGGGACGGAGTCTTGTTGAGGGCGCAAAAAAGGTGAAACTCTTCGGTGAGACAGTCAGTGTTGCCGCTGAGATAAGACAGCTTCCGGGAATAAGCGGACACGCTGATGTAAACGGACTGCTCAGCTGGGCAAGAGCGATTGAGAATCCTAAGAAATTTTTCGTAATACACGGTGACCCGTCTTCTGCCGACAGCTATGCTCAGAGACTGCGCGACGAGCTTGGCGCGGATGCCTATGCTCCGTACAGCGGTGCAGAATTTGATATTGTGACCGGCGAGATAACTGTCGATGCCGAGCCTGTTCTCGTGCCGAAGAAGAAGTATTCTCAGGCGTCGGGAGGAAATGTATACTATAATGACCTTGTTGCGGCTTCTGACAGACTTGCGCGGCTCATCAGGGAAAGCAGCGGACGTGCAAATGCCGATATGCGCAAGCTTGCAGAGACTATCAACAGGCTCTGTGACGACTGGAATTAGGGCATTTTCGCACATCAGGTAAATAATGACAAAACCGGTGATTTTAAGTGCGGTGCTCGTAAATAAGTTTAAGAATAGTACCTCCGATTATCAGGTCGGAGGTGCTATGGCGTTTATTATCGACAAAGGGACTTGCTTTGCTGTATAATGGTTACTAAGATAAATCGGAATTTACGGCAGTATACCTGAAACCCTGCTGGGGAAAACCTTTCTGGGGAAAGGTTCTTCCCCAGACCCCTTTCCAAAGACTTTTATTTATTTTTTCACAGAGGGGCAAATGCCCCTCTGTGAAAAAATGAGCTAAAGTTTTAGGAAGGGAGTTTGAGGGAGAACCCTTTTACAAAAGGGTTTCCCTCAACAAGTTACGCAGATAGCTGCCGTAAATTCTGATTAATATGAGTAAACGAATAATAAAGCCCGAAAGCAGTTTTTATCAACCACTTTCGGGCTATACTTCTTTATTGACGTTTCTCTAAAAGCCGAGGGATGTTTATTGATTTATAATTACAAAATAAAGCAGATAAGTCCGCTGCACCCGTCATTTATAACTCGTTCAAGCGTTTCCTGAAGCTTCATCCGAGCCTCGACCGGCATTTTGCAGAGCTTACTGTGCAGTCCCTCGTTGACAAGCTCGTGAAGCGATTTGCCGAATATATTCGACTCCCAGATTTTGGTGGGATTGTCGTCGAAACCGTCAAGCAGATACATCACCAGCTCCTCCGACTGCCGCTCCGTGCCGACAATCGGACTTACTGCGGTATTTATGTCGGCTTTCATAATATGCAGCGACGGCGCAGAGGCTTTGAGCCGCACACCGTATTTGCCGCCTTGCCTGATGATTTTGGGTTCTTCGAGAGTAAGCTCCTCCAGCTCCGGCATTACAATTCCGTAACCTGTAGCCTCAACCTCTGCAAGAGCAGGTTCAAGCCGCTTATACTTTGCTTTGATTTCATTAAGCTCCATAAGCAGGGGCATAAGGTCGCTTTCGCTTTCGATCTCGATTCCGGTTGCTTCACCGAGAATTTTATAAAACAGACTGCCGTCCAGCTCGGCAGTGACGGTGACACTTCCCTTGCCAAGATCAATTGAAGTGATCGTCGCCTTTTCCACATGAGGACACTCCGACATTGCCTGAACCGCAAGCTCCGTCTCGCGTACAATTCTTATATCCTTTGCCGCATTGCGAATACAGCCAAGTATCTCTGATTTCAGCCAGTGTCCCTTTTCAAGAGAATTTATCCACCTCGCCGTCCGGATATTTATTTCCTTAATCGGAAAGGAATAGAGAATCTCACGGATAATTTCACGGATATTTTCCTCATCCATATCAAGGCAGTTAACGGGAATCACCTTGCAGTCATATTTATCCGAAAGCTCGGCACACAGCTTCCTTACCTCCGATGAAGCCGGATTTACAGTATTCATTACGGTAATGAAAGGCTTTCCAAGCTCTCTCAGCTCGCGGATAACGCGTTCCTCGCACTCGGCATATTCCGCGCGGGGAATATCAGTGACTGTCCCGTCGGTGGTGATAACGAGTCCGATTGTCGAATGATCGGTAATGACCTTGCGTGTACCGATTTCAGCCGCCATATTGAACGGTATTTCCTCGTCGAACCATGATGTCATGACCATACGCGGCATTTCGTTTTCGATATAGCCAAGGGAACTGGGAACGATATAGCCAACACAGTCAATCATTCTGACTCTGAAAGCCGCACCGCCTCCGAGACTGACTTCAACGGCATCTTCGGGAATAAACTTCGGCTCGGTAGTCATAATAGTCTTTCCTGCCGCCGACTGCGGAAGCTCATCGACAGCGCGCTCACGCTTGAACTCGCTTGGAATATTCGGAATAACAAGCGACTCCATAAAACGCTTAATAAACGTGGATTTGCCCGTCCTCACGGGACCCACGACTCCTATGTATATATCGCCGCCCGTACGTTCGGCAATATTCGAGTAAATGTCTTTTACCATTGTTTTCTCCTTTTTCTGTATGTTGGCATTGCGACCGTCAGCCCGCATTGCCTGAGGCTTTGTCGCAGTGATTCACAAATATTCGCTCGGTTTATAAAAACGGAAAGAAAAGCAGTACCGCCTATTTATCGTGTTCGTATTTTACATGAATAACGCAGACATACTGATGCAGGTCGGGTATTTTTCTTTGCAGATTTTTCCGCGAATTCTAAGGCGGTCATTGTGAGATGCTGCTTCAATTTATAATAGGGATAAGGAGCATTTTTCCCGATTCGAGTATTTCTCCCGAAAGCTCGTTTTCTTCGATGACCGAATCGACACAGGTGCTGTATCGCTTGGCTATATCCCATACTGCTTCGTTCTCTGAGCCGTAATAAAGCTTAATGGCATAATCGCCGTCGCGCTGCTTTTTCTCCGCATCATTAACAAAAATATCGGTAACTCCCCTCACCGACGATGAACTGCACGATGATATTTCTGCTTTAAGCTCTGCTTTTGCTGTAAGAATATTGTCCGCTCCGATATTATAGTTAACTCCCGTGACCTCAACCTCTGCGCTCACACAGGAGCCGCACGGCTCCCCGCTCAGCTCAACAGTTTCCTCAAAAGCCTCGTCCTTGTCGCTCATTATAATCATTCCGCCGCTGTCCTTAGCCGCAAGTGTGTATGTCAGCATTCCGCTGATCACAAGGGAGCAGCCGTCGTCCGCAAGCCGCGTATTGATATTTTTCGGTGCACACCACATTCCGTAAACCGTCTGAGGAACAGCCTCGCCCTCAGCTATAACCGCAGAGCTTCGGAAGCTTTCAGTCATGACAACCGGCAGCTGCTCCGCCTTGATTTCTGCGGTTTTCAGCTCGCAGGGATAAACCGTCGAATAAGCATCGGTAACCAGCATAAGAGACGCAGTTTTAACAGCACGGCAGATTATTTTCAATTCAAGCTCAGTTCTGATAATTCTGTTATCGCCGTCTTTGTCCGCAGCGGGAACTGCCTCGCAGCACACAGGTTCAGCGCTTACTGTGCATTCATACGAATCATCAAGCCCATCCACATCTATGACCTGACTGTAAGGAACAGTATAGCTCAGCGTTTCCAGCGCGCCTGAGCCGTCCTCCTCACAGGAATAGAGAATCTCAATGTCTGCATCGCCCTTTGCAAGAAGCTTTCCCGAAATCATCTTTTTTTCGCATTTGGAAGTTCTGCAGCGGCAGCTGACCACATTAATAACCGCAGGCTGAGTCGCCGAAAGCTCTGTTTCTTCAGAAATCTGCATTGACTTTTCCGCGGTGAGCTTCTTCGCAGCATAGCGGAGCGCAGTCTTTTTCAGCTGAATATTCATTCCCTGTGCATCGGAAATTACCTCCTGAACACGTTCGCCCTCTGCCTTTATCTTCACCGACACAGCTCCGCGCAGATCAAGACGGCGCTTATTAACCGCGCGGCAGTTTATATGCTCCGGCTTCGGCACAAGCCTGACTGAAATGTCTCCTCCTGCTCCGCTGCCCAGATCGATATATTTCGAGAAGCACTGACGCTGACTTACACATTGCAGCACCGAACCGCCCTCGCTGCAATAGAGAATCCTTATTCCGCATACAAGCTCATAGTTCAGTCTGTCGCCGCTTACGGAATAATCCGTTACAGACGGAGTTATCTCACATCTGACCAGTCTGAAAATATCCGGATAATAATCCGGAAGGATATAATCCAGTTCGACGCTCTGCTCCTGTATGCCGTCGAATATGGTTTCGGCTGCCGCGACGGTTTCCCTGTTTATTCTAAAATCCATAGCTACCTCCTTGAATAGTGCTTTGTAGATATATATTCGCCCCGGAGTACAAGTATGCGGATTTTTAATCGTTTTTGCGTAACAGACTTGTCGGTTGGGTGATAACGATGAAAATTTGGTGAAAACGACCGAAAGTCTATTGACTTTTAATGGAATTTTTTTTATAATTAAATTGTCAGTCAGCACATTGGGGTTACAGGCTGATAATTATATTTTAATCATGAATCAGGAGGATTTAAAAATGGGAGTATTTAAGAGATTAAGCGACATTCTCAGATCAAACGTCAACGACCTTATCGACAGAGCTGAGGATCCGGAAAAAATGGTTAAGCAGATCATTATTGATATGCAGACTGAGCTTAACAAGGCTACTCAGAACTACGGCAAGGCAAAGGCAAGTGAAAGACTCGCCGAAAAGAAATATCAGGACGCTGTAAAAATTTCCGCAGACTGGGAGTCAAAGGCTAAGGCTGCTCTCGCAAAGGGCGATACAGAGCTGGCTAAGAAAGCTCTTGCCAAGAAAGTCAAGGCAGACGAGGATGTTGCAAGCTATAAGGAAATGTATGAATCTATCTCTAACCAGACCGACGCTATCGGCGATCAGGTAGAGATCCTAAAGGACAAGCTCGAGGAAGCCAAAAGCCGTCAGGCAATGCTGATTGCCCGTTCACAGATGGCTGATACTCAGAAAAACCTCGCAAAATCCTCAGGCGGATTTGACGCTTCAAGCTCTTTTGAAAAGTTCAACCGCATGGAGGAAAAGATTGTCCGCAAGGAAGCTGAAGCTTCCGCTTTTACCGAGATTGCAGGCGGTGAGGATTCCCTTTCACAGTCCTTTGAGGACATTGAAAAGGATGCAAAAGTTGACGCTGAACTTGCAAGACTCATGGCTGAAATGGGCGGAGATCAGAATGACGCTCCGGCTTCAGAAACAGAGGAATAATATAATTAATTATCAAACCATATAAAAAATTCCGAAGCCCCACATTTTCTGTGCGGCTTCGGTTTTATGAAAGGAATGTTATAAAATGGCTGATTTAAAAGGCACAAAAACAGAAGCAAATCTCATGGCTGCATTTGCAGGCGAATCACAGGCAAGAAACAAGTATACATACTATGCAAGCAAGGCGAAAAAAGATGGCTATCAGCAGATTGCTGCTTTGTTTGAGGAAACTGCCAACAATGAAAAAGAACACGCTAAAATCTGGTTCAAGCTTCTTCACGGCGGTATGCCTTCAACAATAGATAATCTTAAAGACGCTGCCGACGGAGAAAACTACGAATGGACTGATATGTATGCAGGCTTCGCCAAAACCGCTAAAGAGGAAGGATTTGACGATATTGCACTGCTTTTTGAAATGGTAGGCGAAATCGAAAAGGCTCATGAGGAACGCTACAGAAAGCTCCTCGCCAACATTGAGAACGGTGTTGTATTCTCCAAGGACGGCGACAAGATCTGGGAATGCCGTAACTGCGGTCACATCGTAATCGGTAAAGAAGCTCCGGAGATCTGTCCCGTGTGTGCTCATCCCCAGTCGTATTTTCAGGTTAAAGCGGAGAATTATTGATTTTCCATGTATAAAAAACTCAAACGGTGACTGCCGGTTAAAGCAGTCACCGTTTTTATTATACAATTCAATTATGCCGCAGCCTCGGTATAAGCTTTCATCTTCCTTGTAACTCCCGCTGCGGAAAGGGAACGTATCAAAGCCGTACCTGCCACAAGTCCGCATACACCTTGCAGAACATTTCCGGGAATGCCCGAAAGTGACGGAACGAAACCGTAAATTGCCGATTCGTAAAGCAGGTAGCCGCCGACCATTATAAGCTCTGCGGCAAATCCGCCCGCAATGAAGCTTATAAGCTTTTTCTTTGGAAATGACGACATAAGCTTTCTTGTGATAAGAGCCGCTGCAACCGCCATAAGTCCCTTTATGACAAATGTTCCGGGAATGTATACCGGATAACCCGAAATCAGATCCGCAAGAGCTGAACCGACACCTGCCGCAGCAAATCCGTAAACCGGTCCGAGAATCCACGCCGACGCCAGTATGAAACAGTCGCCGAGGTTGACATAGCCGTTCATCGGCGAAGGAATACGTATAAGCATCGTCGCGACGCATATAAATGCCGCAAACATAGCCGATGATATAATTCTGGTTAGTTTCTTATTCATTTGAAATACCTCTTTTAAATGCGGTCAATATCAATTTGATATGCTATACCGCAGATTTATTTATTGATTTTCATAGAGATATCAAAGCATTTAACGGAATGAGTCAGTGCTCCGAGTGAAATTATATCAACTCCCGTTTCGGCAACCGAGCGTATATTTTCGGAAGTAACATTTCCGGAAGCTTCAAGCAGAGCACGTCCGTCAGTAATTTTCACAGCCTCGCGCATTTCGTCACAGCTCATGTTGTCGAGCATAATAATCTCACATTTTACCTCAAGAGCCTCTCTGAGTTCATCAAGAGTACGCACCTCAACCTCTACTTTAACGGTATGACCAATTTTCTCGCGCAGGGCATTTACTGCCGCTGTGATACCGCCGTAAGCGTCAATGTGATTGTCTTTCAGCATAGCAGCATCGGACAGATTGAAGCGATGATTCTTTCCTCCGCCGACAGTAACAGCATATTTCTGCAGTGCACGGAGTCCCGGAAGGGTCTTTCTTGTGTCGGTTACGGAAGCATTTGTACCCTTTACAAGCTCAACACATTTATTTGTAGCCGTAGCGACTCCCGACATATGCTGCAGCAGATTAAGAGCAGTTCTCTCGCCTTTCAGCAATGTGAGGGTGCTTCCCTCCATTTCGGCGATAATATCGCCTTTTTTAACCTTTGCTCCGTCATTCAGGAGAATATGGAAATCAACATCTCCTCCCACAAGCTCAAAAACTCTTTTAGCAACCTCGATTCCGCAGAGCACACCGGTGTCCTTTGCCACATAATATGCGCGGCTGCGATGCTCGGGAGAAATAAGATTATCGGCAGCTTCGTCTATGTAGTTGATGTCCTCCATGAGGGCAGTGTTTATGATATTGTCAATATAGCACTGTAATAATTTCATTGTAATGCTCCTTTTTGATTTATTGCATAACCTCTTTAAGGATAAGATATGCGATAGTTGCAAGAGACTTTGCCTCGACAAAATCAGTATCCATACGATATCCTCCGCTTATAAGAGCCTGACGGATTTCGGCGGCGCGCTTGTATCCATCGGCAGCCGCTTTTTTATCGGGAAGTACAAAGTGACTTTGCTGCATTATGCGGCGGATTTCAGTTCTGTAGCCGTGAGGAATATGCTCATTCCCGATATGGGGTTCAAATTCCGCCGACTCAAATTCCGTCGGAACGCAGTCAAGATGTTCTGCAATGTCATTTGCCGCATGACGCGAAAATACAAGAGCCTCAAGAAGCGAATTGCTCGCGAGACGGTTGCTTCCGTGTACTCCCGTGTGAGAGCACTCGCCGCAGGCATAAAGGTTCGGCAGGGTTGTCCGCGAGTTCTTGTCCACATCGATTCCGCCCATAAGGTAATGCTGACAAGGATAAATCGGAACAGGTTCTCTGGTAAGGTCAAATCCCTGCTTGAGAACGTTTTTATAAATCATCGGAAAGCGTTTTTTGAGGAAATCGCTGTCCTTATAGCTTATATCAAGGTAAAAATCGGTGGAATTCTGCTTACGCGATTCAAGCACGATAGCGTGTGATACAACGTCTCTTGGCGCAAGCTCAAGACGGTCATCATAATTCTGCATAAAGCGTTCCTTATTGCAGTTAAGCAGGTATGCGCCCTCGCCTCTTACCGCTTCCGAAATGAGAAAGCATTCACGGGTGCTGCGGTTGTTGAAAGCAGTGGGATGGAACTGAACATAGCTGAGATTCTTGATTTTTGCGCCCATTTCGTAAGCAAAAGTAATTCCGTCTCCGGTAGCGATAGCCGAATTTGTAGTAAATTCATATACTCTGCCTATACCGCCTGTCGCAAGAATAACGAAATGGCTGTTATAGACACTGTATTCTCCGCCGCATAACACAAATGCCGAATAACCGGTGGATGTCTGCTTCACATCGCACATAAGCGCATTTTCAAGAAGGGTTACATTGCTCATGGAGCGTACTTTTTCGTAAAGCTTAGAGTTTATTTCTGCACCTGTCGAATCGGCATGGTGGAAAATACGGTGATGACCGTGACCGCCCTCAAGGGTACGATGATAAGTGCCGTCGGGATTCTTATCAAATTCCACACCAAGGTTAATAATGTGCTCAATATCCTGTGCAGCTTCGCTTACAAGAGTACGGACAGCATCAATATTATTTTTGAAACCTCCTGCAATGAGGGTGTCGTTGCTGTGATACTGAGCAGTGTCGTCGGGCGACTGATAAACGCCTGCAATTCCGCCCTGCGCGAGAGATGAGTTGCAGAGCTTCTGCTCCCTTTTACAGATAATAAGCACATTGAGGGTTTCAGGCAGGTTTATTGCCGCATAAAGGCCGGCAACTCCGCAGCCTGCAATAATTACATCGTAGTTGTTTGCCATTGACAACACGTCCTTTTCAAATTAGTGCTATTTTATTATATCACATTCTGCGAAATTTGTCACTATTTCGCAGAAAAATTTTTATTTGCCGGATTTGTCTTTTATTCCCATGTCCGAGTATTTTTCAGGCAATACTGCACAAAGAGTTTACAGCATATGGCAGAAAACATTCAAACAGACAGCGTGCAAATCCGTCAGACTTTCTTTATGAGGTGCTGCACTGATTGTTCTTCCGGAGTCATTCAGCTGAGATTGGCAGCGGTAATGTTAATAAGGCAGCCTCTAAAAAACTGCCCGCAGTCATGAAACAGGCTGCGGGCATGATATTACTTATTGAGAGTGCCGTGGGACAGCGACTTCAGATAGGCATTGATGAATCCGTCGATATCACCGTCCATAACAGCCTGAATATTGCCGTTTTCAAAACCTGTTCTGTGGTCTTTGGCAAGTGTATACGGCATAAATACGTATGAGCGGATCTGTGAGCCCCACGCAATTTCACGCTGAACTCCCTTAATATCGGAAATCTTTTCAAGGTGTTCGCGCTCCTTAATCTCAACGAGCTTTGAACGGAGCATCTTCATAGCGTAGTCCTTGTTCTGATACTGGCTGCGCTGAGTCTGGCATGACACTACGATTCCCGACGGAATATGAGTAATTCTGATAGCCGACGAGGTTTTGTTTACTTTCTGACCGCCCGCACCGCTTGAACGATAAGCATCAATCTGCAAATCCTCAGGACGGATATCGACCTCGATTGAATCATCGATTTCCGGCATTACTTCAAGCGCCGCAAACGAAGTATGACGTCTGCCTGAAGCGTCAAACGGAGAAACACGCACAAGACGGTGAACTCCCGATTCAGATTTCATATAGCCATAGGCATTATCTCCCTCAATGAGGATAGATGCGGATTTTAGTCCTGCGTCGTCGCCGTCGAGATAATCAAGGAGCGTAACCTTATAGTTATGACGCTCTGCCCAGTGATTGTACATTCTGTAAAGCATCTCAGCCCAGTCCTGAGCCTCTGTTCCGCCTGCTCCGGCATGGAATGTAAGAATGGCATTAGCGCTGTCGTACTCCCCGTTGAGCAGCGTAGAGAGCTTTTCGGCTTCAAGCTGGGATTTAAATGACTCTACCTCAGCCTTTATCTCGTCAACGGAGCTTTCGTCGTCCTCCTCAATGGAAAGCTCTATAAGCGTAATAATATCCTCAAGGCAATCACTGAGTGTGTTGAACCGTGCAATTTTCTTTTCTGCTGCCTTTGTCTGCTGCAAAACCTTCTGTGAATTTTCAAGGTCGTCCCAGAATCCGTCCTTTGCCGCTGCCTCGTTCAGCTCGGCAAGCTCCTTTTTGGTCTGTTTTATATTCAGAACGTCGGAAAGCTCTTCAATTTCTTTGCGGTAGCCGACCATTTCCGCTTTCAAATCGTCAAGTATAATCATTTATTTAAGTCCTTTCGTTAGCTTATATTTTTATTATACCATATTTTTTCGCTGACTGCAACAGTTTTTTACATAATTGCTTGCCATAAGGCGGTCATTGCGTGTTTTTTCATAAGTATACCACAATTTTACATCAAAATCCACATTTATATTAAGAACCTGTCAACACAGGATGTGTATGCATATTTTCAAGCAAAATATGCCGAAAAGATGTGCGTATATGTCTATGCGGACAGTTTCTAATAATACAGCGCATAACCTGCGGCATTGTCCGATGCAGTGACCAGTTCAATCTGCCTTTGAATAACTGTGCTGTCCCGAACCCATTCAAGTTCACCTGCTTCGCCTGCCCATTTATCCTCCGCACCCTGCTTATAAGCTGCAAGACCGATTACAAGCGATACGTTTTCGCAGCTGACAAGGCTCTCCCATTCGCGGAAGGTCTTCTCAAACGGACAAGTGCTGTTTTCAAAGCCGAAATAAATCTGCGGAACAAGATAGTCACAGTAGCCGATACAGCTTCCCCACAGTCTGACATCTGCATACTGTGAGCTGTAATCAGCATTGATATTGCCCTGCGGACTGATTCCAAAAAGCAGACGATCGTCGGCACGTTTCACTGCTTCGAAAATACCGTGAACCATTTTACTGCACCGTTCAAGCCGATAAGCCGACAAATCTGTTCCTCCGCTCGCCGCAAAACGCGCCGCGTCAAAGCTCTCGTCGGTAGTTGGATAGAAATAATCATCAATGTGTATTCCGTCAACCTCGTAGTTTTTCACAATTTCGGTTACGCTGTCAAAAACGAGCTGCAAAGCTTCATCGCTTGCAGGATTGAGATAATACCTGTCCCCCACGAGCCTGACATTGTCACAAGCTTCCGTTTCCGCCCATTGCTTTATAATGAAATTGCTGTCCGTCTTTTCAAGCTGCTCCTTAGTCTGACAGCGAAGCGGATTTATCCACCCGTGAATCGATAATCCAAGACTGTGGGCCTCTTCAATCATGATCTGAAGCGGATCGTAGTCGCCGTCGAGGTACGTTCCTTTCGGAAAGATTTTTGAATCATAATAAACCTCTCCGTTTGGACGAATGTGAATATAAAGTGTGTTTATCCCGTCATTTTTTGCAGATGAAAACCGTTCATTTACCGCCGCTCTGAACTCGTCGGCTGATTTTCCCTGCATATACTCGCCGTAGTCCATATATGGATACCAAATCCCTATCTGATTACTGTAATTCAGCGGCGTATAGGATTTCGCACCTGTCTCGGCAGTTTCGCCGGGATATAGCTGCCCTACCTCCTGAATGTACATTGTAACAGATTCCCCGCCGCTTGTCTCCGACCCCCCCGGCGGCGGCACGGGAACTGAACTCCCACAGGAGCAAAGTCCCGATACAGTAAGCAATACCGCGGTAAATTTGTGAAATCGCAAAAAAATCACCTCACGAATATTTATTCGTGAGGCAATATTTTTATGTGTATATCATTCCCAGCTTGGATTTCCGCCGGTTGCCTTTGCTGCATAGTATGCAAGGATTTTCGATGCGTCCTTTGCATCGACTACTGTGTCGCCGTCTACATCGGCAGCCTGATTCTGAGCATCGTCAAAGGTTGAAGCCGCTCCCGTTGCTCTGCTTGCATATTCTGCAAGAACAGCCGACGCATCCTTTGCATCAATAACTGTGTCTCCGTTTACGTCGCCTAAAAGCACCTCGGGTTTATCCGGAACATCAATGTCGGTTACATTTGAAGTACCTTCGTTGTAAAGACCGCTGACAGTGAATCTTACGGTATAAACGTATTCAACGTTTACAGCTCCTCCGACATCAGCCTTCTGAAGTCCCCATTTGTCGACAAGGAAAAGTCTTACGCTTCCTCCGGGATTCGCTCCGTCATAAAATTTAAGATTATGTGCAGCTTCGTTATCGGTGAATTCAATCGGAACTCCGTCGGCAAGGATCTCGTCCACGGTAATTTTAAGGTCAGGATATCTGTCAGCAGTAAAAGCTGCATCCTCACCTACACCGTTAATCTGAATCCATACCTCCTGCATACCCTCAGCATTCGTACCGAAATCATCAAAAGTAATTGAAGTCTGATACTGTGCATTGCCGTTTATGTATGCAGGTGAAAGCGTATACTCGCCGGCATTTGAAGAATCTCCCTCACCGTAATTGACATGAGAACCGAGCATTCCGTAAATATTGGCAACAGCCAGAGTATCAGCGGGCATTTCAGATTCGGCGCTTACGTTCAGCATACATACGGAAGATGAGAGGGCAGCCGCAGCAACCAAAGCAGAAAGCATTTTTGTAAGTTTCATAATTAAAACCTCCAGTCAAATATAATATATATTTATTATATCAGTATTTTTCATCAATGTCAATAATGAATCCTGTGATTTTACGAAAATATAATAATCAAATGCAATAAAAAAGCACCACACAAAAATCGCATGAAGATCTCGCATCAGGGTTAACTTTGGTTAAATAATAAAAATATTATTCCTGCACTTGACAATTCAGAACAGATGTTTTATAATAAAATCAAGGGATAAGAACAAATGTTCTGTAAGCTGCCTGTATACACCAACCAGCAACCATACACATATGAAATTTATGCTTCCGACGGCATAAATCCAAGCAGAATCGGATTTTTTGCATCTTATTTCCCTGTTTTCCCAAAAAAGTACCATAACAGGAAACATCGGAAATGAAATTGTAATGCGGATTCTGCGCAAAACGTGAACCGAATATATTTGCGGAAATAAATTCGGTAATAAACAGGAGGGAAAAAATGAAAAGACTTATAAGTGAATACCAAAAGGGCTGCGAGCTGCTGAGCGAAAGAATCGTTCAGCTCACCGCTGAAATGAAAAGACTGAAAAAAATCGGCAGAACCGATGAAATCGAGCGGCTCAACCTTAAACAGCGAATCGCACTGCTGTATACCGAACAGCGACAGACAAGGGATATTATTGAGTATCTTACTTCTTATTCAAGGAGGCTTGAACAGCGTGTCGAGACGATGTACATATAAGGACGAGTGCTCGGGAGATACCGACAGAGAACTTCGCCTGCTTTTGGGCGAAAATGACGGTGAAAGCGATGAGTCAAGAACAAAACTCAAAAAAATTCTGTTAAATGTAATAAAAAATGAGCTTACACCGAGACAAAAGGAAATAATTATGCTATACTATTTTAAGAAGAAAAATATAGTGGAAATCGCTGCGCTTACGGAAGTTTCACCGCAGGCAGTTTCAGCAGCTATGAAGCGCGCACGGCTTACAATGTTCCGCTATCTGAAATATACGGTTTATAATAATCCCTGAGCGGCGGCAGCAGAAACAGCGGATAGAATCATGTAAGTTGCCAAGATTGTCTGATGCAGAGATTGAAATCATATCCGTCAGATTATGCTGCTGTTCGGCTGAGGATTAATATCGGAAGGAGAATGCTGTGAATACACCGATTATTGATTTCCTTAAAGACTATTCCGGCTCGGGAACACTGAGAGCGCATATGCCCGGTCATAAAGGAATATCCCCGTCAGAAAATATTCCCGATGCGCTATTCATACACGATATTACAGAAATCCCGGGAGCTGACAGCCTTTTTGAGGCTAATGGGATCATCGCTGAAAGCGAGAAAAATATGTCCCGTCTATATGGCACTTATGCAACTGTATATTCCGCCGCAGGCTCTACACTCTGCATTCAGGCAATGCTGTATCTTATGAAGTGCGAGAGAAGAAAAGTTTTCGCTGTGCGCAACGTCCATCGCGCATTTCTCAACGCAGCTGCGCTGACAGGAATTGATACAGAGTGGATCATGCCCGATTACAGCGGAGGTCTGCTCTCGGGGGAAATCAATACAAAAACCGTGGAGGAAAAGCTTTCACGATGCTCCGTTCCGGCATGCCTTTACGTGACCTCGCCCGACTATACAGGAAAAATTGCGGATATACGAACTCTTTCCGAAATCTGCCGCAGATACGGTGCACGGCTGATTGTTGACAATGCCCACGGCGCGCATCTTGCTTTCCTTACCCCAAATATACACCCGATCACTCTCGGAGCAGACCTCTGCTGCGATTCAGCTCACAAGATGCTCCCTGCGCTTACGGGAGCGGCAATGCTGCACTCGGGAAGAGATTTCACTGCGGAACAGCTTAAACAGGCTATGAGCCTTTTCGCATCCACCAGTCCGTCGTATCTGATTCTTGCATCACTTGATCTTTGCACAGACTATATCGACAGATTCATAAAGGAAGATATACGGTCGAATACCAATGACATTCTCCGCCTGAAGGAACATTTTTCAGACAGACTTTTATTCGCGGAATCCGAACCGTTTCATATTACTGTAAAAGCTTCGGCGAGCGGTATTGACGGCATCGTACTTGCGGAAAATCTTCGGCGGAATGGAGTCGAATGTGAATACACAGACTGCGATATAACGATTTTGCTCATGTCAGCCATGAACTGTCACGACGATTATGTGCAGCTGACTTCGGCTCTTGAATCGGCTTATGAACAATGCGGCAGGATTCCGCCCTACGACGAAGCTTTCAGCCTTACGCTCCCGCCGAAAGCCATGGGCATCAGAGATGCGGTGTTTGCTCCGAACGAAACGATTCCGGTTGAATCTGCACTCGGACGGATATGCGGCGCAGTAAAGGTGCCCTGTCCTCCCGCTGTACCGATTGCAGCGAGCGGCGAAATAATTACAGCTGAATGTATAAATATCTTCAAAAAGTATAGAATTTCAGAAGTTAATGTGGTAAAATAAAATCTGCGGGCTGTTCAGCATTTTATCATGCACGTTCTGCTCTGAACAGACTCCATGAAACCCACGGAGAGATTAAAATGAATAAAATATATGGAAATACAGAGCTGCTTTCAACTCTGCGGAATATGGCACAAAACGGAAAATCTGCCCACACGGTGATTTTTTACGGTGAAAAAGGCAGCGGGCGAAAAACTATGGCAAGCTTCTATGCTCAGCTGCTCATGTGCGAAAATCCCGTCGGCGGAGAACCGTGCGGCGTTTGCAGCTCATGCAAAAACGTCTCACGCAACTGTCATCCCGATATAATTTACCCCGAAAAGAGCGGCAAACTCGGAAGATATTCTGTGGATACAGCACGGGATGTCTGTCTGGACGCATATATCAAACCGAATAACAGCACCGGACGAAAGGTTTATGTCTTTACCGACTGTGAAAATATGGATTCAAGAACCCAGAATACGCTGCTTAAAATCATCGAGGAACCGCCCGATTATGCGTATTTTATCTTCACCTGCGAGGACCGCTCCGACTTTCTCCCCACGATCATTTCGCGATGTGTATGCTTTGCTGTATCGATATGCACCGAGGAAGAAGCAAAAGCTGCTCTATCCGAAAGATGCAAAGACAAGGCTGCAATTGATGAGGCGTTAACCTGCTTCCACGGAAATATCGGTATGTGCTTCGAATACATTTACAGTGAGGAACTGCGAAAAATTGTGGATTTGACAAAACGAATGGCAGATAGTATAATAAATAGAGACGAATACGAACTTGCCGGTGTCATGTACGCTCTCGGCAGTCAGCGCAGTGACATCCGAAGTGCGCTGAGCCTGCTGGATATGCTGATGCGCGACGCAGCTGTACTCGGTAAAGACAGCAGTGCAAAAACTGTAGGCTGCTACCGTGACGGTGCATACCGTCTTTCGGACTCTATTACAGGCTGGCAGGCTGTCAGAATTCACAACGCGATTGAGAAAGCATGGAGCACGGTGGAGGCAAATGTGAGCGTTCCCCTTGTTATGACTGCACTTTGCGCGGAAATTATGAGTATTGTATAAAATCAATCCGACTCAGGAAGCTGAATTTCCTTTGCCGTTTTCCCCGGAAGTTCTGTCGGATACGGGACGGAAATAGCCGTTAATTATGTATGCAGTGCTGCCTTAAACCTTATCTATAGTCAGGAGTTATTATGAAAGAAATTGTTGGAATCCGCTTTAAAAGCGTAGGAAAAATATACTACTTCTCCCCGGGAAATTTAAAAGCCGAGGTCGGAGACAAAGCTATCGTTGAAACAGTCAGAGGTGTCGAGTGCGGTGAAGTCGTAATCGCCAACAGACAGATTGAGGATAAAGAAATAAGCGCTCCTCTCAAGCCGATTATCCGTCTTGCCACGCCGAACGACATAAAAATCATCGAAAAGAATAAAATCCGCGAACAGGAAGCCATGAAAATCTGCGAAGAGAAAATTGCTGCGCGCGGTCTTAAAATGAATCTGGTGGACGTAGAATGCACATTCGACAACAACAAGCTGCTGTTTTATTTTACCGCCGAAAACCGCGTGGACTTCCGCGAACTGGTCAAAGATCTGGCGGCTGTTTTCAGAACGCGTATCGAGCTGAGACAAATCGGTGTGCGCGACGAAGCAAAAATTCTCGGCGGACTCGGAATCTGCGGACGTGAATTCTGCTGCAAGGGCTTTATTGGCGAATTCCAGCCGGTTTCAATAAAAATGGCAAAGGAGCAGGGACTCTCCCTCAATCCGACAAAGATTTCCGGAACCTGCGGCAGACTTATGTGCTGTCTCAAAAACGAACAGAATGCCTATGAAGAACTGCTTAAAATCACTCCAAAGGTTGGCGCACTGGTTGTTACTCCGGACGGCGACCGCGGACGTGTCGAGGACGCTAACCTGATTACGGGCAAGCTAAGGGTCAAAACAGACAAGTCCGAAGTGCCCGTAACTCTTGACAGGACGGAGGTCAAGCTCCTGAAAGATGCCGAAATCCGCATAAACCGCGACGAAATGAAGGCACTTAAAGGACTCGAGGACAAATAGAATGCAGAAGACCAATTACGGCAGATTTCTTGACGAAAAGCTTGAGGAGCTTCGCAGGACCGGCGAAAAGCCGTCTCTCCTGCTCCATGCCTGCTGTGCGCCTTGCAGCAGCTACGTTCTGGAATATCTGAATGATTTTTTCAGCATCACACTTTACTTTTACAATCCTAATATCGCTCCGGAATCCGAGTATGAATACCGGAAAAGTGAACTGAAACGGCTTGTCTCGGAAATGGGGCTCGATATTGAAATAATTGACGAGGACTACTGTCCTGAACCATTTCATGCGCTTGCAAAAGGACTTGAAGACGCTCCGGAGCGCGGTGAAAGATGCAGAAAGTGCATTGCCCTGCGGCTTGAATCGGCAGCAAAAAAGGCAAAGGAGCTTTGCTCTGATTACTTTACTACAACCTTAACCATAAGTCCGCACAAGGACAGTACATTCATCAACGAATGCGGCGGCGAAATTTCAAAACGCTGCGGAATCTCATATCTTTTTTCGGACTTTAAAAAGCATGACGGCTATAAACGGTCAATCGTCCTTTCGTCACAGTATCACCTTTACCGTCAGAACTACTGCGGATGCGTCTACAGCAAGGCAATAAAAAATATCGATAAATCTTAGGCAGCACCGCACTGTCCTTACGCGGTCCTCCCTGACATACGCAATTTCTGTCCGTTATCTTAATCTGTTGACGTTAAGGGTCAAATACATACAACAACAAAAAACGCGGTCGGAGCATAAATCCGACCGCGTTAAGTATTTATAATCCGCAATATAATGCAAGAGACCCCGATGGACTTTATACAAAAGCCTGTCAGCTGTCTTTATAGTGTATTCTTATTCCTCGGGAGTAAACATTCCCTCGGGAGCCGGAATAACATCGGCTGCGGAAATTTCAGTGCGTACCACGTCTTTTTTGTCGTTGTAATCCTTACCTGTCGGGAAGAAGCAAATGGTAAAATCAGTTACGGATGTATCAAGAGCAAAACCGATATATCCGTTGAATTCCTCACCTGCACCAACGGATGATATTTTCTCGTAGCCGTTAAGATGATTGATAGCATATACCTGTGTATTCGGCTGTGAAGCTATCTCCGAACCATCGGGAAGAGATACATAAAAATTGTTGATTGCAGTGATCTCATATTCTACATCGGAAGTATTTTTGATAGTGATATCGGCATATATAAACTTTTTTCCGTCCTTGACAACACCTGAATCAATAACTCTGTTCAGCTTATACTGAGTATTGTTGACATCGGCGTCCTCATTCATGCTTACATTGTGCTCGATTTCCGCCACGCCCTCAATTTCCGAATATGTCTTATTTGGATTGTTTGTACTATTGGAGATTGCAGGGTCTTTCTTATGCTTATTGCAGCCCGCCGCAGAGACCGCCGCTATTAAAGCCGCCATAAGAAGAGCGGCTATTTTCATTTTCTTCATTTTTATTCCTCCTGAAACCGGAATCGGTGATATATTAGTATAACATATTTTTATTATAAAAGTCAATAGTTTGATTAAGGCAATCACACATAATTATTGTCATACAGATGCACAACCAGTTCTTTTCGGCAAAATGCACAAAAAACAGCACTGATACATCAACGCATTTTGCGCAGCTTTTGTGCGATATGACGGAAAAGATGCTTGCAAGACGGGCGTTGAGCGGTAGTGTCAACACGCCCTAAAACAACTCCCGCTTTCAATGTCCTGCCATCGTCAAAATAAATCAACCCGGGAATCTGCGTTTTTTCTTTGCTCTGAGTTCTGCAAAAAAATCCGAAAGAATCCCTGCACATTCCTCTCTCATGATTCCGCCTGTAACCGCAGGCTTATAATTATAGGGCATATCGAACATTCGCTGAACCGACTCGGCTGAACCGCTTTTTGCATCGGACGCACCGTAAAATACATTATCTATTCTTGCATTAATTATAGCTCCGCAGCACATCGGACACGGCTCGAGAGTTACGTAAATCGAGCAATCGGGAAGCCGCCAGCCTCCCAGCTTTCTGCATGCCGCATCGATAGCGAGCAGCTCGGCATGGGCAAGAGCGTTTTTCGCCCCCTCCCTGAGATTTCTGCCCTCTCCGATGATTTCACCGCTGCTGTTTTTTACAATAACTGCACCAACGGGAACTTCTCCCTCCTCCGCAGAGATTCGTGCAAGTTCAAGAGCGCGGAGCATATATGTCTCATTATTCATCATCATAAATTAACCAGTGCAGCAATAAGACATATCAGCACAGCCGCTGAAAAGATCAAAACCTTGAATGAACCCAGAAGCTTTACTGCCAGCGGAATGCGACTTGAATCTTTTGCAATACCGCGTACGTGCTTCACACCCTTACTGTTTGCGACAACTGCAAAGAGAACAACTCCCGCAACAAAGACCGCCACCATTGCAAGATTCCGGTAAATATACATATTCTGCGATGTGCTCGTTTCAACAAGTGCCAGTGCGAGAGAGAAAACCCTGTTGATAACATGAACGACAATTGCGGTATAAATCGTTCCGCTCCTGAGTGCGCCCACTGCGGCAACATATGATACAAGCATCATAACGAGCATCGAATACGGGTCATTCATAACAAGTCCGGAGATCACAGAAGAAATAATGACCGCATAAACATCTCCGAACTGTCTCAGGGCTGTGAACATACTTCCCCTGAAAATGCACTCAAAGAGAATCGGCACAGCTATTATATCAAAAAGAGAATAAATCAGAAATTCCTGCTGCCCCCACATTGAAACATCGGTGTTATAGGCGCGGAAAAACTCAAAAAGCTCCTTTGTTCCTTCGGAATATGCCCTTGGAATAGACGTAATAACACTTATGATAAGGGCAGCTGCGATTGCAAGGATAAGTTCCTTTCCGTTTTTTAGTTCGAGAGGATAAGCAAGGCGCACAGGCATTCTGAGCTTTCGGCGCAAGAATATAAGCGGAATAAGCAGCTTCAGCGAGGTAACCACGATCAGTACGGCCGTAACCTCTGTACATCCGCCGTAAATTACGGAATTATAAAATGATTCGTGTACGTTGACCCCCAGCAAATCAAGCAATTGAATAAAAAGCTTTTGAAATACATTGTCAACAGCCGCCATAATCAGTACAGACGCGCCGATGAGGCTCAGCAGTCTGCCAAGAATGACGCTTTCAATCTCAGCAACAGATGTGTTGACGAAGCCCTTACCATCAATAAAAACGCTTTCCTTGCCATTAACGCTGTAATTGAACGCATAGGGATTGCTTTTTTCTTTCCGCCACGCGATAAATCGCTTGTTATAGCTGTCCGACTGGGTTGAGTAATCGAACTCGTCTATAACATTAATAACCGAATCACTGTTCTGCTCTTTAAGTCCGGTCACTCTTTCCCCCTCCTTCCCACAATATCAGCGGCGGAATATAAAAGCTCCGCAATTTGCTGTAGTCAATACCGCATGATAATTGTCGCAGAGATGTGCGGCAAAGATGTCTGCCGCCAATATGTGGTGTTATCTATATGTGTATCCAATATAATATTACTACATTTTATGCGCTGTAATGTTATAATTTTAGTTAATTTTTCTTAAATATATTTTAATTGGATTAATCTATCAACAAAAGATGTTCTGCATTTTTATGAAAAATCTTCTCCTTTTCCTCATCGCTCAAAGGCAGGCGGTTGATCATGGTGATTTCGTTTGACGGCAAATCCCATGGGCAGTCACTTCCAAAGAGAATCTTGTCTGCCCCGTGATTTCTTATGATTCTCAAAAGCTGTTCGTCTTTGATATACCCGGCGATAACGCTCACGTCAAGATATACATTATCAAGCCTGCCGACGATGTACCGTTCGGCATCGTCCCATTGATTCATTCCTCCGAGGTGAGCGAATATGAATATCAGCTCGGGCACACTTTCAGCGGCAATCGCCATTCTTTCAGGAGTTGCGCGAATAACGTCCTTTGAGTAGGGATCCCAGCCGCCGTGAAATACGACAAAAAGACCGCATTCCGCAGCTTTTCGGTAAATTGGCAGCATACGCTCCTCGTCGGGATTGAAGTCCTGATACTCGGAATGAAGTTTTATTCCGCAAAGTCCGAGTTCTTTAATTCGCTCAATTTCGTCAAGAGCATCGGGAGCATCGGGATGAACCGTTCCGCAGCAGCGGATTCTGCTGCTCATAATCTGTGCCGCCCAACTGTTGATCGTGTGCTGCTGAGAGGGTTTTGTGGCAATCGGAAGAATCACCGACCGTGAGATTCCGCAGATGTCCATTGTTTTCAGCAGTCCGCCGACCGTACCATCGGATGAGGGCTCAATTCCGCTTGTATGCGAAAGTGAGGACATGGCGCGCTCCGCAAGGCTGTCGGTGAACGCATGAGTGTGAAAGTCAATTATCTCCATATATTTACTCCATTACGTGTTCCATCGCATGATAAAAAATCGTCTTGACATGGTCATCACAGAGGGAATAATAAATCGTTTTCCCGTCCCGGCGTGCAGAGACAAGGCGTGCCTGCTTCAGAATCCGAAGCTGATGTGAAATTGCCGACTGCGTCATATTCAGCATATTGGCGATGTCGCACACGCACATCTCACCCTGACAAAGCACAAAAATAATCCTGATTCTTGTGGAATCGCCGAACATTTTCAGCAGTTCGGCACAGTCATACAGCACAGGTTCATCTGGCATGATTTTCGATACCCTGTCGACTGTTTCGCGATCTACTCCGCAATTTCCGCAGTTATGTCCATCCATTCGGCTGAACCTCCTTATCAGACGCAGGAAAAGCAATCAGGCAGCCTGATCCTGCATATAAATTCGTATTCTAAAGTGATAAAAACAGTTTGAAAACAAATGCTGCCGCCACAGCAAAAAGCAGACTGAAAACGAAACCTAATATACACGTTGCTGCCGCAAATCTGTCAAAAACACATTTTCTGCTGCGGTTAAGCCGGATTTTATACAATCTGCCCTCAGTATATATCCTGCTGCTGAAAAAAACTTCGCTGGGAAACATACACGGGTATTCCTCACCGCCGACGGAATAATATGCAACGGTAAAGCCGCCTTTCGGATTCTTGTCAGTGCGCAGAAATTTTCCTTCCGTCTTTTTTGAAAAAAGCATACACAACATTGCGTATATAAACATTGCAAGCATTAACAGTATAACAAGGACGAGAGCAATTCCGAATCCAAAGGTGATAACGCTGAGCGGTACTCCGAAGCAAACACACAATCCGAGCACAACAACAATTATTGCAACAGCTTCCATATTCCGCCTCCCCGCATATCTATAAACACTATATCTATTATATCACATTGTTTTATAAACGTCAAATGATTCTGAAACGAATCTTAAAATCCTCAAAAAAATTTTGAAAAAGGGGTTGACAAATCAAAAAAAAGCTGATATAATATTAAAGCAGTCGGTAATGACTGCAAAAGCGAGTGTGCTGGAATAGGCAGACAGGCACGTTTGAGGGGCGTGTGTCGAAGGACGTATGGGTTCAAGTCCCATTACTCGCACCATCATATACACCACTCAGGTATTCTGAGTGGTGTTTTTTGTATTTTCATAAGGAGATTTTTATGCTTATACTTATAGCTGTACTGGCTGTTCTGTGCTTTGCAAATGCGGTTCTCTGCTGCAAAGCCATAAAAAAATACTCGGGCGGCATTTTGCTTACGATAAAGCCTGAAAACGAAAAAATGGCTCCGCTTGCCGAATGGGAAACCCCGGACGGAACAAAAATCACCGTTACAAAACGAATGAACAAGCTTATCTCCAAAAACGGTGAGGTTAAAATTCTGGTGATTGACGAGAAGCCCGGAGAAAACTGCATTCCGCAGGCTGTTCCGGAATCGGACGCACCCGGCAAATCTGAAGTTATCTTTTCGATTGCCCTTGGACTGATTTTCACCGCCGTTCTTATCGCCTATATCTTATGAAATATTTTTACATATTTACCTGTCACTTCAAAAAAATTTTTCCGTTCACAAAGGCAATACCTCACAGAGAACAGATAACTGAAATGAAAGGATTTAATCTATGAACACAAGAAAAATAATTGCGCTGGTAAGCTGTCTCGCCCTGTCCGCATCTGTGTTTTCATGCAGCTCCGGAAACAAAAAAAGTACTTCATCAGCAGAAGACTCAGACCTGACTTCCCTTTCCGATAACGGCGATCCGGAATCCGGAACAAACGCTGAATCAGTCAGCTCTGACACTTCAGATTCCGGGCAGCCAGCCGAAAGCTCCGCAGATATATCGGTCAGCCTCAAGCTCAACAGCAGCTGGGATTCGGGCGGAACGACTGTTTATGACTACACTGTTACCCTGAAAAACAATTCCGATAAGCCTGTGACCGACTGGACTGTTACCCTTCAGTCCGACGGCAGCGTAGGCAGTGCATGGAGCTGCTCACATTCCGCGGCGGACGGAGTTATCACAATCAAGCCCGAAAACTATAATTCCACCATTGAAAGCGGCAAGTCAGCCGAATTCGGTCTTCAGATTTCAGGCGGAGAGATCGATGCAGATTCAATTACCGTGACCACCTCTAAAGGAGCAGTCTCTGCCGATGTGAACAACCAGCAGAACAGCGGAAACAGCAATAACAGCAGCAATAATCAGGGCGGAGATAAAATTGTCAGCATCAACGCAAAGGATGTGCCTGAGCCATCTACAGACGACTGGCTCTCTGCCGACGGAGCAGATATTGTTGATTCATCAGGCAAAAAAGTATGGCTCACCGGATGCAACTGGTTCGGCTATAATACGGGCACAAACTGCTTCGACGGTCTGTGGGCGTGCGACCTTGACGCTTCGATCGCCAGCATTGCAGACCATGGCTTTAACCTTCTGAGAATTCCGATTTCAACCGAGCTTGTAAACAGCTGGGAGGACGGAGTTTATCCCGAAGCAAACTACAACAATGCCACAAATGCCTATCTAAACGGCATGAACAGCCTTGAAATATTTGACCACGTTATCGGACAGTGCCGCGCCAACGGAATAAAAATCATGGTTGATTTCCACTGTGCAAAAACCGATGCAATGGGACACATGAAGCCAATGTGGTACGAGGGCGATGTTACTGTTGACGACTACTACCGCGGACTCGAATGGATTGCCGAACGCTACAAAAATGACGATACCATTGTCGCTGTCGACCTTGAGAACGAACCTCACGGAAAGCACAACGAATCTCCCCGTGCAAAATGGGACGACTCAACAGATGAAGATAACTGGAAGTATATCGCCGAACAGGCAGCAGGAAAGGTTCTCGGAAAAAATCCGAATCTGCTCGTAATGGTCGAGGGCATCGAAATATACCCCAGGGATATCAAGTCAAACGGCGACTTCTCGTCTACAAATGAGGACGACTATTTCTTCAACTGGTGGGGAGGTAATCTCCGCGGAGTCGCCGATAATCCGGTTGACCTCGGAAAATATCAGAATAAGCTTGTCTACTCGCCTCATGACTACGGTCCGTCGGTCTACGAGCAGCCTTGGTTTGAGGGCGGTTACGACTACGATTCCCTGCAGAAAGACTGCTGGTATGACAACTGGTTCTACATTCAGGATAAGGATATCGCTCCCCTGCTCATCGGCGAATGGGGCGGATTTATGACCGAGCCTAATCTTACATGGATGACCTATCTCCGCCAATATATTAAGGAAAATCAAATAAACCACACATTCTGGTGCTTTAATGCCAACTCCGGAGATACAGGCGGACTCGTCAAGGACGATTTCACTACATGGGACAGCGATAAATACGACTTTGTCAAGGAGGTACTCTGGCAGAAAGACGGAAAATTCGTCGGACTCGACCATGAAATCCCGCTTGGAGAAAACGGCATAGCCTTGTCCGATTATTGATTCGTTTTTCAGAGGCATTATCCATTTGAAATTCTTTTAAGACAATATGTGCAGAGCTTTTCACGAACGGTATGCTTTGTGCAATGCTGCCTTAAAACATAAGGTGATAATGACCCGACAGAATTGAAAAATAACGTATAAAATCCCCCTTCTCCGTGCGGAGGAGGGGTTTTTAGAGAAAAGCAAAAGGAATAAAAATGAAAGAAATTACAAAACGTAAAAAATATCTTCTTCCCGTCGCTGCAGCCGCGGCTGTGGGAGGTCTTTACCTGCTGTATTATGCATTTTTCGGATTCTATCCATTCGGTGAACGGTCAATAGCATGGTGCGACATGGAACAGCAGTATCTTCCGCTTTTAATGGAGCTCAGACGCGTCCTCAAAGGCAGCAGCTCTCTGCTCCTTGGTCAGGGCGGTGCCGGAATGAGCTTCTGGGGCGTATTCCTGTTCTTCGTTTCATCTCCAATAGGGTTCCTGAGCGTTTTTGTCAGCGAGTCGGAAATGGCTCACTTTATGAACATTCTTACGGTCATAAAGCTGGCGCTGGCAGGCAGTGCGGCGGAGCTGTTCTTCATGCGGATTTTCCCGAATCTGAGCGGAAAATCCGGTATTCTGCTCAGTATGATGTATTCGTTCAGCGGCTACGCGATGATGTATTATCAGAACAATATGTGGCTGGATATGATGATACTTTTTCCGATTCTGCTGCTGAGTCTGATACGGCTCGCCGAGGACGGGAAATGGATCGGATTCACGCTGTGCCTGTCAATTTCTATGTATCTTAATTTCTATATCAGCTTTATGGTCGTGCTGTTTTCGGTGATTTTCTTCTCGCTTGCACTGAAAATGTGCTGCCAGCCCCAAAAAAGAGGCAGTCACGCAGCTCGTTTCATCGCCGCCGACCTGTGCGCTGCAATGATTTCCGCGGTAGTGTGGCTGCCTGTGGTCAAGCAGCTCTCAGGCTCGGGACGAAGCGGCTCGACGCTGAGTCTCTTCCGCAGCGGTGACTTTTTCAGCCATATCGGTGATAAAGCTGCAATGCTCGCCTGCACTGGCATGGCAGGCGCAGCAGCTGTGCTTATCATCTTCCGCCGGGGTCTGTTCAGAAAGGGCAGGAACTTCTGCTTCGCGGCGATGCTGGCGATTCTGCTGCTGAGTGCAATCATCAGTCCGATAAACAAGATCTGGCACACCGGCAGCTATCAGGCTTATCCTCTGAGATACGGTTTCATGCTGATTTTTATGGCTCTGTGTGCAGCGGCAGCTCTGCTTTCAGAACAAAATAGAAATACAATCCCTCTCAGCCGTTCACGGCTCGGACTGCTGCTCGGTACATCCGTCTGCGCAGTCATTGCGGCAGCGGCAGCGCTCTATCACAGAAAAGAGCTCGTTTCATACACTTCTTCCCTTTGGACTGCCGACGATGACGCTCTGATTCTTACAGCAATCGGCATAATCTTTTCAGCCGCTTTTGTACTCGCTGCACTGGCTTCAATCGACGGAGGAATATCCCGCAAAGCTGCAACATTAATCATGACTGTTCTTATGATATGTGAAAGCACGCTGAGTTTCGGAATCTATTTCAGCGAGGTCAATGATAGCTCAGAGAGCTTTGAATACACCGAAGAAATCAGTTCCAAAATCGATGACGATAATTTCTGCCGTCTGAAATCACGGAATCTTTATTACTACTCCAATCTTCCCGAGGGAATGGGCTTCTCAGCACTCAATCACTACACCTCGCTGACAAAGGAAGACTGGCTTTTTGGTGCGAAGCGGCTTGGATTCTCGGCATACTGGATGGATGTTTCCTCCGACGGCGGCACAGCTGTGAGCGACGCATTTCTGATGAACAAGTATGTAACGGGAGGAAGCGCCGATATGAACGGCTTGTATGAACCTTACAAGACCGATGGAATCATAAAAATATACAAAAACAGCATAGTCTCGGACGGAGCGGTAATTTCCGGTATTTCTCCCGAAGAAACCAAAGCAGCTTCGGAACTGCAGCGAATGGAAAATGCCAATTTTATGGCAAATGCTCTTTACGGAGCTGAAAACATCGTTGATGAAATCGGATATTATGAGCTTGAAAACACTGACATCATACAGAACGGCGATAAAATCAGCGTCAATATTCTTGATCCGGAAAAAGAAGCACGAATTACGTATAAGGCAAAAATCAACGGTGAAAAAGAGCTGTATTTCGACATTTTCGGAAATTACTCCACTGCACTTGAAGAAAGTTACTTCAAATCCGCAGAGATCTATTGCGACGGCAGGCTTATTGCCTCAGACTACCCTAAAAAGCGTCAGAACGGCATTCTCGACCTCGGAACTTACTCAGATAAGACTGTGACGGTGCAAGTCGTACTGAAAAAGTCTTTTACCGCAGAAAGCTTCGGAGTCTATACTCTTGACACAGCGGCTCTCGCTGACAGAGTAAACAACACTCCCACAGCTAATATCACTGTTGACGGAAATAAAATACGGATTAAAGCCGACGGAAACAACGGTAACTGGGTGTACATTCCCTTTGTGTATGACGAAGGCTTCAGGGCAGAAATAAACGGCAGAAAAGCAAGGCTTTACCATGCGTTTGACTGCTTCATGGCTGTTGAGCTTGAAAACGGCGAAAACGAAATCGTTCTCACATTCATACCCGAGGGATTTGCGCCGGGTATTGTAATATGCATAATCGGAATTTTGCTTCTGATTGTTCTTGCCTGCGTTTTCAGCCGGCACAAGCTTAACGGAAAAGTATGCAGATTCGCTGAAGTATCAGTGATGACGGCAGGCTTCGGACTGCCCGTACTGATCGGAGCAGGCGGAACGATACTTTGGATAATACTGCAATTTCTTTAATTAGTGTGGTTGATAATATGTCGGAAACAATTTTTAAACAAACCGTAATAATGTTTGCACTGATTATCGTGGGAATTATATGCTCGAAAACTAAGCTTATCAGCCGTGAATCAAACCGCGATCTGTCGGGACTGGTGCTGAACATTATAAATCCTGTGGTAATTCTGATGGCATATCAGACAGAATACCGCCCGGAGCTTATGAAAAAGCTCGGAATGTCGTTTCTGCTGTCAGTCGTCGCCTACGGACTCATGATCGCTCTTTCCTGTCTGCTGATACGGAAAAAGGACGGCAGAGAAGTCGAAATAGAACGTTTTTCCGCGATTTATTCAAACTGCGGATTCATGGGGATTCCGCTCGTCAACGCAATGTTCGGTTCAGAGGGCGTTTTCTGTCTGACAGCATTTATCACGGTGTTCAACCTGTGCGTGTGGACACACGGAATCATTCTTATATCAGGAAACAGCGGACTCAAAAGCGTACTTAAAGCTCTCCGCTCACCAACAATGCTCGCTATTTACCTCGGACTGATAATGTTCATTGCCCGGATTAAACTCCCGTCTCTGCTGTCGCAGACTCTTACATACATTTCAGACATGAATACTCCAATGGCTATGATCGTTTCGGGAGTTACAATAGCCGGTACGAAACCGCACGAGCTTGTGAAAAACGGAAGAATCTACTTCATAAGTATGCTTCGTCTCGTTGTCTTCCCTCTGGCTGTACTGCTGGCACTCCTGCCGTTCGGAGCAGACCCGGAGGTTCTGATGACTGTTGTGGTCGCATCGGCTGCTCCTCCTGCGGCGATGTGCACTCTTCATTGCATAAGATATAACAAAAATTCTGTATATTCCTCTGAAATTTTTACAGCCGGTACAATCATTTCAGTTTTTACTTTGCCACTTTTGGTAAAAATTGCCGAAAAGCTTCAAAATCAGTTCAGCTGACTTTGTATCAATCGCTGAAAATAAAAAATTATACGTTAGATAGTTTCTTTTTTATAAACATTGTGTTATAATATATGTGTTACAAATATTATTTTATTAACCGTAAAAAGAATTGTACGGTTCTGATGCAGGCTTATTTTTCACGTATAAGCATTGCATCATATACCCCTCGATTAACTATGTTATAAGAAATGGAGTTGTTATTATGGAAAAACGTGGAATCAGTAAGCTGGATTTGAAAAGAAGAAACAGAATGCAAATCCTCCGTGTAATCAGGGAATCGGGTCCTATTTCAAGAGTCGATGTTGCAAGCGCACTCGAAATCACAAGAGCCGCCGTCACAATCATTACCAATGAAATGATTGAAGAAGGCGTACTCGTGGAAATCGGCGAAGCTCCTGTTAATACGGAAAAGCTTCAGAAGGGCAGAAGAAAAATTTTAATCGACATCAATGTAAACAGCAAATTCGCTCTGGGTGCAACCGTTGACGAAAAAGAAGTCAGCATCGGTCTCACAAACCTTAATTCCGAGATCCTCGACAAAGCGAGCATGATCATCGACGAAAGAACCACAAGCAAAGATATCATCAGCTTCATTATTCAGAAGAGCAACGAAATGATGGAGAACAGCTGTCTTACAAAGGACAAGGTTCTTGGTATAGGTATCGGCATTGTTCCGTCAATGTGGGGCAAGCTCAAGATCTTCTTCAAAGACGGTGTTCTCGACTTCTCTAACTTTATTGACAAAATTTCAAGCGGTGTCGACATCGATGTCCACTGCGGAAATGCGATCGGTCTAATGGCTCTTGCAAGTAATGATTTCAGAGGACTCAACGGCTACCAGATCAATCAGGCATTTCTCCACAACGGTAATCAGGTTAACCTCGCAGTTATCAATAAAAACGAACTTTCAAACGACTACCTCTCATATACATACACTATTGAGAAGTATATCGTAAATCCCGGCGGAAAGCCATACGAAAGCTATCCCAACGGCTCTGTTAAGGCTGAGCTTTCAAGAACTGCCCAGCTCGCGGCTGTCACCGAAATCTACTCCAAGGAGAATACTCCTCTGCTTTATGAGCTTACAGAGGGAGATAAGAGCAAGATTTCCACAGATACCGTTTTCGCAGCTCTTATGAGAGGCGATGAGGCTGTCAAGAACGTTGTGGATGATATTATCGCAAAGTACACCGTGCTTATCAACAACATCGCTATCAGCCATTTTGCTCAGAGAATCGTACTTCATAATTATAAACTCAACGAAAAGCAGTTTGATTATGTTAAAAGAGAGATGATTCGTCTTGTTGGCGAAGATATTGCCGACAGAGTCGTTCTCAGCAAGCTTGAAGGCAAAAATAATTTTGTCGGCGGTTGTGCCCTTATAATTCAGGACAACTTCTTTACCAAGGGCGGAATGCAGTAAACGTTCAATAACGTACTGGCATCAATCCCGTCCAAAATATTTTAAAAGACAAATATTCTGTCCGGATTTATTTCATATACTCCGTGCTACTGCAATTATTTCCAAAGATTTTGCAGCAGCGCGGAGTATAACTTTTGCAGCGGTATTCCGTTACGTTTTTCCGGAGTATGGCAATTGAAGCGATATACACTGTTCCTCCTACTGCTCCTGCAACCAGAATCCGGGTTATCGGCGGCGCACTTTCATCAAGGAATACCGACTCGGCAAGATATGCTGCCGCCCCGCACATGATGCCCGAATACAATACTGCTGCAAAAGGAGAAACCATCGGTCTGAGTTTTGCTGCCGAACAATACACCCTCAATGCCGCTGCAAGTATCAGTAAATAACACAGTGTCGTCGAAAGCGCCGCTCCGTCAGCGCCCATAATCGGTATGAGAATTATGTTTCCGACCAGCTTCACCACTGCTCCGAAAAGCATTATTTTCAGCGGAGCAGACGGCTTCCCTATCGCCTGAAGCATACTGAAAATCGGGTAAGATATGCACAGACAGACCATTCCGGGCATCAGCAGCCGGAGTGAATTCACACACAAAGCTACCTCATCAGTTTGCTTTGGAAACAGAAAAGTCAGGATCTCCTCCGAAAGCACGCCCATTCCCACAGCCGCAGGTACGGAAATAAGAGCGGCGATTACAAGTGCCTGCATCGTCCCTCTTTCAAGAGTCTTTCGGTCACCGCCCGACCACGCTTCGGTAACCGAAGGGAGTATGCCTTTCCCGAGCATATTCGTCATGGACGGAATAAGATTGAATACTGTGAGTGCGATCCCTGCATACGAGCCGTAGACAAAATGCGGCATCTCAGCAGAAGAAACTCCCTCCGGAACGCGCACAGTTCCGCTGTAAAGCGCGATACAACCAATAACTGTACCCATGTCAATCAGCGCAGTAAGATTTGTCACAAGTGCTCCTGCTCCCGACGGAAGCGCAATTGCTGTAAGCTCATGCGCAATTTCTCCTCTGCTCATAAGATGCGGACTGCCCGACAGTCTGTTTTTTTTATGAAAAAGACGAAATATTTTAAGAACTATCGCTGCTCCCACCGATGAAAGCGTTACTCCGAGAATTCCTGCCGCAGCAGCAAGAGCGCGGACATCATCACAATGAGGAAAATATTTTATAATCGCATCTCCGTTTTCGGTTACGTAGCCGCACAGATACAGACCCGTCACTGCTTTGACTATTCCCTCCGCAAGCTGCGAAACCGCTGTGGGATACATATTGCTCATTCCCTCGTAATAGCCGCGTTCAACCGCTGTAATACAGCCGAAAAACACCGACGGGGATATCATTATTACCGCAGTTTCAGCCGCTTCTATCCCTGCCGCATACAGACAAAAGGGTCTTGCCAGCACTATCACTGCAAGACTCCCCACCGCTCCTACCGCCGAAAAAAGCATAAGAGCCGTTTTACGCACTCTCCGCGCGTTTTCATACATACCCAAAGCCATACTCTGTGCTGTCATTTTTGCTACGGCAGCCGAGAGTCCTGTGACAGTCAGCGCATAAACCGGCATAAAAAGACTGTATGCACAGCTGAAATAGCTCATGCCTATGCCGCCAAGCAGATTTGTCAGCGGTATTTTGAACACCGCTCCCAGCAGTTTTGACACCGCTGCCGATACAATGAGTATCAGCGAGCCTTTTATAAAGTTTTGCTTTTTCATAAAAATCATACCTTTTTTTTAATTATACCAAAATATATGTTGCCAGTTTCAGAAATATGTGGTATAATAATAAATGTATATTGACATATGATTTTTATACGACATCTTTTCGGATTTCTGTTTCTTCATTTCCCGCCTGCCAAAGGAATTTATTTCGCTGAGTATAAAAAGTGCTTATATTCTCCGGCAGAAGAATAGCTGAGAAGCAGAGTCTCATACTGATTCCACGAATAACAACAGATAAAGCTTACGTCATAAATTCCGTCTGCCCTGACATATGGATTTCTGCTGTCATTTTTATCTATCGGCATTCATGGGAACAGTATCACCGTAAAAATGTCGGTGAATTGAAAGGCTGGTTTAATCATGGAATATAAATTTTCCGACAAGGTCAGCGGACTTCAAGCATCCGCTATCAGAGAGATTCTTAAATTCACCGCCGATCCCGAGGTTATATCGTTCGCCGCAGGAAATCCTGCTCCGGAAGCTTTCCCGACCGAAAAAATCGCAGAGCTTTCGGCTGAACTGTTGCGCGATGATCCCGTGCTTGCACTTCAGTACAGTGTGACAGAGGGATACACGCCCCTGAGAGACTACCTCAAGGAATGGCTCAGCTCAAAGGGCTGCTTTCACTCCGGATCTGACGACCTTATCATAACATCGGGCGGTCAGCAGGCAAATGAGCTTTCATGTAAGGTTCTGCTCAACGAGGGAGATACTCTCCTCTGCGAATCGCCGAGCTTCATCGGCTCGCTTAACGCTTTTCGCTCCTATAACGTAAACCTCGTGGGAATCGATATGGAGGAGGACGGAATCAACCTTGAAAAGCTTGAATATGCCCTCAGAACTGAAAAAAATGTGAAGATTCTCTACCTTATTCCGAATTTTCAGAATCCAACAGGCAGAACAATGTCTCTTGCAAAGAGAAAGGCTGTATACGAGCTTGCCTGCCGGTACGACTTTATTATCCTCGAGGACGACCCGTATGGCGAGCTGAGATTCGCAGGCGAGAATGTTCCCACGATAAAGAGTCTCGACACCGAGGGCAGGGTTATATACTCCAGTACCTTCTCAAAACTCATTTCCTCAGGCTTCAGAACAGGCTTTGTGTCTGCTCCTGCTCCGATAATCCAGAAAATCGTTGTCTGCAAGCAGGTTTCAGACGTTCACTCCAATATCTGGGCACAGGTTATCTGCCACCGCTTCATGACCACGGTCAATGTCCCTGAACATTTTGAAAAGCTCCGCGGAATTTACAGAAACAAGTGCGAGCTTATGTGCTCATACATCGACAACACTTTCTCCAAGAAAATTACATACGTCAAACCCGAGGGCGGTCTGTTCATCTGGTGTACTCTGCCGGATGACTGCGATATGAACGAGTTCTGCACAAAGGCGGTAAGAGATTATAAAGTTGCCGTCGTACCAGGAAATTCATTCAATATCCGTGAGAACGAAAAAAGCTCGTCATTCAGACTCAACTACTCAACTCCGACTAACGAACAGATTTCTACAGGCATGGAAATCCTTGCACGCATGACAAAAGAAATGCTTGATTGATAAAATCTATATAACGAAAGGAAAATAATTATGGCAAATAACATGGACAGATACCCTGTCACTCAGAAATATCTTATGACAAGAGGGCAGGCTCTCAATTTCCCTGCAAGCTACTTCAAGATGAAACTCAAAAGAAACGACGTTTACGGCATGGTTATCGATATTCCGATGACACAGCAGGTTCTCGCTTCAATGGTATGTTTTATCAACGGCGCAGCTAATCTCTACTTCAACAACGGCGGAGAATACTCCGGTGCGGCTCAGAAATACCGCAACCTTGTTCAGGCGGCGCACACTCTCGTTGCGAACGCAAATCAGCTTCTCCCCAAAGCCGAAAAAGTCAAGGCATTTGACCTTCCTTCCGGCAGAACTCACTATGTTTATCTTCTCACCACTGGAGGAATCTATAAAACCGTAATCGAACCGGGTCTTATTCCCGAGACAGAAACAGAAATGCGCACCATCTATGTTCTCTATCAGCGCGTTCTCAATGAACTGAGACAGTGCCAGCTCAAGGATGACGCCGAACAGAGAAAACAGCAGCTCGGAAAGTAAGGAGACTTTTTCATGGACGATAAGAAACTCATTTTCAGCGGCATTCAGCCTACGGGTACATTTACTCTTGGAAACTATATCGGAGCCGTAAGGAACTGGGGACCGCTTCAGGAAGAATACAACTGCATCTACTGCGTTGTTGATATGCACGCAATAACTGTCCGTCAGGACCCGGTTAAGCTGAGACAGAATACCATGAATTCCTATGCTCTGCTTATGGCGTGCGGCGTCGACCCGGAAAAATCGATTCTTTTCATTCAGAGCCATGTCAGGACCCATGCGGAGCTAAGCTGGATTCTCGGCTGCAATACCCAGTTCGGTGAACTCTCAAGAATGACTCAGTTCAAGGATAAAAGTCAGAAACACGCAGATGATATAAATTCGGGACTTTTCACATATCCTGTACTTATGGCAGCAGATATTCTTGCATATAACGCCGACCTCGTTCCTGTCGGTGTTGACCAGAAACAGCATCTCGAGCTTGCAAGAAATATCGCTCAGCGTTTTAATCAGCGGTACGGCGACTTCTTTACGCTCCCCGAGCCATATATCCCCGAAGTCGGAGCAAAGGTAATGTCCCTGCAGGATCCGACAAAGAAGATGTCCAAATCCGATGAAAATCCCAATGCCTGCATTCTTATCCTTGATGACAAGGACACTATTATCCGCAAGTTCAAGCGCGCAGTTACCGACAGTGATTCGGAAATCTGCTACCGCGAGGGCAAGGACGGAATCAACAACCTTATGACAATTTATTCGATCTTCACAGGAAAGAGCTTCGACGAAATCACATCCGAATTTGACGGAAAGGGTTACGGCGACTTCAAACTTGCCGTCGGCGAGACTGTTGCAGATGCCCTTGAGCCTATACGTACAGGCTTCGCTCAATACAGCAAAGACAAGGCATTTCTCAAAAAATGCTACACCGAAGGTGCAGAAAAAGCTCTCCGCTACTCGCATCGCATCGTTTCAAAGGTCTACCGTAAGGTCGGCTTTGTAGATATGGGCTGAAGCCATACGGAAAGCTATGAACCGCATTTTTCTCCGCCAACGGAGCAATAATAACACGGATAAGTCCTGACGGAGTAAAAAAATACCGGGAATTCCCAAAACGGCTTCACAAGTACGGTAATAATTGTTAAATCATACAAAACAGACTTGCTTATATTGCATTATTCCGTAAAATCTACGAAATTGCAAAAATGGCTTGCAATTTATCTGAATTTAGGGTATTATATAAAGTGCATGACAGTTATCATTGTTGCTGAACTGCCTGCAATGCCCGTAATAAGGGGTGTATCTTATGGTTGATTTTCAGAGAAAAGAAAAATACGGCATTGATGATTTGCTCGAAATCGTAAGGCTTCTGCGCGGTGAGGGCGGCTGTCCGTGGGACAGAGAACAGACCCATAAGTCTATCAGAGCTGACCTTATCGAGGAAACCTGCGAAGTTCTTGAGGCAATCGACACTGAGGACGCTGCACTGCTTCGTGAAGAACTTGGCGACGTACTGCTTCAGGTGGCTATGCACTGCCGTATGGAGGAAGAAAACAACTCTTTCGATTTCGGTGATGTGTGCGACGAGGTATGCAAAAAGCTTATCGTCCGTCACCCTCATGTATTCGGCGATACTATGGTACGCGATACCGAGGATGTCCTGAAAAACTGGGACTCAATTAAAATGGAGACTAAAGGTCAGGACACATATACCGATACCCTCAACAGCATTGCAAAGTCGCTTCCGGCGCTCATGAGGGCGCAGAAAGTCGGCAAACGTGCAAAGCGCGCAGGCATGGACTTCAAGTCAGCCGATGACGCTATTGCCTGCATCGGTCTTGAAAAAGATGAGCTTGCCGAGGCTATCGCTTCCGGAGATAAACAAGCTGTGGAGGAGGAAATCGGCGATCTGCTGTTTTCCTGCGTAAACGCCGCAAGACATCTTGGAGTTGACGCTGAGCTTGCTCTGAGAGCCGCCACAAATAAATTCATTTCACGGTTTGCAAAGACCGAAGAACTTGTTTCAATCGACTCCTATGACATGAAAGAGCTTTCTATTGAAGAGCTTGATGTGTATTGGGATAAAGCTAAGGCTATGCTGCGCAAGTAACCGCAGCGATGCCTAAAAAAATCATGGAGGAAAATAAAATGACAAAAACAGAACTTATCAATTCAATCGCAGATAAAGCAAACTGCACAAAGAAGGACGCTTCCGCTGCTCTCGACGCTACTATCGCAGCAATTCAGGAAGCTCTCGTAAACGGCGACAAGGTTGCTATCACAGGCTTCGGTACATTTGAGGTTCGTGAGAGAGGCGAAAAGACCTGCATCAACCCCAGAACAAAGGAAAAAATGACCTGTCCTCCCTGCAAGGCTCCTGCTTTCAAGGCTGGCAAGTCCCTCAAGGAAGCTGTTAACGGCTAATTATAATTTCTGAGGAAAACGGTCACTCTGCTGATGCATGGTGACCGTTTTTTCGTCAGGGAAAGGAGTTTCAATGCGACTCGATAAATATTTAAAGGTTACCCGTCTTATCAAGCGCAGAACCGTTGCAAACGACGCCTGCGATGCCGAAAAAATCATCGTCAACGGGAAAGCTGCACGAGCCTCCTACGATGTCAAGGTCGGCGATATTATCGAAATAAATATGGGTACACGTCCGCTTAAAGTCAAGGTGCTCAATGTTACCGAATATGCCACTAAAGAAAATGCTGCCGATAATTACGTTGTCATTGAATAAAAGATAACCCGATATTATTCAGACGGGATACAAGAATAATCCGGCATTAAAAAACGTAAAACTGGCAGCTGTTCTTATTCCCGAATTAATTATTTCAATTTGCATCTATTTTGGATTTTATCAGCACAAAATTGAATAACAAAATATAAACGGCGGAGCATAAACAGCTCCGCCGAATTTATATTTATTTAGTATTGTGAATATCCCACCTGAATGAAAGCAGCTTCGATGCTTTTGTATTGTCGAGCATATTGTTATTCTCGATAGTCGTCATGTCAAGATAACGATAATTTGTCTTTTCGTCCTTGCCTCCGAACTTTTTGAGCAGCTTGGATATTGCATTGGCTGAATTTTTCTGAACAACAGGTCCGAGCCGGTGATTTTCTCTCATGAAGTTAATAATATCTGCCGCTGTGATCAAAAGCTTGTCGCTGACGTTATAAACGCCGGCATAAGTCATATTATCGGCATTCTTGACAAAGCAGAGAATAAAATCAACGAGATTATGTACACAGCAGAACTGGAATCCATATTGTCCCTTGCCGTAAACAAATTTCGTACCGTCTTTAGGGTCGGTAATCTTAGCCATAAGATTATCGGTAAAATTCATCGTATAGACAGGTGAAAATCTTAAGATACAGCACATAACCTTTTTATTATGTCCCAGTTCGCCAACGAGAGCCTTTTCAGAATCGAGCTTCATAACTGCATAGTTAGTTTTCGGCTTCAGATCGTTATCCTCACGGATAGGCTCACGGGAATCGGGAAAATCATAAACCTGATCAGTGCTGAGCATAATGATCTTCTCAACCTCTGCGTTCATTGCATAGCGATAGATAAATTTGTCGCAAAGCTTGCAGTCTTTCATCTCCTTGTCGGTAACAATCGGACCGAGGTCGTTGTCAACAGTACACGCGGCATGAATAAGAACGTCTATTTTATTATTATCAAAAATTTCGGCATATGTATTTTTATCAGTAGGATCTGCCTGGATAAACGAGTAATTAAGTTTTCCGGTGTTATAATTTCCTTCGGTTGCATCGACGGCAATGACTGTATTGCCTTTTTTAAGCAGACCGGAGCAAATATGCTGTCCAATCAGACCACAGCCGCCGGTTACAAGAACTGTTGCCATATATAAATAGCCTCCTGTCAGTATAGCCTTACGAAATATTATACCATATTTCAAACCAAATTGCAATAGTAAAACCAAAAACTGCTGTAATAAAAATACGGCAGTTTGAATTACTCCTCCTTTTGAAAGGAGGAGTAATACTGTTTTTCAGGGATATAGCATAATAGAATTATGTGCATCGACGTTAGTTGCTTTTGCTGTTAACGTCCTCGAGATAGGTATCTACAGTTGCATTGATTGAATCAAATGTTTCGTTCCATGGAGCAATGCCTCTTGCCGCAGCTCTAAGCTGTTCATCAAGCAAGCTTCCACAGTCGCTTGAAACACCCGATGAAAAATCAATGAACGGATTCGCGTCCGCAAGAGACTGCATTTCGTTTTTCATATCGATCATTTCCTGACTCCAGCCATAGTCATCAACAAGCTGCTGGTCAGCAATAGCACGAAGCTCATCGTTGAGCAGTACACATCTCTTACAGTTCAGATACTGAGCAACACCCTCGGGATTCTGACCGCCCTCAACAAAAACATACGAGTCCATTCCACATGGGATATAATATTCATCCGCATCGGGATCCTTGGGCATTGGCACAAAGAACGCGTCCTCACCAAAAGTTTTCTTCCAGATGTCAGGAGTCGTATAGAACTGATAGAGACCGCAGGGATAGAACAGTTCCTTGCCCTCACCTATGTATTCAGGTCTTGATGTCCAGCCAAAATCATCAACGCCTATAGCGACACAGCCTGTGGAATGAAGCTCATAAAGCCAGTTCTGAACACGTTCCATGCTCGAGGTACCGAGGTTATTCACAAGCTTTCCATCCTGCAGACCGATTGCGGGCACACCGGTAGTGTTCATAAGACCAAACTCAAACCACCAGCCGTCAAGACCGTATCTCTGATTGTCTACATCAACGAAGCTCTGAAGCATACTTTCAAAAGCATCCCAATCCCACTTGCCTTTTTTGTAAAGCTCAGCAGGGTCGTCAAGTCCCGCTTCTGCGACAGTCTTTTTATTATAGATACAGGCGACGTTATCTCCGGTCATCTGAACAATGGTCATATAATGCTTTCCGTCCCACATTGCCGAATCATTGGCATCTTTAACGCCCGCCCACAGTTCGGAATTGAAGTCGATATAATCATCGGCAGGCGCAAACATACCGCTAACTGCGCCCTTAGGGAACGCGTCCTTATCGCCGGAAGAGAAAAAATCTACTCCGTCTCCGCTGTTGATAGCCTGAGCAAGCTTTTCATAGCGGTTGTCAAATGTAACCTTAATCCATTCAACCTCGCCATTGTAGCACTGCTGGAACACAGCAAGCTCAGTGGGTACATTTTTTCCTGTATTATCAGGATTAATGTCCCATGTAGCCATCCACTTAATGGTATTTTTGTTGTCATCAGTCTTTTCAATCTTATTCGTCAGACGCTCATCATTCTGAGCAATATTGTCAATCTGCTCTCTTACGGCAGCGTCAAGGTCTTTTTTCGGCTTAGCTTCTTCCTTTTTTTCGCCGCAGGCTGTGCAGGAGAGGGTTCCCGCAGTGATAAGCAGAGCTGAAATAAAGATTTTGATTTTTTTCATAATTTTAAACTCCCTTTATACCTCATTACAGTTGCGAATTCTCGCTTTTTTAATATTATAACATTTTGTTACTATATCTGTCAATGTCCATTTTACATAGAATTTTATGGAATTTATAGTCATTATGCCGCATATAAGAAACTTTTCTGTGAATAAGTTAGCATTATTAAAAAGCCGTGCAAAACCGTTATGATTCTGTACGGCAAAGACTATTTATTTTTTCCGCAGCCGCCAAGCCTTGATAAGCCGCATCTGCCGCGCATACTGCAAATTTCGCAGCCGCGCTTTCCCCGTTCGCGTGAAGTTTCGGATACACCTATAATTGCCGTAACCGATTTGGACGGCACAAGCATTCCGGAACCGTTGACAGTCAATCCGATTCGGCGCTGAGCGTTAAGGAAATTCAATATATCCGGCTGCAAATCAATTGGCAAATCGCCATATCCGGGACTGAAGCGCCATGTTCTGAAGCTGTTGTCATCGGCAAATATTTCTTCCTCAGCCCGGTTGCAGACCTGCTCAATCGCCGCACTGCAAAGGCAATCCATTGCAAGACCTTCCGACGCCGATACAGAGGACGATCTTCTTATTAGTTTATCCGCTTCCGCAGTCAGAGTGGCTCCGAGTACTACAGCCGTGGAACACCCTTCAAGATGCCTGCGAATATCCTCGCCTGTAAGAGGCACATCCAATCCATCAAGCTGAACTCCGTTTTCCGAAAGACTTACAGCAGCGCTTCGGTAAACATATTTCGGATTGACCGAATTGATAAGAAGATTCTCACACTGTTCAAGAATCGCTGATATCTGAGGATCGGGAGCACCCTTTATCCCCATGTACCGCGCCGCTTCGAGCCTGTCAATGGGATCGAGACGCATCAGTCCGCACCTACAATTCCTGAAACTGCCTCGCTGATTCGCTTCGCAACGTAAGGCTTATTCATCGTATAAAGATGGATTCCGTCAACGCCATTGGCAGCGAGGTCAACAATCTGATCAACAGCATAGGCAATTCCGGCATCGCGCAGGGCGTCCGGATTATCACCGTATTTCTGCATAATGCGTACAAATTTTTTTGGCAGACTTGCGCCGCAGGTCGTAACCATGCGCTCTATCTGTTTCTTATTAACGACAGGCATAATTCCTGCTTCTATCGGTACGTTGATACCTGCAATCGTCGCTTTTTCACGGAAATCATAAAATGAAGAATTATCAAAAAACAACTGAGAAATCAGGTGCTCTGCACCAGATTCAACCTTGATTTTCAGATTCTTTATATCCTCAACTGCATTTGCCGCGTCCGGATGAACTTCGGGATAGCACGCTCCCGCAATATCGTAATTACCTTTGGATCTGAGATATGTCACAAGATCACTCGCATGGCTGAAGTCAGTTTTCGGCGGTATATCCGGATTCACATCTCCGCGCAGCGCAAGAATATTCTCAATTCCGCGCGCATCAATTTCCGCAAGAGTCGAGTCGATTTCTGACTTAGTATAATTGATACACGGCAAATGAATCATCGGAATTATGCCGTATTCCTTGATTTTTGAGGCAACGTCGCAGGCAAGGTGACCGTTTCCGCTGCCGCCTGCGCTGAAGGTTACGCTTATAAAATCGGGAGAAAGATTTTTCAGTTCCTCAAGTGTATTGTAGATTACATCGACGGGACTGTCGTTCTTCGGAGGAAAAACCTCAAACGAAAAAACCGTCTTTTTTTTGAAAAGCTCGGTGATTCTCATAATACGCTCCTATTCTATCGACCAGTCAATTTCCTGCATCGAGTTGTTTCTTAAAAATTCGTTTGCCTTTGAAAAATGGCGGCAGCCGAAAAATCCGTTATACGCCGAAAGCGGACTGGGATGTGCGGCTTTAAGTACAAGATGCTGCGGATTGGTAATCAACGATGATTTTGACTTTGCATCGTTGCCCCAGAGCATGAAAACCATCGGCTTGTCGCGCTTGTTAAGCAGGCTGATCACATCACTTGTGAACTGCTCCCATCCGATTCCTCGGTGACTCCGTGCACAGTTTGCCCTGACCGTCAGAACAGAATTAAGAAGCAAAACTCCGTTTTTCGCCCATTTTGTCAGCTCACCGTGCTTGCCTGTGTTATCTGTTCCAACGTCATCCTTTATTTCTTTAAAGATATTTATCAGTGACGGCGGCGGTTCAATTCCCTTTCTGACAGAAAAACTGAGTCCGTGCGCCTGCCCTTCGCCGTGATAGGGATCCTGTCCCAGTATTACACACTTTACGTCGCTGTATGAGGTCAGCTTCATTGCATTGAAAATGTCGTACATTCCCGGAAAAATTCGTCGGGTGCGATACTCATTTATTAGTATCTGCCGCAGCCGGAGATAATATTCCTTACTGAACTCGTCTTTAAGCAGTTCGTCCCATTCATTTTTGAATTCAACCATGACTAAACGCACCTCTCGCCGTCAGTTGTTATATACAACATCCTCATAGTACTTAAATTTTACGAGGGTATTCCGCTTGTATGTAAGTGACCCCTGCTGATTGAACGGAACACGTTCGTAGGCATCGCGAGAACATTCGATTTTAAGTGTTTTGCCTTTTCTCGTCACAAAAACAAGCTCATAATACTCGTCAATGAGTTTCTGCTGACCGGTACTTTCGATTACACGAAGACGATCGTCGCTTTTTCTTATAAGCGTAGCCATTTCAACGATTGGCTCAGATGTCTTTTTCTGTACATCACCGCCGGAACGCCGCTGTGAAGTATTCACATTTTCGCTGTAAAAGTTCTGATTTCCGTTCGGAGCGCCATTTCTGCTTCTTGGTGAGGGCTTTTCCTGTTCAACCGAGGTGTCCTCAAGAAAAATCGACATAAATTTCATAAAAAAGCTTTTTCTGCTGAATAAAATAATAATCAGTATCAATACAGCAGCAATTCCACCAAGAAGGATGAGTAAGTGCTTTAACTGTTCGTCCATTTGTTTGTTCCCTTTCTATTTAAAATTTTCTGCTATTTTATTATATATTATTTTCAGTGATTTTGCAAGATATATTTGCAAATTTCATTAGTTTATGCTATAATATCTAATATATCCACTTTATTTTTGATTTGGAGAGATTATATGCAGAAAATTTTAGGTTATATGCGCAAGGCTATTCAGGAATTTGATCTGATTCATGACGGCGACCGTATCTGTGTCGGAGTTTCAGGCGGAAAAGACAGCGTTATTCTGTTGAACGGACTAATACTTTTGAAGCGATTTATCGGGATTGATTACTCACTTACCGCTGTTACTCTTGATCCCGGATTTAACGGTGAAACAGGAGACTACTCTCCTATTGCTGAATTATGCGAAAGTTCGGGCATTGAATATCATGTTATACCTACTCAAATCGGAGAAATCGTTTTCAACGTCAGAAACGAAACAAATCCATGCAGCCTTTGTGCCAGAATGAGGAGAGGTGCACTTCATGATGCAACGCTCAAGTACGGATGCAATAAAATCGCACTTGGACATAATTTCGATGATGCTGTTGAAACTTTTATGATGAATCTCTTTACTGAAGGACGAATCGGCTGCTTTTCACCGGTCTCATATCTTTCCCGCAAACAGATTCACTTAATCCGTCCGCTTGTTTTTGCTCCTGAACGTGAAATACGAAAGACTGCGCTTAAATGCGGACTGCCGATTATCAAGTCGAAGTGTCCTGCCGACGGACATACTAACAGACAGTCAATGAAAGAATTTCTCGCTGAAAAAGAAAAAGCCGATCACGGCTTCAAAGACAGGATTTTCGGTGCAATGCGCCGCTCAAATATTGACGGCTGGGGCGGTATAAACTATATTCCGCCTGAAAAAAAATACTAACGGGTTACTGCTCATTTTTTATGGATATATAAAAAGCTCCTCGTGTGAGGAGCTTTTTATTATTTAGTAATGACTAATTTAAATTAGTCTTCCTTCTTTCTGAGAACAAAAGCAGCACCAGCAGCTACAGCAAGACCTGCTACAGCAGCACCAACGCCTGCTACACCTGTGTGAGGAGCATCGTTCTTAGGAGCAGTTGTTGTAGGAGCAGCTGTTGTAGGAGCAGCTGTTGTAGCAGCTGTTGTAGGAGCAGCTGTTGCTTCGCCAACAACCTTGATAGCACCGCTTACGAGGTGTGTGAATGCATAAGCTTCCATTGCCTTATCCTTAGCCTGGTTTGTGAAGCAGTCATTCTCAACATATGTGAGGTTGAGTCCATACACATCGCCAGCCTTTGCATCAGCAGGAAGTGTGAAGTATACTGTGTACATTGCACCATTTGTACCGTAGTCAGCAGTTGCACCTGATGTGAAGAATACACCCTTTGCAAGGTCAGCTTCGTTTTCCTTAACAAGCTTCTGCTCGAGGTCAGCTACAGCTTCGCCCTCTTCGTAGTTAACCTTACCATTGCTCTTTACGTCAAGAGTAAGCTTTTCATCATAGAAAAGGTGAATACCTGATGAAGCCCATGGAGTTGTACCGCTTACGCTGAGTGTAACAGCAACCTTCTTGCCTGCAGCTTCCTTTTCGTTAACTTCGATTGTAGGAACAGAAATAACAGGCTTGCCCTCTGAAGCAGCAATTTCAGCCTCTGTAAGAACAGTACCATCGATGAAGCGGTATGAACCGTCAGCCTGAGGTCCGATACCAACAGACTCTTCTTCAGTTGTCTCCTCTGCAGCTGTCTCTTCTGCAGTTGTTTCCTCTGCAGCGTTAGGATCTGTAGTAGACTCTTCACCCTCAGCAAAAGCAGGAACTGCAGCAATTGAAGCTGTAGCAACAGCAGTCATAGCGAGTGATGCAAAAATTCTCTTTAATGAATTCTTTCTCATTGTTAATTTTCCTTTCAAGTTTTATAGTTTTTAATTTATGTTATGCCGGCCGCCGGTGATGACAGCCGGCTTTAACATTGCATTTAGTCAGTTAATGACCTTAATCAGCGAATATAATCGCCAAGGATTGCCTTCCAGATATCGTATGCATCCTTTGTACTTGTCTGCTTCGAAGCATAGAAGTTAAGGATAGTCGATGCATCCTTAGCATCAACAAGACGCTTACCATTCTTGTTATTGGCAGTTGTCTTTTCATTAGCAAAGTTATCTGCGCTGTTCTCATTCATATCAACGTCAGCGAGGAATGCGCCGAGGTTCTCGAGAGCCTTGTCACTGTTGCCGCTTATTGATGAATCTTCAGGCTTCTTACCTGTCTGTACATCTGCATAGTATGCAAGAACTGCTGAAGCATCCTTAGCATCAGCTATGTTATCAAGGTTTGCATCGCCCTTAACGCCGATATATACAGTCATGGTAACAGGAGTTCCATCTGTACCCATAAGTGCCTTGCCGTCATAGTAAACGGAAACTGCATACTTAAAGGTCTTGTTGTCCTTGCTGTATGTATTTGCAGGAGTCTTACCGCCGAAAGAAATGAGTTCAGCGTCGGAATCTTCAGCAATTTCTCTTGATTCAGTCTCACCATCAGTGTAAACGTTATAGATTACAAGGTTGCTGATCTGATTCTTATTGAATTCGTTCTTATCGTGCGAGAAATAATAGCCGTTGCCTGAAACTTCAATTCTTCCGACTACGCCTACAAACGAAGTTGTTGTTGTAGTTTCAGTTGTAGTCTCTGTTGTGGTAGTTTCAGTCGTGGTCTCTGTTGTAGTTTCGGTTGTGGTCTCTGTAGTAGTCTCTGTTGTAGTTTCAGTTGTGGTCTCTGTGGTAGTCTCTGTTGTTTCAGTTGTGGTCTCTGTGGTAGTCTCTGTTGTTTCAGTTGTGGTCTCTGTGGTAGTCTCTGTTGTTGTTTCAGTTGTGGTTTCTGTGGTAGTCTCTGTTGTTGTAGTTGTAGTAGTTGTAGTTGTGGTTTCTGTGGTAGTCTCTGTTGTTGTAGTTGTTGTAGCAATCGGAGTCTTTACAAGATGTCTCTCAAGCTCAACGGTAACAGAGCCATCGCCTGTTGAAAGTGCATTGAGATCAACTGTTACAGAAATTTCTTTCCATGTATCAGTTACCTGCTGGAATTTCTCCTCTTCGTAGTACTTGATAACTTCTGCCTGCTCAGCGTCGGGGAGCTTAGCATTGAGAGTTGCAACGCCTGCATTGAGTGAAACTTCAATGTCATACATATCATCAATTACTGCGCCAAGCTCTGCAGCATCGATATTTGTAACAACAAAATCAGAAATTGAATCAATCTGAGATACTACATCAGCAAAAAGCTTTGCGGTATCGCCGGATGTGAGAAGTTCTGTTGCGGAAGCAGGAATCTTAGATGCACCGGGAATATTCTTCTTTTCTGCCCAAGCCTTAGCAGCTGCAAGAGCATCGGCTGTTGTAGCAAAGCTCTTTGTCTTGCTGTAGTCGGGTGAAAGTACATTATCGATTTTGTCAAGTGCATTCACGATCTTGCTGTCATAATTAGCAAACATCTTGTCGATATCCTTCTGAATATCTGCGACAACATTTACATCATCAACTAATTTTACTGTATCATTAACAGCATCCTTAGCATCCTTATACTTGCCCAGCAAATATACAGCTGAATCTTTGATTGAAAGGCTGCTGCCGTCATTCAGTTCGATCTTGAACGAAACAGGAACTGTTGTTGAACTCTTGAGCTGTTTGCCGTCAATTACAACAACAATCTTACCGGATATATCTCCAAGTCTGCTGAAATCAACATTTTTGATAGCAGTAAAATCAGCATCAGGATAGCTGTTTACAGCATCCTCAATTGCCTTGTCAACGCGTCCCTGAGCTTCGTCAGCAATTACACCACTTATATCACTGAAATCAGCTGTAAGTGTGATTTCGCCGGCAGAGCTGATTACGCATTTAGCATTTTCTGCCTTCTCAATGAAAGCAGAAACAATTCCGCTGTATCTGCCGGAATTATTGATTGCAATCTGCTTAAATGTGGCAAGATCAAAATTTGTTGTACCGGGTGCCGCCATTGTGATAGCCAGATTAAGATTTTCATTCCAGTCGGAAACCTGTACATTTTCAGTTAATTCAGGGGTATCAGGAGCAATCGCAAGCATACTGCCTACAGAGATTGATTGAGCATCAGACTCATTTGCATAAACCGAAACGCCCTCATTTGCAAATTCAACATAGTCGTTGTCGGTTGCAGCAAAAGAATAAGTCAGACACTGTGTGAGAGCGAGCGGTACAGCTGCACAAGCAGCAACTGCTCTCTTGAAAAGTGACTTCTTCATTGTTCTAAACCTCTCTTAATTTTTATTTACCGTCAACGAGCACTGCGGTTTTATTCGCCTTATGTACAAGGAGACTCCGAAGTCTGTTTCGGGTTTGTCAGTGAAACAGCGATATGCATAGCTATCGCTATTTCAAAGATTTATACATATATTCTATCACATTCTGTCTTATAAGTCAAGCTAAATAATGTATTTTATGCAAAAATAATAAACAGTTCTTAAAGTGCATTTTTGTACGCATTTCACAAACTCAACTGCCGAAACATCGCAAAATAGGGTCTGGGATTCTTTAGCATAACATGATCGAGTATATTCTTGTTCTTTCTGTAGTCTTAATTCTATCATTATATTTTTGCTATGTCAACATATAAATTATGACTTTTCTGGAAATATATAAAAATTTGAGCAGACTGAAAAGCCTGCTCAATTAAATCTTAAATTATTTTGCTGAAATTACGTTGTCAACACCAAGTACCTGAACCCAAATCTGGTTATCGGTAAGCTTGTTTGTTGTCTGACGTCTTGCATAGTAATTAAGAATTGCGGAAGCATCTGTTGCGTCTAACAGACGTTTACCGTTCTTGTTGTTTGCAGCGGTCTTAGCAACCTTGAAGTTCTCAGCGTTGAATTCGTTCATGTTAACGTCTCCAAGGAATGCGCAGAGGTTATCAAGTTCTTTATCGCTTGCATAAAGTGTTGTTGTATCAGGGTTTGAACCTGTCTGTACAGCTGCATAATATGCGAGAACTCTTGATGCGTCCGTCGCGTCAGCCAGATTATCAAGGTTTACGTCACCCTTTACACCAATGTACGCTGTAACTGTAACAGCCTTATTATTCTTATCGGTAAGTTCCTTGCCGTTCAGATAAAGCTTAACAGCATACTTAAAGGTTTTGTTGTTCTTATCGTATGTGTTCTGAGGAGACTGATTGCCAAAGTCAACCTTGGCTGTGATATCCTCACTCTTGATAAGAGCACCGTCCTCACCAACGTAGTACATAATTACTGTTCCAAGCTGACCCTTTGCTCCGTTGTTGTTAAACAGACGATAGTCATGCGAGAAGTAGTAACCTACGATAGGATTCTTGATTTCAACATATACCGATGTTGTTGTTTCAACTGAAGGAGCTGTTGTAGTTGTAGTTGTGGATGTAGTTGTGGATGTAGTTGTAGATGTTGAAGTAGATGTTGATGTTGAAGTAGATGTTGAAGTTGATGTGCTGGTTTCAGGCTTGCCAACAATTGTGATTGCTCCGTTTCTGGTTATAACCTTACCTGAAACATCGTTTCCATTTGCATCATATACCTTGCACGAATCAAAGTCAATGCTATAAACACCCTCAGGTGTCTTGCCGGCAACCGTGATTGTAAGCTCAAATACCTTTGCACCATCCTCAGCTACAACACCTGCACCGGATTCGTTGGCAAATGCATAGTTGTTCTTGGTATCATTTCTGTCGATTTCGGCACCATAACCCTCAGAACCAACTACTCCTGTAAGTACAAGACCGTCAGCTGTTACGATCATGAACTCTGCGCCTGCTACTGCAAGTGCCGGGTCGCCGTTTGTAACGAGACAAGGAATTGTTACAGTCTGATCAGCGTCACTATACTCAATTGTTGTTCCACTGATTTCCCAAAGAGCAAATCCGGGAGCTACAGTTGTTGTTGTTTCGGTAACTGTTGTTGTAACTGTAGTTACTGTGGTTACTGTAGTTACCGGTGTAGTCTCGGTTGTTGCAGTTGTGGTTTCTGTAGGTGTAGTTTCTGTCTCGGTTTCTGTAGGTGTAGTTTCTGTAACAGTTGTGGTTGTTGCAGTTTCAGTCGTAGTTGTTGTTTTAGCTACGATCTCAATTGTTCCACCCTTAGTTACAACTCTTTCAGAAACATCGTTTCCGGAAGCGTCATATATCTTGCACTCACCGAAATCTACAATGTATTCGCCGGGAGCTGTGCCGCCGGGAACTGTTATTGTAAGCTCAAATACCTTTGAACCGTCGGGTGCAACAACGCCCTTGCCTGATTCATTGACAAAAGCATAGTTGCTCTTGGTGTCGTTTCTGTCGATATCGGCACCATAACCCTCTGAACCTACTACTCCTGTAAGTATAAGACCATCAGGAGTTACAATTGTGAACTCTGCGCCTGCTACTGCAAGTGCCGGATCACCGCCGTTTGTTACGAGACACGGAAGCGTTACAGTCTGGTCAGAATCGCTTTCGGTAATTGTTGTACCGCTAATCTGCCACAGAGCAGCGCCGGGAGCAACTGTAACTGTTTCTACTGTAGTTTCAGTAGCAGTTGTTGTTGTCGATGTAGTCTCTGTCGGTGTAGTTTCTGTCTTGGTCTCTGTAGGTGTAGTTTCTGTCTCAGTTTCTGTAGGTGTGGTTTCTGTTTCAGTTTCTGTAGGTGTAGTTTCTGTCTCAGTCTCTGTCGGAGTTGTCGAAGTTTCGGTTGTAGTAGTTGTAACTGCTTTGATTTCAATTACACCGCCGCTTACTGTTACCTTATCAGAAATATCATTTCCGAGTGTATCGTAAACCTTGCATGAACCG
>JAQXHC010000016.1 GCA_029007035.1 Oscillospiraceae bacterium
TTTTCCATTACAAAATCGAGTTCCGGCACAAAATCATCCCGGTCACGGTAACAATGAAGCACATAATGCTCCAGACAGCCCGGACGGTATACGTTCCAGAACGACTCTCTTGTCAGGTTTTCAACCTCTGCATAATCTGCCGGTGTTTCCAAGCGGATAATGTAGTCATTTTTATTCATTGATTTTTCCTCCTGATGATTGTTGACTGCAATACTGGGAGGCTTGTGCGAGACTGTAATTTACGCAAACCTCCCGGTCAGCTTACAATCTCCAAGGTGTTGTTTTTCTTCAAACAGCAATCTCCTTAAAAATGATTTTTATATAATCAAGCCTCAGGCTTAATTAACAGATTATTCTAAATTCCGCATTGTTGGAATCAGACTTTATTCAACAAAGTGATTTTTAATACCTGTGGATATCCTGCTGTCCCGCAGGACAGCATAGGTATCCGGAAATAATTATTTGAAGTAAGCTACGCCGCTTTCAAAGATTTTCTGTTCCTTTTCGCCGGGAACGTTCTTGCAGATATAGCTGCCTTTACGCTCACTGTGTCCCATTTTGCCGAGGATACGTCCGTCAGGCGAAGTGATGCCCTCAATAGCGTCAATGGAAGTATTAGGATTGTATCTGATGTCCATAGTCGGATTTCCGTCCATGTCGACATACTGAGTTGCAATCTGACCGTTGCCCGCGAGTCTCTGAATCAGGCTGAGCGGAGCTACAAAGCGTCCCTCACCGTGTGAGATCGGAACTGTGTGGATGTCGCCGACCTCGCAGCCGCTGAGCCATGGAGATTTGTTTGAAGCAATTCTCGTGCGGACCATCATTGACTGGTGACGTGCGATGGTATTAAATGTAAGCGTGGGGGATTCGTCAGTCATGTCGACGATCTCGCCGTATGGAACAAGTCCGAGCTTGATAAGAGCCTGGAATCCGTTGCAGATACCGAGCATAAGTCCGTCGCGCTTTTTGAGAAGCTCGTGAACGGCGTCCTTGATTTTGGGGTTGCGGAAGAATGCGGTGATGAATTTACCGCTGCCCTCAGGCTCGTCACCGCCGCTGAAGCCGCCGGGTATCATGATGATCTGTGACTGCTTGACAGCTCTCTCGAAGCATTCAACAGAGTCCTCAATGTCGCCTGCGGAAAGGTTGCGGATAACGATAGTTTCGGCAATTGCGCCTGCTTTCTCGAAAGCGCGTGCAGTGTCGTATTCGCAGTTTGTGCCCGGGAAAACGGGGATAAGCACGCGCGGTCTGGGCGTTTTAATTGCAGGTGAAACACGGAGCTTCTCACTGTATGAATAGGTTTCGGGAGTAATGTCTGCTGTCTTTATGCGGCAGGGGAATACGGATTCAAGCTTGCCCTCCCATACGCGCTGGAGCGTATCAAGGCTGACGGTATAGTCGAGACAGAGAATTTTGTAGTCGCTGAGAGTTTTACCGATAACAGTCTCATAGGGCATTGCATTGCCGCTGAGCTCAATGATGAAAGCGCCGTAGCACGGGCTGTAAAGCTGCTGGGGAGTGAGACGTGACGTAAACTCGAAGCCGAGCTTGTTTCCGAAGCACATCTTAGCGATACCCTCAGCAACACCGCCGTAGCCGACAGTCCAGATTGCCTTTGCGCGGTCGGAGGCAATTATTTCCTCAACCCTGTCGAAGCATTTTTTAACGCTGTCGAAAACCGGGAGTCCGTTCTCGTCATAGTCGGGAGCAATCATGATAACATCGCTTCCTGCTGACTTGAACTCGGTCGATACGACCTTATCAGCTGAAGCAGTCGAAACTGCGAAAGAAACAAGCGTCGGAGGAACGTCGATCTGCTCGAAAGTACCGCTCATGGAGTCCTTTCCGCCGATTGAGCCGCATCCCATTTCAAGCTGTGCTCTGAAAGCTCCGAGAAGAGCCGCCATAGGCTTGCCCCAGCGCTTCGGGTCGTTCTGGGTTCTCTCGAAATATTCCTGGAATGTGAGCCAGCACTTCTTGTATGAGCCGCCTGCTGCAACGACCTTTGCGATCGATTCGACAACAGCCAGCATTGCTCCGTGATAAGGACTCTTTTCGGATATATCGGGATTATAACCCCAGCCCATGAGCGAACAGGTGGTCGTTTCGCCTTTGAGGACGGGGATTTTCGCTGCCATTGCCTGTGAAGGAGTCATCTGATATGCTCCGCCGTATGGCATAAGAACAGTACCTGCTCCGATAGTTGAGTCGAATTTTTCAACAAGACCCTTCTGCGAGCATACGTTAAGATTTGACATAAGCTCAGTCCACGAATCAGCGCAGTCCGTTATCTCCTGCGCGGACGTGTCAGAGGGCGATTCTACGGAAATATCAGTATATTTCGGTGCACCGTTGGAGTTGAGGAATTCTCTTGAAAGGTCAACGATCGTATTGCCGTTCCAGTTCATTTTCAGACGAGGCTCTTCCACAACATCGGCAACGAGAGTTGCTTCAAGATTTTCCTTTTTGGCCTCAGCCATGAATGCTTCCAGATCCTCGGGTGCAATGACAACAGCCATACGCTCCTGAGATTCGCTTATTGCGATTTCGGTTCCGTCAAGACCGTCGTACTTCTTTGGAACAGCATTGAGGTTGATTACAAGACCATCGGTAAGCTCACCGATAGCTACGGAAACGCCGCCTGCACCGAAGTCGTTGCAGCGCTTGATCATGCGCGTAACTTCGGGTTTTCTGAACAGACGCTGAAGCTTTCTTTCCTCGGGAGGATTGCCCTTCTGAACCTCTGCGCCGCAGTGTTCGAGGGATTCAAGGGTGTGGGACTTGGAAGAACCTGTAGCTCCGCCGCAGCCGTCTCTGCCTGTCTTTCCGCCGAGCAGAATTACAATATCGCCCGGAACGGGAGCTTCACGCCTGATATTTTCAGCGGGAGCAGCTCCGAGAACTGCGCCGATCTCCATTCTTTTAGCCACATAGCCGGGGTGATAAACCTCTGAAACGTGACCTGTTGCCAGTCCGATCTGGTTTCCGTATGAGCTGTAGCCGTTAGCCGCTCCGACGGTGATTTTTCTCTGGGGAAGTTTGCCTGCGATTGTGTCCTCAACGGGGACGAGCGGGTTGGCAGCGCCCGTTACACGCATTGCCTGATATACATATGAACGTCCCGAAAGCGGGTCACGGATAGCTCCGCCGAGACAGGTCGCCGCACCGCCGAACGGTTCGATTTCGGTGGGGTGATTGTGAGTCTCGTTTTTGAACATGAGAATCCAGTCCTCAAGCTCGCCGTCGATGTCAACCTTAATTTTTACCGAGCAGGCATTGATTTCCTCGCTCTCGTCGAGGTCGGGGAGACGGCCGTCAGCTTTGAGCTTCTTTGCAGCAATAGTTCCCAGATCCATGAGAGTAACAGGCTTGTCCGTCCTGCCAAGCTCCTCGCGGACATTAATATACATATCATAGGTGTCCTTGATGTAAGGAGCGTCGATTTTAACGTCATTTACGTTGGTGAGAAATGTGGTATGGCGGCAGTGGTCCGACCAGTATGTGTCGATCATGCGGATTTCGGTGATCGTGGGGTTACGTTTTTCGGTATTGCGGAAATAGTCCTGACAGAACTTGATGTCGTCAAAGTCCATTGCAAGACCGAATTTCTGAATAAACGCATTGAGACCGGCGTCATTGAGATTGATGAAGCCCTCCAGCTCCTCAACAGTGGTGGGGATATTGTAATTCGTATCGAGGGACTTTACCGGTTCGAGGGAAGCCTCGCGGCTCTCAACGGGGTTGATTATATAGGCTTTGAGCTTATCGAATTCCTCGTCGGTCAGTACTCCGCTTATAATGTATATTCTCGCATTCTTAACGCGGCAGCGCTCGCCCTGACGAAGGATCTGGATACACTGCTCGCAGCTGTCGGCGCGCTGGTCGAACTGTCCCGGCAGGTACTCAACGGCAAAAATACGCTCATTGGTGCTGACAGGCGGGAGCTCGGTATAGGTCACATCAACGGCAGGCTCGGAAAATACGGTGTTTATTGCGGCCTCAAAGTCCTCGCGGCTGAGCCTGTCGGCATCGTAGCGGTTGAGAATTCTGACACCTGTGATGCCGAGTCTGAGCGCAGTACGCACGTCGCTGAGAACTGACTGTGCTTCAACGGCAAACTCAGGCTTTTTTTCAACATAAATTCGGAATACAGACATAGTACTATCTCCTTATTTAAAAATATAATCATTTTCAGGAAGTTCTGACCAAATCCGCTGCGCCAAGCCGCAAGGCATGATTTAATCATTGTTCCCCTGACAACCGGGATATTGTCAGCTTGTCCCTTTGAACAGAATTTCCGGGATCAGTACGGAGAATTCTCCGGAACAATAGAGCCGATACAATAGTCCGACCTGTACTCTTCTATTTTAACATAAAAAATAGAATTACGCAAACTTTTTTTTGAATTTTTTCGGGCAATTTTTATTAAAGTATAATCCGGAGCATATCCCTGGTGAAAATCAGGGGAATTTTCCTGTTCAAAAAGTACGGGAACCGTCGCTCCTACGCGGCTTTTCAGGTATTCCTCATGAAGCTGTGCAGAAAGCGCCTTTAATCTGTCGGCGCGTTCGGATTTCACCTTTTTCGGGAGCTGTGGCATTCGTGCCGCAGGCGTACCCTCTCTCGGCGAGTACTGAAAAACGTGAATTTTTGCGAATCCGACTGCTTCGGCGAAGCGCATTGACTCCTCGAAGTCCTCGTCCGTCTCGGTGGGAAAGCCAGTCATCATGTCCGTTGTAAAGGCACAGTCGGGGAAGCGGAGGCGGATTTTTTTCACAAGCTCCATGTATTCTTCCGCAGTGTAACGCCTGTTCATAGCTTTCAGTGTCCGATTGCAGCCGCTTTGAAGCGACAAATGAAACTGCGGACAGAATTTGCTCTGAGCCGCGAGCCTTTCAAGGTCGGAATCAGTGATTTCCTCCGGTTCGAGCGAACCGAGCCGTACGCGTTCCACACCGTCGATTCCGCAGCAAAGCTCCACTGCGTCGGCGAGGCGAAGTCCGAATTCTCTCCCGTAGAACGCAAGATTTATTCCAACAAGCACAATTTCGCGATGACCTGCTTCAGCGAGAGATGCAATCTCGGTTCTCAGGCTTTCGATCGGCTTTGAGCGGCATCTTCCGCGTGAATAGGGGATAATGCAGTAGCTGCAAAATCTGTCGCAGCCGTCCTGAATCTTGACAAAAGCGCGTGTTTTTCCCGATATACTGCCGCACGGCATAGTTTCAAAGCTGTCGTTCCTGCCGTATTCACGGACAAAAACAGTTCTGCTGCGGTTCTCAATAAAATCAAGAACAAGGTCGGGTATCGAGCAGCGGTCGCGCGTACCGGTAATAATATCTGCTTCGGTCAGCTCGTCGCGGAGTTTTTCGCTCGTCTGAGGGAGACAGCCTGTGAGGACGATTACGGCTTCGGGACGCTCGCGCCGGAGCTTTCTGACTGCATAAAGCGATTTGCTGTCGCCCGATGAAGTGACCGTGCATGAATTTACGACAATTACGTCAGCCTCAGACGGCATTGTGACCGCCGCAAATCCTTTTTCTGAAAAGACGGCTTTCAGACATTCAGTTTCATACTGATTGACCTTACAGCCGAATGTTAGATAAAATACCTTATACATAGTTCACCACGTTTAAAACAATTCCACACATAACATTTTATGTGTACACTGCACAAATTCGACAATATATATTTGTGCATGGTTTACAGTTTACAAAAAGTCGGACAATTAACACCCTATATTATGCCAAAACAACGAAAATGCTCAGAATGCCTTGACAATGTGAAAATAAAGTGCTATTATAAAGGTGCGATAGGGAATATCGCAAGGATGGATAAATAAATAACCGAACAAAACACACAGGAGGTAGTTATTATGACAAAGGCAACAGTTGCACTTCCGGCAATCAATGATGTTAAGGAATTCGTAAACATTGTAATGCGCTACGATTTCGACATCGACCTCATTTCGGGAAGATACGCGGTAGACGCAAAGTCAATCATGGGAATCTTCAGCCTTGACCTCTCAAAGCCGATTGAGATTACCGCTCACACAGACGACGCAGAAGATTTCTTCAAGGCGATTGACAAGTTCATTGTTAAGTAAAGTTAATACATTAAGCGCATTTTAAAAGGCACAGCTTTGGCTGTGTCTTTTTTGCGTTTACTTTTTTTGAAAGTATCTGCCATAAGGGAATCTATAAAAACTTTTTTCAGAGGTGGGTTTGTGGGGTGAAGCCCCACAGAATCCACCTTTATATTTTTTTGATTGCTATAGTTTAAAACATAAGCTGATTTGAGTCACCAAGCTCCTTTGCAGGCTTGCCGGCTGCCGGGACGTTTTTGGAGCGGTATTTCTCGAGGTCTGCGGCTTGCTCTGCTTCGATAATCGCAGCCGAGGTGAGTTTTGCACTCTTTCGGAGCGTCATGACCTGAACACCCTGTGAATCTCTGGTTGTTTTGGGGAGGATCATGGCTGTATTAAATACCAGTGCATGACCGCTTGAGCTTCTGAGCAGAATATCGCAGTCATCGGCAATGAAAATTGCGCCGATAAGCGGGGATTTGTCGGAATATGCTTTGGCAAGCTTCTTGCGGTTCGTCTTGGTCTCGTAGGAATTAAGAGGAACCTTGGCAGCCTTTCCGTTTTCAAAGAAAAACATCATATATCCGCTGTAATCCGTAGTCGGCACGACAGAACAGAGGTTTTCTCCCTCGTCGAAGCTGAGCTTTGCCGGAATATAATCGCCCATAACGCTCGCCTTGGAGTCATCGAATGCGCTTGCCCTGGACTTGTAGCACTGGGCAGAATCGGAGAAAAACAGGAGGTCGGAACGGTTGGAACTCTCGAAGCTCTGCGTAATATAGTCGCCCTCTTTGAGCTTCTGTTCGCTGCTCATGCGGAGTGACTGAGGGGTGATTTTCTTGAAATATCCCTCAGCTGAAACAAAAATATTAACAGGGTAGTCCGGAGTGTCATCGGCAAGCTCCTCGTCCTCAACGTCTGATTTATAGTAGAACAGCGTTTTTCGCGGTTTTGCGTAGTTTTTGATGACCTCGCGGAGCTCTCCGACGATGATTTTGCGGATTTTTTTCTTGTCCTTTAGAATTTCCTCAAGCTCGGCGATTTCAGCCTTGAGAGAATCAACCTCCTCGATACGGCGGAGAATATACTGTTTATTGATGTTTCTCAGCTTGATTTCGGCGACATATTCCGCCTGTATTTCGTCGATTCCGAAGCCTATCATCAGGTTTGGAACTACATCGGCTTCATTTTCGGTCTCGCGGATTATACGGATTGCCTTGTCGATGTCGAGAAGAATTTTCGCCAGAGCTTCAAGCATATGAAGCTTATCCATCTTTTTGTGCAGGTCATAGTAAGTCCGCCGGCTTACGCATTCCTCGCGGAAAGCCGTCCATTCTGTGAGAATCTCGCGGACTCCCATAACTTTCGGAGTACCTGCGATAAGTATGTTGAAATTGCAGGGATACGCGTCCTGAAGCGGAGTCAGACGGTAGAGCTTCTGCATTAGCTTATCCGGGTCTGTACCGCGTTTGAGGTCGATTGCGATTTTAAGTCCGTCGATGTCGGTCTCGTCGCGGATGTAGGAGATTTCGCGGATTTTGCCTGCCTTAACAAGCTCGACAATCTTGTCGATAATAGCCTCGATGGTCGTAGTATATGGGATTTCCGTGATTTCAAGACAGTTCGAGGACTTATCGTAATTATACTTTGAGCGCACCTTGATGCTGCCTCTGCCTGTTTCGTAGACCTTGTTCAGCTCCGCCTCGTCGTAGAGCATCATGCCTCCGCCCGGGAAATCGGGACCCTTCAGAGTGCTGAGGATATCGTGATTCGGGTCTTTCATCAGTGCGATGCAGGTTTCACAGACTTCCTCAAGGTTGAACGGACAGACATTGCTTGCCATTCCGACGGCTATACCCGTGTTCGCATTGACGAGTACCGTCGGGAAAGTAGCAGGGAGGAGCGTCGGCTCGGTCATTGTATTATCATAATTCGGAACGAAATCGACAGTTTCCTTGTCGATGTCGCGGAACAGTTCATTGCAGATTTTTTCGAGCTTGACCTCGGTGTAACGGGCTGCGGCATAGCGCATTTTACTCGAATACTGCTTGCCGAAATTACCCTTGGAGTCCACAAAAGGGTGGAGCAGAGCTTCGTTTCCGCGGGTCAGACGTACCATTGTTTCGTAAATAGCAGCGTCTCCGTGAGGATTCAGCTTCATCGTCTCGCCGACGACGTTTGCGGACTTTGAGCGTTCTTTGTCGGGGCTGAGCAGACCGCGCTTGTACATCATGTAGAGAAGCTTGCGGTGCGAGGGCTTGAAGCCGTCGATTTCGGGAAGCGCACGGGATATGATAACGCTCATGGCATATGGCATATAGTTATTTTTGAGAAGTCCGGTGATTTCGCCGTCAACAACGATTCCCGAGCCTTCGATGTATGCTTCGTGCTTCGGAGCGGTATTTTTCTTGGGGGATTCTTTTTTTCTTGGCATTATGAAGCCTCCTTATCAGCTGATGTCGGCAAGCTCGAGATATTCGCTGCCGTGCTCTGAAATATAGTCCTTTCGTCCCTGCAGATCGTCGCCGAGCAGCATCTCGAAGACCTCTGCCGATTCGCGTATATCGTTGGACGTAACCTTAATAAGCCGGCGCGTATCGGGATTCATAGTTGTCAGCGACATCATATCAGGTTCGTTTTCACCGAGACCTTTCGAGCGCTGGATCGTGTGCTTTTTATCGCCGATTTCAGCAAGAATACGCTGTTTTTCCTGCTCGGTATATGCGAAATATGTTTTTTCCTTTGTATTGATCTCAAACAGCGGAGATTCGGCGATATAAACATATCCCTGCTCAATCAGCGTAGGAGTCAGCCTGTAGAGCATTGTCAGAATCAGCGTTCGTATCTGGAAGCCGTCCACATCGGCATCGGTACAGATGATGATTTTATTCCAGCGGAAATTGTCGATATTGAATGTTGAAAGCTCCTTGTTCGCCTTGGACGTTACCTCGACTCCGCAGCCGAGGACCTTGATCAGATCGGTTATGATTTCGCTTTTGAAAATCTTTGTATACTCGGCTTTGAGGCAGTTCAGAATTTTTCCGCGGACGGGGATAACAGCTTGAAATTCTGCATCGCGTGCGAGCTTGACCGAGCCGAGAGCCGAATCGCCCTCCACGATGTAGATTTCGCGCCGTGAAGTATCTTTGGTGCGGCAGTCCACGAATTTTTCGACCATATTTGCCAGATCAATCGTACCCGATAGCTTTTTACGCGTATTCTGGCGGATTTTTTCAGCGTTTTCACGGCTTCGCTTATTGATGAGAACCTGCTTTGCGATCCGTTCGGCTTCGTCGGGATTTTCGATGAAATAGACTTCAAGATTATGCTTGAGGAAATCCGTCATCGCCTCATAGACGAACTTGTTCGTAATCGCCTTTTTAGTCTGGTTTTCGTAGGAGGTCTGTGTAGAAAAGGACGAAGATACAAGCACAAGGCACTCCTCAACATCGCTGAATGTAATTTTTGATTCATTTTTGTTGTAGCCGTTATTTGCTTTCAGATAGCTGTCAAGCTGTGAAACGAATGCCTGACGGACTGCACGTTCGGGTGAGCCGCCGTGCTCGAGAAAGCTCGAATTATGGTAGTATTCGACCTTTTTGACCTGATTGGAGAACGTTAACGCCACATCAAGCTTGACTTTGTATTCGGGCTTGTCCTCGCGGTCGCGTCCCTTTCTGTCGGACTGCCAGTGCTGGACAGAGGTAAGCGCCTTGTCACCGACGATTTCCGAAACATAATCGGTGATTCCGTTTTCATAGATGAACTCTTTTTCGTCAAATGAGCCTGATTCATTTTCACTTCTGAATACAAAAAGTATATTCGGATTAACGACAGCCTGACGTTTGAGAATATCGCAGAAATAATCATCCGATACGTTAATGTCGGTGAATACGTCGAGGTCAGGGCGCCAGCGTGTTTTAGTGCCTGTCTGACGGCGTTTGCATGGTTCTTTTCTGAGTCCTCCGACATTCTCGCCTTTCTCGAAGTGAAGCTCGTATCTGAAGCCGTCGCGGACAACTTCAACGTCCATGAATTCCGATGAAAACTGAGTCGCGCAGAGTCCCAGACCGTTCAGTCCGAGAGAGTATTCGTAGGATTCGGCGTCGGAGTCATACTTGCCGCCTGCGTAAAGCTCGCAGTAGACAAGCTCCCAGTTATAGCGCTTTTCAACGCTGTTGTAGTCTACGGGACAGCCTCGGCCGAAGTCCTCGACTTCAATATCGTGGTTTCTGAAATGCGTTATGATAATTTTGCTTCCGAAGCCCGAGCGCGCCTCATCGATCGAGTTAGAAATAACCTCGAAAATCGAGTGCTCGCAGCCGTCAAGACCGTCCGATCCAAAAATTACGGCAGGACGTTTTCTTACCTTATCAGCGCCTTTCAGCATGGTAATACTGTCGTTTCCGTAGTCCTTCTTTTTCGCCATAGGTGAATCCCCTTTCAAAAATTCAACAATTAAAAAAATTATATCACATTTTGAAAAAAAAAGCAAGTAATTTTTATAAAAAAAGAAAAAACGTTCGGGTTAATCTGTTGCTATCGGTGCTGACTGAAATAATGAGCTTAGGACGCGCTGCGGCTCATTTACCTTATCAGTTACAATATCATTAACATTAACATTAACATTATCATTATCATTATCATTTACATTATCATTATCAGTTAACAGTGTTCAACATTGCCAACACGTGTTAACATATGCTGAGAACATCGTAATATAGCCGAAAAGTGTACGGAATCAATATGATTTTACGAGAGAAAATCCGGATAAGTAAAAATATGATTTATACAAAAGAAAAATCAGTCGGGGTTTTCAACATACCCGGCTGATTTTTTAACATTATTCAACATTGTTTCAACATGATTTTCAACATTTCAGATCACATAGAAGAAGATGCAGAAGAAGTGCATCATACTGCCTGCAACGACGAAAAGGTGAAAAACCGAGTGCATATAGCGGCGTTTTTTGCCGAGTCCGTAGAGTACAGCGCCGACGGTATAGAAGATTCCGCCGATAAGCAGAAACGCGAATCCTCCTGCACCGATTGCCTGATACGTTGTCTTGGCGGCGAGAACTATGACCCAGCCGATGCCGATGTAGCACACCATAGAGAGCTTTGAATATTTCTTTAAATCAATTGCGGTAAATACCGTAGCGATTGCCGAAACTCCCCATACCACACCGAAAAGTATCCATGCAAGAGCCGGAGATATTTTCCGTACCGCGCAGAGCAGAATAGGGGTGTATGTTCCGGCAATGAGGAAATAAATGGTGCAGTGGTCGATGACCTGCATTACTCTTTTTGCCATATTCGGGCGGAGTCCGTGATAGACGCTGGACATCGTGTAGAGCATGATCAGAGATGCGCCGTAAATCGCACTGCTGACAACTGAAAATACATTGTTATGTGCCGCTGCAAACAGTACGCAGAGCACAAGCGCTACAATCCCGAGAGCTGCTCCTGTGATGTGTGAGATCATATTGAACAGCTCCTCGCCGTGTGTGTAGTCGGGAAGCTTTCTGTCGCAAAGTTTTGTTCTTTCCATAAATGATACCTCCTGAACAGTTTTTTTATTTCTGTTTTTATTATAGTCACGATTCACGGTTTATTCAACCTACTCATTGCAAATCGCGGTAGACAGCTGATTCTGATGCGGGAGAGCCTGAAAAATCAACTCTACCGGCAGTAGAGTCACGGTATACAGGCAAAAAACGGACGTGATTGCAATTCTCTCTACCGATGCTTTTTCTTTGGTAGAGTCAGAAAAAAGCACGTTTACGCCTTGACAATTATTTCACAAAGTATTATAATGTGACTATAAACAATCAGGAGGCTGCTATGCAAAAGGTTATTTTTTTTGACATTGACGGAACTCTTATCACCGAGGATGAGCGTAAAATTATACCCGACAGCACTCGTAAGGCTATTGCTCTCGCACGCCGGAACGGTCATCTTACATTTGTAAATACAGGAAGGACACTTTTCCATGTCAGCCGCGATGTCCGCGAGCTTGGATTTGACGGTATGCTATGCGGCTGCGGAACATATATTGAATACGGTGGAAATGAGCTTTTCTATAACCGTTTAAGTACGGAGCTGTGCCGTAAAATAGCCGATTCTATGCGCGATTGCGGAGCAGCTCCCGTATATGAGCGCCGTGACTGCCTTTTTTTCGACAGATTTTATGATAACTGTCCGCAGATTGTTGATTTCAGAGAAAATTTCCTCACTCCCGATGTTTCGGCATCTCATCATACCGATGATGCGGATTTCAGTTTTGACAAATTTGTGGTTTTCACCGATGAAAATACCGATATTGCGTCATTTCGCAGGATAGTCGGGGAAAACTTCGATATTATCGACAGAGGCGGCGGATTCTTTGAGAACGTCCCTCACGGATGCAGTAAAGCAACGGCGATTGACTTTATTCTCAAAAAGCTTGGTATTCCGCTTGAAAATGCCTATGCGATCGGCGACAGCATGAATGATCTTCCTATGTTCAGAGCTGTTCCCAACAGCATTGCCATGGGGAACGGAGAGACTGTTTTCCCCTATGTTTCGTACATCACTGCTCCTATTCTCGAGGACGGTATTGAAAAGGCTCTGAAGCATTTCGGCATTATCTGAGTCAGAGCAATATAATCCTATTAACGGCAATTTTTTACGTTTTTTGATTATTTTAGACAATATCACCATAATGATTTTGGAAATTTTGTAGCCGATGTGTGTTGAGAATTTCCCTGTTTTATGGTATAATACCAGTATATGCGGTTTTATGCCGACAAAAATGAGAGGGAAAGCGAAAGATATCATAACTTTCGCAAAAAAATTTAATGAATATTGCAGTAGCACAATCCGGAGGACCGACCTGCGCCATAAATGCGTCGCTGGGAGGAGTATTTTCTGCCGGAAAAAAATCAGACGAAATAGGTACGATTTTCGGCTCTATGAACGGAATCGAGGGTATTCTTAATGACAGGCTCATCGACCTTTCGGAATACATCCGAAACGATGAGAATATAGGACTTCTGAACCGCACTCCGTCGGCTGTTCTCGGCTCGTGCAGGCATAAACTGCCCGATTACTCAGCTGACAGTGCAATTTATGAGAAAATCACCGAATGCTTTCTCCGACACGATATCGGAATGTTCTTGTATATCGGCGGCAACGACTCTATGGATACTGTTGCCAAGCTTTCGGCTTATTACCTTGAAAAGGGCATTGACATCAAGGTCATCGGTGTCCCGAAAACCATTGATAACGACCTTTGTGAGACCGACCACTGTCCGGGATTCGGTTCGGCAGCAAAATATGTTGCAATGACGGTTCAGGAAATCACTCGTGACAGCAACGTTTATAATGTCCCCTCGGTTACGGTTATCGAGACCATGGGACGGCACGCAGGCTGGCTCACTGCTGCTTCTGCCTGCATTCAGGACAACGGGGAATCTGCTCCGCATCTGATTTATCTGCCCGAGGTATCTTTCTCCGCAGAGAGATTCATCGCAGATGTCAGGGCACAGATGAAGCTGCACAAAGCTGTTGTTGCCGTCGTTTCGGAGGGTGTGAAAACCGCAGACGGCAGATTCGCGGCAGAGGAATTCCGTTCGGGCAAAACCGACGCGTTCGGTCATTCTTATCTTTCCGGAGTCGGAAAGTATCTTGAGCAGCTTGTCTCCGACGAAATCGGCTGCAAGGTCCGTTCAATCGAGCTGAATGTCATGCAGCGATGCAGCTCGCACATCGCGTCGCTTACTGATATTACCGAATCAGCTGCTGTCGGCGCAGCTGCAGTAGAATGTGGTCTGAGGGGTGAAACCGGTGTTATGACGGCGTTCAGACGTGTTTCGGATAATCCCTACCGATGCGAAATAGTTTCCGTTCCTGCGGAGAAAACCGCCAACAGCGAGAAGTTTTTCCCGATTGAGTGGATCAACGCATCGGGAAACGGTGTTTTGCGCGAGGCAGTCGATTATGTTATGCCCTTGATTCAGGGGGAGCTTATGCCGGTCATGGTTAATGGAATGCCGTGTCATTTCGTTATTTAGCATTATTGAACAACCCTTCGGCTCATCAAAGCGGGTTTTTGTTGACTATGATTGTAAAATAAAAAAGGTTATTTGTTTTATAATTTTTTTGCCGAAAAAACTTGAAAAAATCTTCGGAATATGTTACAATAACTTGAAAGTATGATTCTCCGGTAGTGGGAGATATTGTGTATATCACAGAACATTTCGATTTTGGAAACCCGGCTTCGCCGAGGTGAAAGGGGAGGTATATATGACTATAATTTTCAGCATCATTCTTGGCTATATCATAGGATGTATCAATCCGTCCTATATACTGGCTCTGGCACGCGGATTTGATATAAGAGAGGTCGGTTCGGGCAATGCAGGTGCTTCCAATGCCATTATTACAATGGGCAAAAAAATCGGGGCAATCAGCGCGTTTTTTGATATTTTCAAGGCGTTTTTTGCGGTGAAGCTTTCGGTTTATCTGTTCCCGGCTCTCAATATTGCCGGCATAATTTCGGGTACTTCCTGCATTATCGGTCACATTTTCCCTGTTTTTATGAAATTCCGCGGCGGTAAGGGACTTGCCTGTCTCGGCGGACTTGTTCTTGCCTACAGCGTTCCGCTGTTCTTTATTCTGCTCGTTGCAGAAGTCATTATCGGATTTTCACTGGACTATATCTGTGTTGTGCCGATTACAGGCTCGATTGCGTTCCCTGTGATTTATTACATCATTGAGCGGAATATCGCCGGTGTTATGGTGCTTCTTGTTGCGACGGCGGTTATGCTTTATAAACACATTGAGAATATAAAACGCATTAAAAATGGTACGGAGGCACGTCTCAGCTTTCTTTGGAAGGGTGACGAGGAGATAGCAAGAATCCAGAGAAATGCCAATGTCAACAAGCACTGATTAATTTTAACATTCCAAGGAGATCGTAATGAAAATTTCTGACATACAGATTCAACAGGTAAATGACCGTATTTCGGCACTTATTGAGGCGGACAGCTTCTATGGGAAGAAGCTTCGCGAGGCAGGCGTATCATCGGTTTCAACTCCGGAGGACTTTGAAAAGCTCCCGTTTTCCGAGAAAAAAGACCTGCGCGAGGCTTATCCTCTCGGACTTATGACTGCTCCCGAGGAGCAAATCGTGAGGATTCACTCGTCATCGGGAACGACCGGTCTGCCGGTGATTATCCCATATACCGCCAAGGACGTGGACGACTGGGGTATCATGTTTAAACGCTGCTACGAAACTGCCGGAATCACAAATATGGACAGAATCCAGATTACTCCGGGCTATGGTCTGTGGACTGCGGGAATCGGCTTTCAGAACGGCGCGGAAAAGCTCGGCGCAATGGTAATTCCTATGGGTCCCGGCAATACCGATAAGCAGCTTCAGATGATGCAGGATATGAAATCAACCGTTATATGCGCGACCTCTTCTTATGCGCTGCTGCTTGCAGAGGAGATAAAAAAGCGCGGAATCGGAGATAAAATCTGTCTCAGAAAGGGCGTTATAGGCTCGGAGCGCTGGGGAGAAAAAATGCGCGAAAGCATTAAAAATCAGCTTGGAATCGAGCTTTATGACATCTATGGTCTTACCGAGATTTACGGTCCGGGTATCGGAATCAACTGCAAATACGATACCGGTATGCACTACTGGGACGACTATATTTACATTGAGATTATTGACCCTGTCACGGGCAAAAACGTTCCCGACGGTGAAATGGGTGAAATTGTTATTACCACACTTGTCAAGGAGGGTGCACCTCTTATCCGCTACAGAACTCACGACCTTTCAAGGATTATTCCCGGCGAGTGCGAATGCGGAAGCAGATTCCCCAGAATTGACGTGATTATGGGCAGAACCGATGATATGATGAAGATTAAGGGCGTTAATGTGTTCCCGAGTCAGATTGAAGAGGTTCTCAGTGAGTTCAGCGAGATTTCCAGCGAGTATCAGATCAGGATCTCACATCTCGACGGCAAGGATACAATGCGTATTTACGTTGAGACGAGCGGTTCTGTGGATTTCCTCGATTTAAGCGGCAGAATTGCAGAGCGCGTCAAGAGCAGAATCGGTTTCACACCGCTTGTTAAAGTGGTTGAGGTCGGAGTTCTGCCAAGAAGTGAGAAGAAAACCAAGCGCGTTATCGACGAAAGATTTGATTGATTCCGCGGAGAAAATTGCTGATTCGAAATGTTATTCTAAATCGGAATTTAGGGCAAATATCTGCGTAACTTGTTGAGGGAAACCCTTTTGAAAAAGGGTTCTCCCTCAAACTCCCTTCCTAAAACTTTAGCTCATTTTTTCTCAGAGGGGCATATGCCCTTCTGAGAAAAAATAAATAAAAGTCTTTGGAAAGGGGTCTGGGGAAGAACCTTTCCTCAGAAAGGTTCTTCCCCAGCAAGGTTTCGGGTATACTGTTGTAAATTCCGATTTATCTTAGTAAATATTATAAACTATAGCGGTCGGTTTGTCAATAAAAACGCCATAGCACTTTGAATGATAATCAAAAATGCTATGGCATAAACTTCTTTATGAGTGACCGCCTTTGCCGTGGGATGCTTATTGGTATATGAAGAAATTACTTAACTTCAACAGTCCAGCCGAATGTATCCTCAAGCTTGCCCCACTGGATACCTGTCATTGTATCGTAAAGCTTCTGAGAAATCTTGCCGATTTTATTATCGTTGATGAGCATAACCTTGTCGTTCCATTTGAGGTGACCTACAGGTGAGATAACAGCGGCAGTACCTGTGCCGAATACTTCGTCGAGCTTGCCGTTATCGTAAGCATCG
>JAQXHC010000017.1 GCA_029007035.1 Oscillospiraceae bacterium
TTTGAGCTATTGACTTTTTATTTTTTCTCTGATATAATATTTATTGTTATATTGATTGGATATTTAGGGGTATAGCTCAGTTGGTAGAGCAGCGGTCTCCAAAACCGCGTGCCGAGGGTTCAAGTCCTTCTGCCCCTGCCAGAACGTAAAAGCCTGTATTAAGCGGAAAACGCCGAAATACAGGCTTTTTTCTTACCTGCTGAATGCAGTTTCAACTGCAATTTTGCAGTTCCGTGTGACGGATTTACAGTCAAAAATCACACGGAATCACACGAAAATCACACAACACATACGGTGGTACAATGCTTTAAAGAGTTACGGCACCTTATGCGGTGCCGTTCTTTCTGTTTATGCAAACAAATAAATATAATCTACTTCCCAAAATCAGAAATATCTTGATTTTGGGAAAAGGCAATGATATAATAAATGCAGAACAAAACATTTTCGGATGTCTTTGAATAAATAAAACGGGGAAGAAAAAATGAATATTGATAACACTCTTTACACAGGCAGACCTACTGACCAGCGTTCTGAGGTTGAAATGGATATATACGACAAGCTTGACTCTCTTGGCATAGATTATCAGCGTGCAGATCACGAACACGCTGATACTATGGAAGATTGTCTGGCTATTGAAAAAGTTCTTGGTGCGAAGATATGCAAGACCCTGTTCCTTTGCAATCGTCAAAAGACAAACTTCTATATGCTGCTTATGCCTGGTGATAAACCTTTCAAAACGAAATTTCTGACTTCTCAGCTGAATTGTGCAAGGCTTTCGTTTGCTGAAGCTGATAAAATGCAGGAGTATCTGCACACTATCCCCGGCTCTGTATCAGCTCTGGAATTGATATTCGATACAGACAATAATATTCAGCTTGTGATTGACAACGACCTTATGAACGATGAATTTATATGCGGTCATCCGGGTATCAACACATCTACTGTCCGCCTGTTCCGTGACGATATGTTGAGATATGTTCATGAAGCCAAGCACAAGCCAATATTTATAGATTTGCCAACAGAATGATACTTGAAGCCTCCGTCGGAGGCTTCTGCATTCTCTTTTAATCGATAAAAATCTATAATTATGCAAATCGAATAACTCAATTCGACAAGTTCTTAGAATTATAAGAATTTTATTAGAATTACTCTTGACTTTTTCTTATAAACTTCTTATAATTTTAATAAGGAGGCGAATAAAATGCTTGAAAACGAACTTATTAGTCTTATAAATACTATTACGAAAACTAAGAGTGAGAGTAACTATATCGAAGTGAAATCTGCTAAAAAAGGCTGTCCTAAGCTATTTGATACATTTTCTTCTTTCTCAAATCAGCAAGGCGGAGGCAAAATAGTCTTTGGTATTGACGAAAGCGACGGATACACCATATGTGGAGTTTATGACGCTGCCGATCTTCAGAAGAAGATAATGGAACAGAGTCTGCAAATGGAACCTGTAATCAGACCTCTTTGTACTACAATAGATATTGAAGGTAAAAATGTTGTGTGTGCAGAAATACAGGAAATTGATCTTTTCTCCAAACCGTGCTTTTATAAAGGGGCGGGCAGACTTAAAGGTTCGTATATCCGAGTAGCTGATGGCGACAGGCTTATGTCCGAGTATGAGGTTTATAGCTACGAATCATTTCGAAAGAAAATTCAGGACGAGATCAGAATTACTGAAAGAGCAGATATGTCGGATATTAAGACAACCGCTTTTCAGAAATACTTGCTTGAACTGAAAACAAAAAAAGCTAACCTCGCTGAACTTTCTGAAGAGAAAATCTGTAGATTGCAGGGATTTACTGATGACAACAGACCTACCCTTGCCGGAATAATGCTGTTTTCAGATTATCCGCAGGCATTCTATCCTCAACTGTGTATAACTGCGGTATCTGTTCCTGGAACAGAAATGAGCATGACAGGTAATGTAGGTGAGCGATTTATTGATAATCAGCGTATAGATGGTACTCTGTCGCAGATGATAAATGGCGCTATGCAGTTTGTCCGCAATAATATAAAGACTAAAACCATTATTGATTCCGATACAGGTAAGCGACGTGACAGGACGGAGTATCCTATTGTTGCTGTTCGTGAACTTATACTCAATGCTCTTATACACAGAGATTACAGTATCCATACTGATTCAGCTCCTATAACAATACGCCGTTTCAGTGATCGACTTGAAATAGAGAATCCAGGTGGATTGTACGGCAGAATGACTATCGATCAGCTTGGAAAAATGTCTGCCGATACCCGTAATCCATTTATCGCCAACGCAATGGAGATAATGAACGAAACTGAAAACAGATACAGCGGTATTCCTACGGTACTTGCTGCTATGGAAGAATATGGGCTGCCTGCTCCGATATTCAGCAGTGAACATGGAGTATTCAAGGTGGTTCTTTATAATGGCGAAAACAGCAATACAGTCACAGTTACAGATTCTGATGAAAAACTTATACTTGACTTCTGTGAACAACCAAGAAGCCGTGCAGAGCTTGAACAGCTTTTTGCCGGAAAGATGACCATAGCTTATGTAATGACTAAATATATTCATCCACTTATTGCAAGCGGTGCTATACGCCTTACTATACCTGATAAGCCTAAAAGCAAAAAACAAAGGTATGTTGTGGCTGATAAATGAAGATAGTATTTAATGTTAATCGCATATTTTCAATAGCCCACGGTCTATTGATACACTCAAAACCTATTTCACAAAAGAGGTATTTAAATTTTTGCAATATTGCAAATAAAAGTATAATCCTATTGAAAGAAAAGTGGAGCCGGTATTGACCGGCTCCGTCATAATCATTATTTTTGCCTGTTCTCATATTCCCTGAGTCTGCGATAGAATGTGTTAGGACGAATGCCCATGCGTTTCTGGAATTCTACTGCCGTGATAGCATCAGATTTCCAAAGCTCATATAACTGTCCGAATTTTATCCAGTCAATTGCGATAGGCTGCCTGCCTTTGTACTTTCCCTGAGCTTTAGCAATAGC
>JAQXHC010000018.1 GCA_029007035.1 Oscillospiraceae bacterium
TATGGTGCGATTTCTTTCCGGTAAGAGCATTTATTATCCGTATACGGCAGTTTCTGAAAAGGCGGCTGAAATGAAAAATAACACGTTGAAATGGCTTTCTGATGTAGTGGGAAAGCATAAAATAAGTGTACTTATACTGTCGCTGATACAGGCTTTGCTTGGCGGCAGCGGAGTAATATACGCTTTACTTCTGAGAAACGGTATCGACAGCGCTGCTGAAAAGGACAGCAAAGGCTTTTTACTTGCTCTTGTTTCGGTTATCATTCTTGTGCTGATTCAGATATTGCTCAGAGCCGTTGTCCGGTGGCTGGAGGAGCATTCCCGTTCTGCGATAGAGAATATTCTGAAATCAAGGCTTTTTGAAACTCTGCTGAAAAAAGACTACGCTTCGGTTACAAACATTCATTCAGGGGAGTGGATGAATCGTCTGACTTCTGATACAAAGGTATCTGCTGACGGCGTGGTGGATATTCTTCCCGGTGCAGTAGGAATGGCTGTAAAAATGACTGGCGCATTTGTTATGCTGCTGATAATTGAGCCGAAATTTCTTTATATTCTTCTTCCCTGCGGTGGGGCACTGATTCTGCTTACATACGCATTCAGAAAGGTGCTGAAAAGACTTCATAAGTCCATTCAGGAAAATGACGGTCGGCTTCGCATCTTCTTGCAGGAGCATCTGAGCAGTCTTATCATTGTCAGAAGCTTTTCGGTTGAACAGCGTACAGCAGAACAGGGCAGGCAGAAAATGTCTGCACATAAAAATGCGAGAATGAAACGCAATCACGTCTCTAATTTATGCAATATTGGTTTTTCAACGGCTATGCACGGTATGTACCTTGTGGGATTTGCATACTGTGGATTCGGAATAATCAGCGGTACTGTAAGCTATGGAACGCTTACAGCAATATTGCAGCTGATTGCACAGATACAGTCCCCGTTTGCAAATATCACCGGCTATCTGCCTAAATTTTATGCCATGACAGCAAGTGCTGAAAGACTTCGTGAAGCTGAAAATTTTGCTGATGACTGCACAGGAGAAATCATTGGCAGCAGGGAAATCAAGAAATTCTATGATACTGAATTCTCTGCAATAAAGGCGGACAAGGTCTGCTTTACATACAAAAGCAATGACAAAGAGAGTGTTCTCGATAATGTGAGCTTTGTGATAAACAAGGGCGAAAATATCGCCTTTACAGGACATTCCGGTTGTGGAAAGTCTACTGTATTAAAGCTTTTGATGTGCCTTTACCACCCCGATAGCGGAAGTATTATGATACAAAAATCAGACGGAATGGAAACAGAGCTTACAAGCAAGTGGCACAGGCTGTTTGCATATGTTCCGCAGGGAAATCATCTGATGAATGGTACTATAAAAGAAACCATAACCTTTGCAGATACACAGGCAGATGAAGACAGAATTGCTCTTGCGCTGAAAATCTCCTGTGCTGACGAATTTGTATCGGAGCTTGAAAATGGTGTTGATACAATGCTTGGCGAAAGATGTGCAGGACTTTCCGAGGGACAGATGCAGCGAATTGCAATCGCAAGGGCGATATACGCTGATGCTCCGATTCTTCTGCTTGACGAAGCTACAAGCGCACTCGATGAGCAGACAGAAAAACAGCTGCTGAACAATCTGAGGAGCATGACAGATAAAACGGTATTGATCGTGACACACCGTCCGGCAGCGCTGAACATCTGCGATAAAATCATCAGATTTACCGAAAATGGAATTGAGGAAGAAAAATAAATCGAGCATTTTATGATCTGAAATATCTGTGTAAGTGTGCGGTAAACGGAACAATTCCTTCCAAAAGCAGAATATGGAACAGTTATATACTGCTGCAAAGTTTCATACTCTGACAGGAATTACAGCATATGCTCTTGAAAGTGCAGGAATACAAGACGATAATTAAGCTAACAACAATCATAACAAGGAGATGAGAAGTATGCAAACCAAAGAGCTCATTAAATTGATAGACCAAGCCCTGATTGACATATGGGAGAATGAAATCAAATCCGACTATGAGTGCGGCTGGCTTCTGAAAGAGGATACACTGAAAAATGCAATCTACTTTCATCTTCGCAGTAAGCTTGGTACAATATTTGAATACAACAATGTTCGCATTTTCACGGAATTTACGGACTGGAAATTCAAGGGTGCGGGGTATCGTCCTGATATGGTAATTGCTCGTGTTGATATGAACGGAGAATTAGGATACTGGGGTGATGCTGTGATTGAGTGCCTTGCTGTGATTGAGATTAAGTATAAATCAGGTTTTACACTGCACAACGATATTATTGCTGACTATAAAAAACTAAAATACTATACACAAGAACTCGGTGTAAATTCAAAGCTCTACATGGCAACGATATGGGAGTATGAGGACGATCCCACCACTTGGGAACGCAAAAATGCAGCTTGGGCAAAAGACAGACTCACAGAGCTGAATGCGTCCCATGTCAGAGACGGAGATCATGAAATGCAGTTTTATGCGTGTAAGCATTAAAGAGAGTGATAAATTCTGCTGCACCATATGAAATTAAAGCAATTTCCATTCCTAAAAATCAAGGAATTCGGAATACATTTGGAGTTTCTTGCTTCATACTGGATATCTGAAATCAGCAAGGATTTACAAAAACGGTATACACACATATTTTACAGCTGTTATTCCTAATATTGAAATAGTAACGATTTATGAAAATACATTCAGACAATGGTTTGACGAGGCTGTAAGAGTGGCTGATAAAAGCATTCTGCTTAAAGCAGTTCTTTCAGGAGACGAAAAATTTTTTGAGCTTGAAGTGAACAGATGGATGTTGAAGAATATCAGCTATCATGGCGGATACGAAAATTTCTATTATCTAGTCTGAATACGGAACCGTGTAAATGGCAATAATACCCACAAAGAAATTTGGAGGTAAGTTGTAATGAAAAGAGAACACGGTTTAAGCGAAAAGGAAATGGAACTTGTAAAACTGCTGATGGCAGACTGTCACAATACAGGTGATATCCAGAGCATGTTAAAGCGATTATTTGCCGGAACGATAGAGCAGATGCTCGAAGCTGAGATGGATGAGCACCTGGGTTACGAGAAGAATTCTGTCCTCGGCAATAACTCCGGAAACAGCCGCAACGGCTATGGCAAAAAGACAATAAGCAGTGATTACGGCGATTGCGAAATTGCCGTGCCTCGTGACCGTAATGGTGAATTTGAACCAAAAGTCATTGAAAAAAGACAGACTCGAACAGATGAAATTGAGCAGAAAATCATGGCAATGTACGCCAAAGGAATGTCCCAGCGTGACATTGAGGATACGCTGCGTGAAATCTACGGCTCCGAAATTTCGCAGGGATTGATTTCACGTATAACCGACAAAATTCTGCCCGAGGTAAACGAGTGGCAAAACCGCCCGCTGGACAAGATTTATCCGGTGATTTTCTTTGACGGAATCGTATTCAACTCACGCAAAGACAATAAAATTATCAGCAAATGTGTGTACTCTGTTCTGGGTATCAACATGGAAGGACAGAAAGAAATTCTCGGCACATGGATATCTGAAAATGAGTCTGCAAGTTTCTACGCAAGCATATGCTCAGACCTGAAAAACCGCGGTGTTACGGACATTTTCATTGCTTGTCATGACAATCTGACGGGACTTTGTGAGGCAATAAACGCAGTTTTTCCAAAGACAAAAAATCAACTTTGTATCGTTCATCAGATAAGAAACAGCTGTAAGTTTGTACCTTACAAGGACAGAAAAGCAGTGTGCGCAGACCTTAAGAAAATCTATGGCGCAGTAAACCTTGATGATGCTGAATACGCCAAAGAAGAGTTCCGTGAAAAGTGGGATAAGAAGTATCCGTACATTATAAAATCATGGGACAAAAACTGGGCGGAACTGACAACATTTTTCGAATATCCGCAGGAGATTCGTAAGATAATATATACGACAAATGCCGTTGAGGGATACCACAGAATGGTGAGAAAATTCACGAAGTCAAAGTCAATTTTTCCGACAGACGATTCCATTCGCAAGGTCATCTATATGAGCGTGAAGGAAATTTCAAAGAAATGGACTATGCCTGTGAGAGACTGGGGACTTGCGTATTCTCAGTTTGCGATTTTCTTTGAGGACAGGTTAGCAGCCTGACGGCTGTTGAGGGCGCTGCCCTCAAACTCCCGAGGTTTATCCGCTTTGGAGATATCCGGTGGAATATTGAAAAACGACGACATTTCTGCCGCCGCTTTCCACCGTTTTATCTCACAGCCTGCTTCTGGTCGCTCCTCAGCGTTGCCAGTATCGGCTGCGATTTTAGTATTGTCAAAAATTTAAGGGTTTTTGCATTTACACAGTTTATTTTTCAGACCCATAATAATCATGGATTTTCTTTCTTTGAGCTATACTTTTTATTTGCTCGTCTAACACCATTTCCATC
>JAQXHC010000019.1 GCA_029007035.1 Oscillospiraceae bacterium
CAGCGTCCGTTATACCATCCTGCTGCTTTCAGGCAAGTTATAATTTTATCATCAGTAGTTCCATTGAGAATAACTCTTCTGACCATGATATCACCCTTATGTGTTAAAATCCGATTTATCAGTCTGTCCAACCTCCTATATTATATCACATCCCACCGCATTTTTCAATAGATATGAGGTTACAGATTTCAAAAAGAAAACTGTAGCCTCAATTATTGACTTTACATAGAAATACCGCCCATATCGAGGCTTTCTTCTTCCTCAATATCGGCGGTATCCGTCGTATCTGTCATCTCTGTTTCAATATGCCAGCTGTCCGAGGAGTTCCAGAAGCTGACGTAAATCGTACCGAATGCGTCGGTCTTGATTTCTCTCTGCTCGAAGCCCTCGCCCCAGCCGTCACTACATTGTCCAGACCACCAATCCTGAAATTCAGCCATTTCGCTGTCGGTAAGCGGTTCTGCGATCTGGCAGGTGAGAACTCCAACAAGCTCTCCGTTTCTGACCTCTACTAACGGAAATGCAGATACTACTTTTTCGTTAACCGGAGAATCCTCATCATAATATACCATCAATCCACGGTTTTCTTCATTCGGCTCGGAATATTTTTCAATGGCTGCATTGATTTCATCTTCACATCCACCTGCACAGCTTGATGGGATTACTTCGTAGTCACAGTAATCATAATCAAACCCCTCATCATCGTCATACTGCGGTTCAGCCTGAATGACAAGGGGACAGTAGAGCTTCATCTCCTGCACGGACTTTGCAACCACTGTGAAATCCGCCTGACCTGTGATTCCCAGGTAGTGATCACGAACCTCTGCAAGGTCGCTCCGCCTGTCAAGCATTTCAGCCACAGCCTGAATCATCATAGCTTTCATATCACCATCGCCGAGCATTTCTTCAAAGGTGAACTGATTCTGACCTGCATGAGCAAGCTCAACTATGCGGTCTGCCATACCTTTCAGCTCTGCGTGGAGCTGACGTTCTCCGTAAGTGAATTCGCTCTGCTCAATGATTGCTCTTGCGTTGGAGATGAATTCCGACTTCCGAGCGTAGTCAGCACCCTCGGCTTCCACAAGGATTCCGTCGCTGCCGTTAGCATCGAGGAAGAGAATGCAGTGGGCAGTGTTGCCTTCCATATACATCAGATCTCTGTTTTCGATGATTTCGGGGCAGTCATCCAAGGGATGATTCTTCATCTGCTCGAACCTCTTTCCATAGAGGGGAATGATTTTCTCCACCTCAATCTGCATCGACTCGTAGCTGTAAGCCTTGTGATTCAGCGGAGCATTGAATGTTACTTTTTTCATTTACATCAACTCGTTTTCTTTTTTATAGTGTAGGGGGAAAACAAAAAATGCCGAATCAATCGAGAATTTGCTTCTCAATTAATTCGGCATAACGACCAAGAAGATATCGAAAACTTTCTGAAAGTTTTTTACAATAAAAAAGAGCAGACTTCGGAATTTTCTTTCCAAATCTGCTCACAAATCTCTGCAAAATTCAAAATCGTCCGTTCGAGTCCACTTTTATGGCTGAAAAGGCAAAATGTCATCTACGGTTTTACACTAAAAATTTTCGGCTCCTGACACGAAAAAAAGCCCGAAAAATCGGGCTTTTCGTGCTGGTGATCTAAATTGGTTCACCTAAATGGCGGAAAGAGAGGGATTCGAACCCTCGATACGCTATTAACGTATACACGAGTTCCAGTCGTGCGCCTTAGACCAGCTCAGCCATCTTTCCGTATGGTGCGAGTAATGGGACTTGAACCCATACGTCCTTCGACACACGCCCCTCAAACGTGCCTGTCTGCCTATTCCAGCACACTCGCAAATTACTTATATATTATACAACAATGGTCAGGAAAAGTCAAGGGATAATAAATATTTTTTTGTTTAAACTAATAATTCTGACAAAATAAGAGATAAAAAAAGCATAAAACTATATAATCAAACAAAAACGACAAATTCGACAAAGAAGCCGAAAAAAGCCGAAAAGTCTACAATCCGGCACATTGAATTATTTTTGGATTATGATAAAATATAAGTATAAATTGACCGAAAGATGATTCGGTTGTAAAAAAACAGAGGAGGTTAGATTATGTCTAATGAACCAATCAAAGTGCTTATAGGAGACGATACAGCAGAATATGGAGTTGCCCTTGCAGGAATGCTCAAAAAGAAAGGAATTTTTGCATACACACGCAAAAAGGACGGCATGGCAGTCTGCCGTGCTATACTTAACGACAGTCCCGATATAGTCATTACGGACCTGTCTCTGCCGGAGCTTGACGCTATTGCAATTATGAACAAGCTAAAAAAGGAAAATATACGTATGCCGGCATTCATAATATCATCGTCTGTCAAAAACAGCTTCATTGAACGTCAGGTGATTGAGAGCGGCGCAACGTATCTTATTATTAAACCATATGAGCTTGTCGATCTTTGTTCTATTGTCGACGCGATTGTATCTGATATTCGTCCAGGAGAACAAACAAGTCTCGAAATGCTTGTGACCGAAACCATACAGAAAATCGGAATTCCCGCTCATGTTAAGGGCTATCGTTATCTGAGAACCGCGATTATCGATGCTGTTGATGATATATCTCTTATGAACAGCGTTACCAAGCAGCTGTATCCTGTTGTTGCTGCGAAGCACGATACAACCTCAACGCGGGTTGAACGCGCTATACGTCATGCTATCGGTATTGCATGGGCACGCGGAAACTCTTCCGAAATCAATAAATTATTCGGCTATTCGGTGAATCTTGAAAAAAGCAAACCGACCAATTCGGAATTTATCGCCCTGCTCACTGACAGGCTTCGCCTTACACGAAATAAATCAAGCTCATCTTTAGTCATACATAACTGAAATCTTCCAAATTTTCCTTTATATTGGCAGTCTCCGTATATTCCGGAGACTGCCATTTTTCACAAAAACTATTCTGCCTTAATATAAATAAGTATAACCCAAGAAGCATCGTTTTTCTCGGGTTATTTTTTATCTTACAGATAAATCAGAAACAAACTGCTCTGCAAACTGGAATTTATCGTTCATAAAATGTAATCATTTTTTCTATTTCTTTTCTTACTTCACTTATATCATTAAATTGTACCATATCATCTATATAACTAAGTGCATTAAAAGGCTGCTCGTATTGGTCAATGGATGACGGCAAAATATTGAATAATTCATAACATTTTGTTGCAAATAAATCTATATTTGTTGTTTCAGAATAATAAACATCACTAAGTTCACGAAACAATAATTTTCCAAAAACAATAGTATCAAACTTATTTGTTTCGTATTCAAAGTATCTCTTTATTCTCATAAAGGCAGATTCAGAATCGGTTAATATCTCTAATTCAAGTAATAAATCATTGCTTGTTTCATTTAAAAAAAGAATATCAAGATAATCATTGTATTTTTTACCATCATCTAAATCAAGTTGCCAAAGATAAGAATAAACAAATAATTTTTCCATTTTTACACCTCTTAAATATCAATATATATTGAGTCGTCAAATTCTAATTTGTAATTGAATTTATTATACCATAAGCACAGTATGAAGTCAAGGAAAAAGCAAAGCCACTTTTGATGTATATCAAAAGCGGCTTAATAATACTTCTTTTCTGCACTGTTCTAATCGAAAAGAATCATTATGATTTTATGCCAGTGCCTTGAACGCATTTTCAACAACGTCCTTTTCGGGTTTTTTGGTGAAGCAGCTGATAAGCGGTACTTCAATTACCGATAAGAGCATTGCAAATACGCCTGCATTAATGGGTGAAAGGATATTAAGCGGAAGATTCATGTCGATCACAGCCTGCTTGATTCCGCTGAATGCTTCAAAATTCATGCCGAAAACAATCATGTGAATCAGTGTAAAGCCGACTCCCGTACAGAAACTCGTCCAGCAGGCAGCCTTGGAGATTTTTTTGCTGAACAGTCCGAACATAAATGGTCCGAGGAATGAACCCGACAAAGCTCCCCACGAATATGACATAAGAGTTGAAATAGAAGCATTTTTATTAAATGCGATAACTACCGAAATAATGAGGAATACGGCGATGAATACACGCATTGCCAGCATTTGTCCTCTGTCTGTCATGCTCTTGACTCTTGGCTTTACAAGGTCATTTGTGAGCGTAGAACTCGATGTGAGTACAAGCGACGAGAGCGTCGAAAGTGAGGCAGAAAGCACCAGCACAACAACAAGTCCGATGAGAAGTTCGGGGAGAGCTGTTTTCAGCAGAGCGGGCACCATGCTGTCAAATACCGGCTTGCCGTTCACTGTTTCAATGAATGATTTTGAAGTGTCACTCTTGTCGGTAGTGCAGTACAGACGGATAAATCCGCCCATGAAATACGAGCCGCCTGCAACGACAAGAGCAAATATCGTTGAAATTACAGTGCCCTTGACGATAGCCTTTTCATCCTTGATAGCGTAGTATTTCTGTACCATTTGAGGAAGTCCCCATGTACCGATTGATGTAAGCAGCACAACGCCCAGCAGGTTGATCGGATCCGGACCGAAAACCGAGCCGAGACCTTTTTGTCCCTCAATTTCAGAAAGCTGACGGACTGCACTTGAAAATCCGCCCTTACCGTTGAGTGTGAGCACAACAACAGTGATAATTCCGATAAGCATAATAATTCCCTGAAAGAAATCATTGAGAGCAGTTGCTGAGTAGCCGCCGAGAATTACGTAAATTGCCGAAAGAACTGCCATTGCGATAATTACGTAGAAGTATCCGTTCTCGCCGAGGTCAAAAACCATTCCGAAAAGCCTTGAAAGGCCGTTATATACGGAAGCGGTATAGGGTATAAGGAAGATGAATACAACAAGAGCCGCCGCTGTTTTCAGAGCAGGAGAACCGAATCGGCGTTCAAAGAAATCGGGCATTGTTCGTGCACCGAGATGATTTGACATAAGACGCGTACGTCTGCCGAGGAGCAGCCACGGAATCATACTTCCGAGGATAGCATTGCCGATTCCGACCCATGTTGCGGAAACGCCGTAGCTCCAGCCGAACTGTCCTGCATAGCCAATGAAAACTACCGCAGAAAAATAGGTTGTACCATATGAAAATGCCGTAAGCCATGAGCCTACGTTTCGTCCGCCGAGCATGAAATCATCGGAGGATTTTGTTTTTCTTGACGTGTAAAAGCCGATTCCGATCATTACGGCGATGTACACGGCAAGAATAATAAATGTTGCAATCTGAGCCGTCATTTTTTTCTCCGTTCCGCTTTACAGCTGTTTGCAGATAAAGCTTTAAATTATTAAAGTGCAATCACAGCTCTATTATACTACTTAATGTTAGCAATGTCAAGTTTTTTATGCGAAATTTAAGGCGATGCCGAATAATTATTGCCGTTCAGATACAAAATCAGAGTTTTGGTCATACCGCAAAGATAACATCCGGCTGCGTAATCTGAGATAATTCGGAAATTATTGTTAAAAAATCCGCCGGTGACTGAACCGGCGGATTTTTTTATATACTATAACTTAATTTGTGTTTTAATAAATCAAACAGTAAAAAGGAGCTTTGAATACGACGGAAGCGGCCAGATATTCTCGCTTACGTTCATTTCAGCTTCATCCACGAGAGCACGGAGAGTCTGCATCTGAGCCAATACTACGTCTCTGTAGCAGCGTGCCATTTCAAGTCCTTCGTTCATACTCTGAGCGGCTGTTACCTTTTCATCGAGCACCTTTGTTTCCTGATATATACCGGTGATAAGCGCACTGAGCTTTTCTGCAAGCTCAGTCTCAACAAAACAGTCGATACCGAGATTCTTTTTAACAGCAGCGGTTTCACAGATTTCCTTTGAGTACCCGATACAGGCAGGAATAATCTTTTTTCTCACCATGTCAAGCATTGTCAGAGCTTCGATATTGATAACCTTGCTGTAATTATCAAGGAGAATTTCAGTTCTGGAACGGATTTCCGTCTCGGTATAAACCTTGAATTTCTCAAACATTGTTACATTTTCGGGTCTGAGATATTCGGGAAGAGCGTCAACAGTCGAAACAAGATTCGGCAGATGTCTGACGTTTACGGCTTCGTCGAGCCACTCGTCAGAGTAGCCGTTTCCGTTGAAAATAATCTGCTTGTGTTCTTTTATTGTCTTAACGAGCAGTGAACGGAGATCACGCTCAAAATTTTCTGATTTTTCAAGTGCATCGGCAAATTCAGAAAGCTCCTGAGCAACGATTGTGTTGATGATAGTATTTGTACATGAAATTGAATCCGCCGAGCCGAGCATTCTGAATTCAAACTTATTTCCCGTGAAGGCGAAAGGAGATGTTCTGTTCCGGTCGGTAGTATCCTTGGGGAAATTCGGAAGGGCATCGACACCGATTTCAAATTCCTTATCGGCAACTGAAGTATATTTTCTTCCCTGCTCAAGCGCATCGAGAACGTCCTGAAGCTCGCTTCCGATAAAGAGCGATACTACAGCGGGGGGAGCCTCATTTGCTCCGAGACGATGATCGTTTCCTGCGGAAGCAGCCGAGAGACGAAGCAGCGGAGCATACTCGTGAACACCCTTGATGATAGCGCACAGGAATGTCAGGAACTGAAGATTATCCTGCGGATTATCGCCGGGATCGAGCAAATTATGACCGTCATTGGCAGTCATTGACCAGTTATTATGCTTTCCAGAGCCGTTGACGCCCTCAAAAGGCTTTTCGTGGAGCAGACATACAAGACCGTGCTTCAGAGCGATCTTCTTCATGATTTCCATTGTGAGCTGATTGTGGTCTGCGGCGATATTTGAGGTTGCAAACACCGGAGCAAGCTCATGCTGAGCGGGAGCGACCTCGTTATGCTTTGTCTTGGCGTAGATTCCCAGCTTCCAGAGTTCTTCGTCGAGATCCTTCATATAGTCGGATACTCTCTGCTTGATATTTCCGAAATAGTGATCTTCAAGCTCCTGACCCTTGGGAGGCTTTGCTCCGAAAAGAGTTCTGCCTGTGAGGACAAGATCTTCACGCTGATCGTAATATTTTTTGTCTACAAGGAAGTACTCCTGCTCTGCACCGACAGTTGTAACAACTCTTGTCGCTCTGTCGTTGCCGAAAAGGCGGAGAATTCTCAGAGCCTGTTCGCTCAGAACCTCCATAGACCGCAGAAGAGGAGTTTTCTTATCGAGAATTTCACCTGTATATGAGCAGAAAGCGGTAGGTATATAGAGTGAATTATCCTTGATAAAGGCACAGGAAGTAGGATCCCATGCTGTGTAGCCTCTTGCCTCGAATGTTGCACGGAGTCCGCCCGATGGGAACGAAGAAGCATCCGGTTCTCCCTTGATGAGTTCCTTGCCGGAGAATTCAACAATGACCTCGCCGTTTGAGGTAGGATTTATGAAAGCATCGTGCTTCTCGGCAGTGACGCCTGTCATAGGCTGGAACCAGTGGGTGTAGTGAGTTGCGCCCTTTTCGACCGCCCAGTCTTTCATAGCATTTGCAACAACGTCGGCAACATCGCTGTCAAGCGCGATTCCGAGCTGTTTTGTCCGCTGAACCGATTTATATACGTTTTTGGGAAGTCTTTCCCTCATAACACGGTCGCTGAACACATTGCAGCCGAAGAAATCTGATACTGTCTGATTTGTTTTTGATTCTTCCATAGCAAATCCTCCTATTATGCCTTATAACCGACGGCATTCCGGCTGCAAGCTGTTTCGCAGTCAAAATGCCGTCGGGATATTACGATATGATTATGTCTCAGGCAAGATATATACAAAGCCCTAAAGCGGTCATCACGCAGTATTGCCTTTATTATTTTACTACTATTAAACCGCATTGTCAAGGCATTTCACCCGATTTATCGGTTTTGTCAGTATTTAACGTCAATTCAGGCAATTAGTTGCGAACCTGCACAAAGAGTAAAAATACTTAAATGTGAATAAATTGTAAACATTTTCCGCAGTGCTTGACTTTTACGTATGAAAAGTTATATACTTGAATTAGCACTCAAAGCAATAGAGTGCTAATTTGATTTTGGAGATGTCTTAAATGGAAACAAAACAATTTAAAGCAGAGTCCAAAAGACTCCTTGAAATGATGATTCATTCAATTTATACACACAAGGAAATATTCCTTCGCGAGCTTATTTCCAATGCAAGCGACGCTATAGACAAGCTCTATTTCAGATCGCTCACTGACGATAAGGTCGGTCTTTCAAAGGAGGATTTCGTTATCAGAATCTCTGCCGACAAGGATAACCGTACGCTCAAAATCACCGATAACGGTATTGGAATGACCGAAGAAGAGCTTGAAAATAACCTCGGTACTATCGCAAACAGCGGATCGCTCAAATTCAAGAGCGAAAACAAGCTCGACGACGACAGCCAGATCATCGGTCAGTTCGGTGTCGGCTTCTATTCGGCATTTATGGTTGCGAAAAAAGTTACCGTGGTTTCAAAGGCTTACGGCAGCGACAAGGCCTATATGTGGGAGTCCGAGGGAGTTGACGGCTACACCATCACAGAGGCGGACAAGGATTCTGCCGGTACGGAAATTACCCTTGAGCTGCTTGAGGACACCGAGGACGAGAATTATTCGGAATTCCTCGACCAGTACAGGATCCGCTCGCTTGTTAAGAAATATTCCGACTATATTCGCTTCCCTGTAAAGATGGAGATGACCCACAGTCGTCCGAAGCCTGTTCCGGAGGGAGAAAAAGCAGACGAAAATGCAGCTCCCGAATATGAGGATTATATCGAGGACGAAACGCTCAACAGCATGGTCCCCCTCTGGAAAAAGAACAAGAACGAGCTGAAAGAAGAAGATTACAAACACTTCTATGCCGAGAAATTCTTCGATTACAACGAGCCTCTTAAATACGCTCACGTAAAGAACGAGGGCACTGCAAATTACAATGCACTGCTTTATATACCGTCAAAAGCACCGTTTGATTTCTATTCAAAGGAATATGAAAAGGGACTCCAGCTGTATTCAAACGGCGTTCTCATTATGGACAAATGTGCCGACCTTTTACCGGATTATTTCAGCTTTGTAAAGGGACTTGTTGATTCAGAGGATCTTTCGCTTAATATCTCCCGTGAGATGCTCCAGCACGACAGGCAGCTTAAAGTTATCGCCAAGAGTATTGAGAAAACTATCAGCAACGAACTGAAAAAAATGCTGAAAAACGAGCGTGAGAAGTATGAGGAATTCTGGAAAGCGTTTGGACTTCAGCTCAAATACGGTATCTACAGCGACTATGGCATGAACAAGGAAAAGCTTCAGGATCTGCTGATGTTCACATCGTCCAATGAGAAAAAACTTGTGACCCTTGACGAATACGTAACCGGTATGCGCGAGGAACAGAAGTTCATCTATTATGCAACGGGCGAGACTGCCGAGAAAATCGAGATGCTTCCGCAGACTGAACTGGTCAAGGACAACGGATTTGAGATTCTTTACCTCACCGATAATATTGATGAATTTGCAATTAAGACGCTTCGCAGCTACAAGGATAAGGAATTCAAGTCGGTTTCTGCCGACGATCTCGGACTCGAATCCAGTGAGAAACAGGAAGAGATCAAGGCTAAGGAGGAGGAAAACTCCGGACTTCTTAAAACTCTTGCAGATGCTCTCAGCGACAAGGTATCAAAGGTAATCCTTTCGCACAGACTTAAATCCCACCCTGTATGTCTCACCAGCGAGGGAGAAATTTCGCTCGAAATGGAAAAGGTTCTCAACGCAATGCCAACCGACCAGAAAATCAAAGCGCAGCGCGTTCTCGAATTAAACCCCGAGCATGAAATCTTTGCCAAGCTCAAAGCAATCGACAGCGCCGGAGACAAGGACAAGCTTGGAAAATATGCTCAGCTTCTTTACAATCAGGCTCTGCTGATCGAGGGCATGAGCATTGAAAATCCCGTTGAATTCTCAAATCTTATCTGCGAACTTATGTAATTTTTAATACAAAATCGCACCGCACAAGGTCATTCGGCTTTGTGCGGTGTTTCATTTATATATAATGTTTCTGAAACTCTTTCCCCGTGATGTCTTTCCAAAGAAAACAGCCGTCTTCAAGGGTCATGTAGCTGTGGGGAGTGTCATTTTTCGGTATTGACAGCGAACCCGGATTCAAATAGGTAAAATCGGGATGTTTTTCCAGCGCAGGTATGTGGGTATGTCCGTGAAGGAGAATATCTCCGCTGTGAATGGGGGGACATTTTTCACAGTTAAAGTTATGTCCATGAGTTGCAAAAACCATCGTATTTCTCTCGGCAATCAGCGCATAATCTGCCATAATCGGAAATTCAAGCACCATCTGGTCAACCTCGCTGTCGCAGTTGCCGCGGACGCAGATAATCTCTCTTTTAAGATTGTTAAGAATTCCGCAAACCTGCTTCGGATCGTAGTCTCTCGGCAGGTCATTCCGCGGTCCGTGATAAAGAATATCGCCGAGAAGTAATATTTTATCGGCTTTCTCCCGTTCGTAGGCTTCGGCGAGACAGCGGCAGTAATATGCAGAACCGTGTATATCAGAGGCTATGAGCCATTTCATATTCAGCACTTCCTTTCGCCTTATTATATCACAGCATTGACTGTTTTGTCAACGGCGCTGTCCTGCTACCCTACTCCGGAAAAAAACAGGATAACCGGCATATTGAAAAGCTTTCCGATGACCGTTTTAGCTTCAGAACAAGCAGATAGTGTGCAAAGCCGTCAGGCATTCTTTGTGCGGTGCTGCCTTTACTCCTCGCCTTTTATTTTGCTGATCGCACCCTTTTCAAGACGTGATACCTGAGCCTGTGAAATGCCGATTTCGTTTGCAACTTCGACCTGAGTTTTCCCTTTCAGAAAACGAAGATAGAGTATATTCCGCTCACGCTCACCGAGATCTTTGATAGCCTCTCGGATTGAAAGCTCGTTCAGCCAGCTGTCGGCATCTGTACTGTCACCTATCTGATCCATAATATAAAGCGTATCGCCCGAATCGGAGTAAACAGGCTCATACAGTGAAACCGGATCGCTGATGCTTTCAAGAGCAATAACAACATCGGCTCGTTTTGCACCAATTTCGTTTGCGATTTCGTCGATGTCAGGCTCACGCTGATTCTGAAGTGACAGGCGTTCCTTTGCCTGAATTGCCTTGTATGCCAGGTCCCTCAGCGATCGGCTGACCTTGATCTGACCGAAATCGCGTAGATAGCGTCTCAGCTCGCCGCTGATCATCGGAACGCAGTATGTGGAAAATCTTACCTCTTTTGTAAGGTCAAAATTATTGATAGCCTTGATAAGTCCCACAACTCCGATCTGAAACAGATCATCAACATCCTCTCCTCTGCCGGTAAACTTCTGAATCACGCTCAGTACAAGCCTGAGATTTCCATTGATAAGCTTGTCACGAGCCGCCTTACTTCCCGTTTTTTTTATTTCTTTAAGCAGTGCGATCTTTTCTTCTTCTTTTAAAACTGTCAGCTCTGATGTATTGATACCTGAAATTACAACCTTACTGTAAGCCATAATTCATCTCCGAGCCGCTTGCGGTTACGGCAGACCGAATTTATTTGCATCTGAGATGAGATACTTCCCGATTTTATTATTCCCTACAGTTTCTGCCGTAATCACAGGAAATTATTTCCCATTAAGGCAATGCCGCACAAAGAACGCCTGACAAATTGGCAGTATATTTATTATAAAACGAATAATCAAATAAATCCCGCAGATAATACTCAAAAATACAAACAGGAGGATTATCTATGGAATTTACTTCACAGGACTATTTAAAAAAGGCTCTGCTTGATACTCAGGAAAGAGTCCGCGATTTCATGCACTTTTCACAGAAAATGGAGGACGAAAAGCTCAGAGACTTTTTCCGAAGTTATGCCGATTCGGAGGCGGTTCAGGCGAGACATCTTCACGACTTTATTATTGAAAACAGCTCTGAATGACCATATCTTCCAAAAAAGCACCCGTCACAGCAGTAATAAGTTTTACTCAAACAGGTAAAACAACCAGCGGCTAATGTACAACTAACAACGCAGTGCCGAAAAACGGCACTGCGTTGTTATATCTGCTTAAGATACATGATTTGTCCTGTCAGGCATTGCAGAAAAAGCATTTCAACTTATAGTAGCCAACGCATAACAAAAGTCCTCTGACCAAAAGTCAGAGGACTATACATAATTTGGCGGAGATGGTGGGATTCGAACCCACGGAACGTTTTACCGTTCAAACGATTTCGAGTCGTTCTCGTTATGACCACTTCGATACATCTCCGTATTAAATTGTAGTTTTTGCAGGAAAACTGCAAGGCAGGACTGCCTGACAGCAACGAATCCACACAAAACGAAAATCCCACAAACAATCAACAGAAAAAATGATGGACAATCTTTTTTCAATGCCGACTTTAAAAGTATATCATAATTCATTTCAAAAATCAAGTGTTTATTTATATATTAAAATATTATAACTTACAAACGTGGCATTATAATGTTTAAATTTTAATCCAGACTACAATTTATATAATTTTCTTCATTTTTTACACCAAATCTTTATATTGTGGGTTGTGTTGAGTTTATGAATAATTTATAATAAATCTATATCAGCTTTATTAAACAAAATTTTATTGAATATTAATAAAATGAAATTAAAGGAGGAATTGCAATGAAGAAAACAAGGCTGACAGCAGCCATAACCGCATTGGCGTGCTGTGCAGGACTGGCAGCGTATATGCCGCAGGCGGCAAATGAAACGTATGCTGACGAAATCGTAAGCAACGACTTTGAGTCGA
>JAQXHC010000020.1 GCA_029007035.1 Oscillospiraceae bacterium
ATGCCGAAGGGGAATTTTGAGTTTGAAGCAGCTGTGAGAAACAGCACTGATATTGCTTTTATATGTGAATGCAAAAAGGCTTCGCCGTCAAAAGGAGTTATTGCTGAGGAATTTCCGTATCTGCAAATTGCCAGAGAATATGAAGCTGCCGGAGCAGACTGCATTTCTGTTCTGACAGAGCCGGAATGGTTCATGGGCAGCGATGAATATTTACGTGAAATAGCTCAAAATGTCAGTGTACCGTGTCTTCGCAAGGATTTCACGGTAGATGAATACATGATTTACGAAGCGAAGCTGCTCGGTGCAAAGGCGGTTCTGCTTATTTGCTCAATATTGAGTCCTGAGGATATTAAGAATTACATTGAAATCTGTGATATGCTAGGTATTTCGGCTCTTGTAGAAGCTCATGACGAAATTGAAATCAGGACTGCTGTCAGCAGCGGAGCACGGATTATCGGGGTAAATAATCGGAATTTAGGGGATTTCTCAGTTGATACCGACAACAGCCGCCGATTGATCGAGCTTGTTCCCGACGATATTCTTTTTGTGTCCGAAAGCGGAGTCAGAACTGCCGATGATATTGCTCTGCTGCGGAAGGCAGGAGCGGATGCTGTTCTTATAGGAGAAACGCTTATGCGCACTCACGATAAATCAAAAAAGCTTGCGGAGCTGAAAGGTTGATTCATGGTTAAAATAAAAATGTGCGGCTTGAAAAGAGAATGCGACATTGATTACGCAAATGAAATTATGCCTGATTATATAGGCTTTGTGTTTTGGAGAAAAAGCAGCAGATATGTCAGTTCTGAAACAGCGGCAGAGCTGAAGAAGCATCTTAATCCCGCAATTACCGCTGTAGGAGTATTTGTGGACGAGGAACCCGAATATATCGCAGGTCTTGTAAATGACGGCATAATTGATATGATCCAGCTTCATGGATGTGAGGACGAGGATTATATCAATGTTCTCAGAGGTTTGACCGATGCACCGATAATAAAAGCGTTTCGTGTAATAAATGATGAAGATATCGCGGCATCGAAAAGCTGTTCTGCTGATTATATAATGTTTGATTCGGGCTGCGGTTCAGGTAAAACCTTTGACCACTCGCTTATTGAAAGTATTGAGCGTCCGTATTTTCTTGCAGGCGGACTCACACCTGATAATGTCCGAAGTGTTGCTCAAAAATTTCACCCTTATGCCGTTGATGCAAGCTCATCACTTGAAACTGACGGATTAAAAGATATCAATAAAATGAGAGAATTTTCAAAAGCTCTCGGAAGATGAAAGGAAGATTTTATGTCTCAGTCAAAAGGAAGATTCGGAGTTCACGGCGGGCAGTATATTCCCGAAACTCTGATGAATGCTGTTATAGAGCTTGAAGATGCCTATAACCGTTATAAAGATGATCCGGAGTTCAAACGTGAGCTTACGGATCTGCTGAACAACTATGCAGGCAGACCTTCGCTGCTCTATTATGCAGAAAAGCTTACACGTGAACTCGGTGGTGCTAAGATATATCTTAAACGTGAAGACCTCAATCATACAGGTTCGCACAAAATCAATAATGTACTCGGTCAGGCTCTGCTTGCAAAAAAAATGGGTAAAACCCGTCTTATCGCGGAGACAGGAGCCGGTCAGCACGGAGTTGCAACGGCAACTGCGGCGGCTTTGCTTGATATGGAGTGTGTTGTATTCATGGGCGAGGAGGACACAAAACGTCAGGCGCTTAATGTTTACAGAATGAAGCTTCTCGGGGCTGATGTTGTCCCTGTAAAGTCGGGTACAGCTACTCTTAAAGACGCTGTTTCCGAGGCAATGAGAGAGTGGACTTCGCGTATTGACGATACACATTACTGTCTCGGCTCTGTTATGGGACCTCACCCGTTCCCGACAATTGTCCGCGATTTCCAGGCAGTTATTTCAAGTGAGTCGAGAGAACAGCTCCTCAAAAAAGAGGGGCGTCTTCCCGATGCAGTCATTGCCTGTGTCGGCGGCGGTTCAAACGCAATCGGAAGCTTTTATCACTATATACAGGACAGTAGTGTTCGTCTGATTGGCTGTGAAGCGGCAGGCAGAGGTATTGACACCTTTGAAACAGCTGCCACCGTGAATACCGGAAGAATCGGTATTTTTCACGGCATGAAGTCGTATTTCTGTCAGGATGAATACGGTCAGATTGCACCTGTTTACTCAATTTCGGCAGGTCTTGATTATCCCGGTGTCGGACCTGAGCATGCTCATCTCCACGACATCGGACGTGCTGAATATGTTCCGGTTACCGACGATGAAGCGGTAAATGCGTTTGAGTATCTTTCACGTACTGAGGGAATTATTCCCGCAATAGAATCGGCTCATGCCATTGCTTATGCCATGAAGCTTGCCCCCACTATGGATAAGGATAAAATTATAATTGTAACCGTTTCGGGCAGGGGAGACAAGGACTGTGCTGCCATAGCCCGCTACAGAGGGGAGGATATTTATGAGTAAAATCGCAAAGTCGTTCGAGAACGGAAAGGCATTTATTCCATTCATAACCTGCGGAGACCCGGACCTTGAAACGACAGCCAAAGTAGTTCGGGCTGCTGCAGAAAACGGAGCCGATCTCATTGAACTCGGAATTCCGTTTTCCGACCCGACAGCTGAGGGTCCCGTTATTCAGGGAGCAAATATCCGTGCACTTGCAGGAGGAGTTACAACCGATAAGATTTTCGATCTTGTACACGAGCTTCGCCGCGATGTGAAAATTCCTATTGTATTCATGACATATTCAAATGTTGTATTTTCATATGGCGCGGAACGTTTTATGTCAAAATGTAAAGAAACGGAAATCGACGGAATAATTCTTCCAGATCTGCCTTTTGAGGAAAAAGAAGAATTTTCGGATACTGCAAGGAAATATGGCATAGACATTATTTCTCTCATTGCGCCGACCTCTGAAAACAGGATCTCTATGATCGCAAAAGAAGCAGAGGGATTTATCTACATAGTTTCCAGTCTTGGAGTCACCGGACTCAGAAATGAAATCACTACGAATATCGGTGATATAGTCAGGGTCATACATGAAAACAGCAAGGTTCCGTGCGCAGTCGGATTTGGCATTTCAAAACCGGAGCAGGCAAAAAAAATGGCATCTGTTTCGGACGGAGCTATAGTTGGTTCGGCGATAATTAAAATAATCGAAAAATACGGCAGAGACGCTGCGCCCTATGTCGGCGAATATGTTAAGAGTATGAAAGAGGCTGTACTCTCTGCCGGATAATAATTCATACTTATAATTATATTTCAGGCAATACCTTAATTTTTTAGTTCATCAATGGACGTTTGGTTTTATGGGAACGTATCCCATATCACCGGACGTCCTTTTTACATTTAATGTAAAACAAGTAGAAATTTCTGTGTAAAACCTATGATATACTGCATGATGACTATTTGATTTTACCGGCAAAAATGTCGAATCTGCTTGAATAATGTAAAATAATAACTGATGAATCTTTTATTTAACATAAATTTTCGATAAAAACGATTTCTGATTTAACATTGAACGGATTATAATAGGGATGTAGGTTAAACCAAATAAAATTCAAGGAGATATTATTATGAAAAAATTATTAAATTATGCAGCGATTACCGCAATGTGTCTTGCAGCTTTCACAGGCTGCGGAGATAAGGACAGCAGCGGAGGCAAGGTTTCTACCGATGGTTCAACTTCAATGGAAGAGGTAATCGGCGCACTCGGCGAGGCTTTCAAGGAAAAGAATACAGACTGTCAGTTCACCTACAACCCAACAGGTTCCGGTTCAGGAATTACCGCAGTTGCCGAGGGACGCTGTGATATCGGACTTTCAAGCCGTAAGCTTAAAGATGAAGAAAAAGCCCAGGGACTGAGCGAAACCGTTCTTGCCTACGACGGAATTGCAGTTATTGTAAATCCTTCCAATCCTGTTGCTGATTTAACAGTTGATCAGATTGCCGGAATTTACACAGGTGAGATTACAAACTGGAGTGAACTCGGCGGCAGCGACCTTGAAATTGTACTTATCGGACGCGAAGCGGGAAGCGGTACCAGAGACGGTTTTGAATCAGTGACAGGTACTGAAGACGCCTGCAAATACCGTCAGGAACTTACCTCGACCGGTGACGTGATTACAACGGTCGGAAGCAATGAAAATGCTATCGGATATGCCTCACTTGCAGCAGTAAAGGATAGTGTAAAGGCAGTTTCCGTCGGCGGAGTCGCACCTTCTGCGGAGACGATAAAAGACGGCAGCTATGCGGTTCAGAGACCGTTCATGCTCATCACAAAGGACGACAAAAAGCTTTCCGAAACAGCTCAGAAATTTTTCGATTATGCACTTTCCGATGAAGCAAAGAGTATAATTGAAAATGCAGGCGTAGTACCTGCAAAGGATTGATTTTATGAAGAATAAAAGCCGTATTTTTGAAAATATCGTCCATGGAATCTTTTTGATTCTCGGACTGATCACTGTTGGCTGCGTACTGCTTATAACAGTTTATCTGATTGTGTCGGGGATCCCTGCGATACGTGAAATCGGCATTTTCAACTTCCTTTTCGGAAAGAAATGGGCATCAACGGCAGCGACACCCTCATACGGAATTCTTCCGTTCATTATGACAAGCGTCTACGGCACGGCAGGAGCAATCGTTCTCGGGGTTCCGGTTGGATTTCTCACAGCTGTCTATCTTGCAAAGCTTGCACCGAAAAAGGTGAAAGCAGTGGTCGAAACAGCGGTAAAGCTCCTTGCCGGAATCCCGTCGGTTGTATATGGCCTTGTAGGAATGCTTGTACTCGTGCCGGCAATTAAAAGTATTTTCGGAATTCCGGACGGAGCGAGTCTATTCGCGGCAATCATTGTTCTTGCTGTAATGATTCTTCCGTCAATAATTTCCGTATCAATGACTGCACTGGAATCTGTTCCGAATGAATATGAGGACGCTTCTCTTGCTCTTGGAGCTACTCCCGTTGAGACATATTTCAAGGTTTCCGTACCTGCTGCCAAAAGCGGCATTGCGGCTGCTGTTGTTCTCGGAGTAGGACGTGCAATCGGTGAAGCGATGGCAGTAATGATGGTATCGGGAAACGCAGCAAATATGCCGTCCATTTTTAAGAGTGTCCGTTTTCTGACTACGGCGGTTGCGAGTGAGATGTCATATTCATCGGGACTTCAAAGACAGGCGTTGTTTTCGATCGCACTGGTTCTGTTCCTGTTTATTATGCTCATCAATGCCGCGCTAAACTTCTTTCTGAAGCATGACAAGGAGAAATAACTATGGATAATTCAATTGCCGCAGTTACAGGCACAGCGGTCAGAACTCCTGAAAAATCGGGAATGTCGCCGCGACGCATTGCATATATAGTAACAATGAAAATACTTATGGGAGCGTCGGCAGTATTTACCTGTACGATAACACTCTTTATCATCTGTTATGTTTTTTTCAAGGGAATACCGAATATTTCGTGGGAACTGCTGTCTACATCACCGAGTTATCTTGCTGACAGAATCGGAATTCTTCCCGACATTGCCAATACACTCTATATTCTCATTGCAGCTCTTGTAATTGTACTGCCGCTTGGTGTCGGAGCAGCTGTTTACCTGACAGAATATGCGCAGAACAAGAAACTTGTGGGAATTATCGAGTATGCGGCAGAAACGCTTTCAGGAATCCCATCAATCATTTACGGTCTTGTTGGAATGCTGTTTTTCTGTCAGTTTCTCGGCTTTCAGACATCGCTTATTGCAGGTGCGCTTACACTTGTTGTCATGAATCTTCCAACTATCATGCGTACAACGCAGGAAAGTCTTAAAACCGTTCCTCAGAGCTATCGTGAGGGTGCATTCGGACTTGGCGCAGGAAAGTGGAGGGTTATCCGAACGGTAGTGCTTCCGGATTGTGTTGACGGTGTAATAACCGGATGCATTCTGTCTGTCGGACGAATTCTCGGAGAGTCTGCAGCACTGCTTTTTACTGCCGGTTTCGCCCATACGCTCAATGGTTTTATCAGTTTTCAGAACGGTGCGCTTACAACAGGACTTTCAAGCTCCGGTTCGACACTTACTGTTGCACTTTACGTTTATGCAAAAGAGCAGGGAGAATTTGAAATTGCTTTTGCGATTGCAGCCATTCTGATGATCCTGACAATGCTCATCAACCTTTCTGCGGCAGCTGTGGGACGTTATTTCAACAAAAGGAGAAGCTCATGAAAAACATAATTACAGTAAAGGATATGTGCCTCTGGTATGGGCAGACTCAGGCACTTAAAAATATAAACATAGACATTGAGGAAAACAGCATAACTGCACTTATCGGACCGTCGGGCTGCGGTAAATCAACATTTCTCAAAACGCTCAACCGCATGAACGACCTTATTCCGGGGGTTAAAATTACCGGTGACATACGATATAACGGACAGGATATTTTCGGTGCAGACACCGATGTGAATGAACTTCGCCGCGAAATAGGAATGGTATTTCAGAAGCCGAATCCGTTCCCGATGAGTATATATGACAATATTGCCTATGGTCCGAGAACTCATGGTATAAAGGCAAAGGCAAAGCTGGATGAAATCGTTGAGAAGTCTTTGAGAAGTGCGGCGATATGGGATGAAGTCAAGGACAGACTGAAAAAATCAGCTCTTGGAATGTCCGGCGGTCAGCAGCAGAGACTGTGTATTGCAAGAGCATTAGCGGTTCAGCCGAAAATTCTGCTTATGGACGAACCGACTTCTGCTCTTGACCCTATTTCAACTTCAAAAATAGAAGACCTTGCAATTGAGCTGAAAAAGGAGTATACTATAATCATAGTGACCCACAATATGCAGCAGGCTGTCAGAATTTCTGATAATACAGCATTCTTCCTGCTCGGGGACTTGATTGAGTACGGTAATACAGAGCAGATGTTCAGTCAGCCGCAGAACAAGAAAACCGAGGACTATATAACTGGAAGGTTTGGTTGATTTATGAGAAACAGATTTGACAGTCAGCTTGAAACGCTGAATAACAAAATGATTGAAATGGGTTCAATGTGTGAGGAGATAATTGCACTTGTTGCAAAAGCGCTTTCTACAGGCGATCCTACATATTCCGAAAGGATATCCTCACTTGAAAACGATATCGACCATATGGAAAGGGATATCGAATCACTTTGTCTCCGTCTTTTATTGCAGCAGCAGCCTGTCGCAAAGGATTTGCGGCAGATTTCGGCGGCACTTAAAATGATTACCGATATGGAACGGATAGGCGATCAGGCTGCTGATATTTCGGAGTTTATCCGATATCTTGACGAAAGAGCAAAAGATGATTGTAAGTATATCTATCTTATGGCAGAGGCATCAATAAAAATGGTATCGGATAGTGTTGAAGCTTTTGTGAAGAAGGATCTTTCCCTCGCACGTTCCGCTATAGCCTATGATGATATTATCGACGACTATTTCCGCAAAGTCAAGGCGGCAATTATAGGTCTGATCGAACAGAAGTCGGGCAGCGGCGAATATTTGCTTGATTTGCTTATGGTGGGAAAATATTTTGAACGCATCGGCGACCATGCCGTTAATATAGCCGAATGGGTCGTGTTTTCAGTAACAGGCGTTCATAAAGGAGATTAGCCAAATGATTTGGTGCGTTGAAGATGACAAAAGTATCCGCGATATTGAAATATACACACTGAAATCCACAGGAATCGAAGCAGTTGGATTCAGCAGCGGTTCAGAATTTTTTGAGGCTCTGAAATCGGATACCCCCGAGCTTATTCTGCTTGATATAATGCTTCCGGATATGGACGGGGTTGAAATTCTAAGAACCCTTAAAGGAAAAAGCGAAACTTCCGATATACCGGTGATTATGGCGACAGCCAAGGGAATGGAATACGATAAGATCCAAAGCCTTGATCTCGGAGCGGATGACTATCTTGTAAAGCCGTTCGGAATGATGGAAATGGTTTCGCGAATCAAGGCAGTTCTGCGCCGATGCAAGCCTAAAAATGAGTCGGATATTCTGCGCTACGGAAAGCTTGCGCTGAATTCACAGGAACATATTGTCACCATTGACGGCAGAGAAATTTCCCTTACTTTTAAAGAATTCGGACTTCTTAATCATTTCATGAACAATATCGGCAAAGTTATAAAGCGCGAGACACTTTTTGCCGAAATCTGGGGAGAGGATTATATCGGCGAGTCACGGACTCTTGATGTACATATCCGTATGCTTCGTCAGAAAATCGGTAAATACGGAGAGAAAATAAAAACCGTCCGCAACGTAGGCTACCGCATGGAGGTGCCAGAAAGTGACTAAGCGAATATTTCGGGCTGTATGCACAGCTGCCGTAACAGTGCTGATTGCAAGTATAGTGCTGATTATGGGTGTACTTTACGGATATTTTAACGCGATGCAGAAAGACGAGCTTAAAACGGAGCTTGCACTTGCAGTTAATGCAGTTGAGGATGACGGACTAAATTATATTAAGAATCTCGACGCTCCTAATTGCCGCCTTACATGGATTGACAAGGACGGAAGCGTGATTTTTGATACCAAGAGCGATTCAGACAAAATGGAAAATCATATGGAGCGCGAGGAGGTCAGGGAAGCCTTTGAATACGGTATTGGCGAAAGTCAGCGATATTCCTCAACTATTATGGAAAAGACCCTTTATCGTGCTCAGCTGCTTGATGACGGCACAGTGCTCAGAATCTCCGTAAGTCAGGCGACTGTACCGCTGCTGCTGATCGGAATTTTACAGCCGATTGCAATAGTATTTATAATTGCTCTTGTTATTTCATTTATTCTTGCGTCAAGACTTTCAAAACGCATTGTTGAGCCTCTTAATGCCCTCAACCTTGATAAGCCTTTAGAAAATGAAACATATGATGAAATATCTCCGCTGCTGAGAAAAATTGCCCGTCAGCAGAAAAAAATACGCAACCAGGAGGATATTCTCAGTCAAAAGCAGAATGAATTCAGAACAATTACCCTAAGCATGAATGAGGGTTTGATTTTACTCAGCGGTGATAAAAAAATAATCAGCCTTAATCCTGCCGCAGAGTCATTCCTTTCGGAGTCCGAAAACAGTGTCGGAAAATATTTTATCGAGGCAGAGAGAGAGCATCTGATTGTTCACGCTCTTATAGATGCCGAAACAGAAGGCAGGAAAGAAATCCAGGTAAACAGGAACGGAAGGATATATCAGCTAAACATCAGCTGTATCCGGGATGTGGGAGAGCTTACAGGATTTGTAATTTTAATTATTGATGTTACGGAAAAAATCAATGCAGAGAGCCGCCGGCGCGAATTCACGGCGAATGTTTCTCATGAACTGAAAACGCCCCTTCATTCAATTATGGGAAGCGCAGAGCTGATTGAAAACGGACTCGTTAAAAAGGAGGACTTTCCGCAGTTTATAGGCAATATCCGTTCAGAATCGGCACGCCTTGTAACATTGATTGAGGATATTATAAGGCTGTCGCAGCTTGATGAGGCAACAGAACTCCCGAAGCAGGAATTCGACCTTTTTGAACTTGCAAAAGAGTGTGCCGGCAGACTGAAAAGCTCCGCAGATGAGAAAAATGTTTTTGTAAATATTAAAGGAAAAAGCACAATTATAAACAGCGTTCGTCCGCTTGCAAATGAGATCATATATAATCTGCTTGATAATGCGGTTAAGTATAACGTTAGCGGCGGAAGTGTGACTGTTACCGCTGATGCCGATGAAAAAGGCGCGTATATTACTGTTTCCGATACGGGAATCGGAATTCCGCCGGAGCATACGGAGAGAGTCTTTGAGCGCTTTTATCGGGTTGATAAGAGCCGTTCGAAGGAAACAGGCGGTACAGGTCTCGGACTCGCAATAGTCAAGCACGCAGCTGAGGACATCGGCGCATCAATCAAGCTTAAAAGCGAAGTGGGAAAAGGAACTGTTATAACGGTAAACTTTTAAACAGCGTATCACAATTGTTGTCATGTAAATTAACTGTCCGTTTTGGGCATATAAAATCCCCGGAATACAGCATATTCCAGGGATTTTTTACAGCTGTAATACGAAGAGGAGATAATGAAACCGGTGATGTTTTTGCAAAAGGGATTGATAATTTCAGTATTATGTGATATACTAATAAAAAAATGCTACAAGAAAAAAGGATGAATACTTTATGAAAGACGGTTTTATAAAGGTTGCAGCGTGTACTCCGAGAATAAAGACAGCTGACGTGGAGTACAACTGCGAAAGAATACTGGAGCAAATCAAAGAATGCAGGGAAAAAAATGTAAAAATAGCCGTATTTCCCGAGCTTTGCATTACAGGTTATACCTGTCAGGATTTGTTCTTTCAGGACATTCTCATTGACGCAGCAATGAAAGGTCTTATCAGAATTGCCGAATCCACAGCAGGAAGTGATATGCTGACAGCTGTAGGACTTCCCGTAAAGGCACAGGGAAAGCTTTACAACTGTGCAGCAGTAATTCAGAACGGAAAAATTATACAGATTATACCCAAAACTCATCTACCGAATTACAATGAATTTTATGAGTGCAGACATTTTTCTCCGTATAATGGCGGCTATAATGAGCTTAACCTCAAAGCCGAATATGGCTGCAATTATTTAATTCCTTTTCAGCAGGGGATCATAAGGTGCAGCAATATTCCTGAGCTTGCAGCAGGCTTTGAAATCTGTGAAGATTTGTGGGTTGCTGATCCGGTTTCAAACCATCTTGCAGTTAACGGTGCAAATATTATATTCAATCTGTCAGCTTCAAACGAGGTTATAGGCAAGGAAAAATACCGTCGTCAGCTCGTTTCAAATCAGTCTGCACGACTTGTATGCGGATATGTATATTGTTCGGCAGGGGATGGAGAATCCACACAGGATCTGGTATTTTCAGGACATAATATTATTGCAGAAAACGGCAGTATTCTTGCTGAAAGCAATTTGTTTGAAAATGGAATAACAATATCCGAAATTGATATTCAAAAGCTGAATTTTGAACGCAGAAAAATATCCACCTATCCCGAAAACAGGCACGAATATGATAATATTTCCTCATGCCGGTTCAGCATGAATCAGGAGAAAACCGTTCTTACAAGGAAATTCGACAAAAATCCTTTTGTACCGCAGAATAAATCCGAACGAAACGAGCGGTGCAATCTTATTCTGAAAATGCAGTCGCACGGATTAATGAAACGAATAGAGCATACAAACGCCAGGTCCGTTGTTATAGGCGTTTCCGGAGGACTGGATTCGACACTTGCGCTGCTTGTGTGTACTATGTCGATGGATTTGCTCGGACGTCCGCATACCGACATAGTTGCTGTTACAATGCCATGTTTCGGCACTACGAAGCGTACACGCTCAAATGCCGAGATTCTCTGCGAATCATTGGGCGTTACATTCCGCGAGGTAGATATTACAAAATCGGTTTTGCAGCATTTCAAGGATATCGGTCATGATTTCAGCGACCATAGTGTAGTGTTTGAAAATGGTCAGGCGAGAGAGCGCACCAAAGTCTTGATGGACATTTCTAATCAGACAGGAGGACTTGTTATCGGCACGGGGGATTTGTCAGAGCTGGCTCTTGGCTGGGCGACCTATAACGGAGACCATATGTCAATGTACGGTGTTAATTCCTCTGTTCCAAAAACACTTGTCCGACATATTGTTGAATACTATGCCGATACCTGTACAAGTGAGACTCTTTCAAAGGTTCTTTACGATATTCTTGATACTCCGGTGTCTCCCGAGCTGCTTCCAACGGATGAAAGCGGAATGGAGATAACTCAAAAGACCGAAGATCTGGTTGGTCCTTATCAGCTTCATGATTTCTTTTTATATTATGGGATACGCTGGGGATTCGAGCCTGCAAAGGTTTACCGTATTGCAAAACTTGTTTTCGACGGTGACTATGACGATAACACCATTCTAAAATGGCTAAAGACATTCTACCGAAGATTTTTCTCACAGCAATTCAAGCGTTCATGTTTGCCTGACGGCGCAAAAATCGGGTCGGTTACGCTTTCGCCGAGAGGGGATTGGCGGATGCCCTCTGATGCATGTTCGACTCTCTGGCTAAAACAAATCGAAACTCTGTAATTATTCTGAACAACTATCGGATTATCGCTTCAGAAGTATAAACAAATAAGAAACAGCCGTAGTCTTTATAGATTACGGCTGTTTTTAAGACAGTAAAATATTATGTTAATGTTTTTACACAGTCTGTTATTCAGACTACTTTTTTTGCATTTTTTATCACAAACAAACCGATCGCTGTTGCAGCCAGCAGAATAAGTCCCATTGCCGCAAAACAGCCTTTTGTTACAGAAAATCCTGAAATCGGTATATCCAACGTCAAATATTATTTTAATACATTTAAATAAGCTTGTCAACTCTTAACCTTACAGGGATTTTTAATATCTTGAAAATCAGATTAAGATATGCTATAATAATATCAGGAACGGTAATAGTGATTTACCAAGTTAGAATATGCTAACAAAAATATAAATTTTTTTCAAAAAAAATCGTCTTTTTTGTCCTCAGAATACACTACCTTATGAAAGCTTTCAAAATAAACGTTTTTAGCGGTACAAAAAAAGCTGGAAAGGAGTGATTCAAATGATTGCAGGGCAGGAACTGATTACCGGAGGTGACGAGCAAATAATTTTCCGAAAAACAGAGAATGTTTCCGCCAATGATACGGTGAACAAGCTTATTGAGAACTGTCGTGTATCAAAGGAGAGCCTTGAAACTCTTTATCATATGTTTAAGAAAACTGTATTTGCTGTTGCGTTCAGTATAACCTGTGACTATCATCTTGCGGAGGACTGTGTTGCGGAGACTTTCGTAAGATTGACGCAAGTCAAAAAATTCTCCTCAAAGGGTGGGGACGGAAAGGGATTTATTCTAACCGTTGCTCGCAACGTCGCCCTTGAACAGCGAAGACAATATAAAAAAAGCTGTATTAATTTTATAATTCAGAGCTACGGAGATGCAGACCAAAAGGTAGAGGATAGTATTTACGTAAATCAGCTGTTGAAGAATCTTTCCGATAAGCAGCGGCAGACTGTTATGCTCAAGTGCTACAGTGAACTGACATTCAAGGAAATTGCGGCGATTATGAAATGCCCCGAAACGACGGTCAAATCCAGGTATCGAAAGGCGATTGAGATTTTACAGAGAAAGGCAGGTGCTGAAAAATGAGTGAGAAAAAAACGGAATTGACGGATTTTGAAAAAAATCTTAAACTTAAAATGGACGAACTTGCTTCTTCGGTTGACTGCTTTGAAAAGATTTCACAGCGTGCATTTCCGGAAGTTGCGTCGGAATACGACGAGTTTGAAGATTCTGTAAGTGAGCTTGAACATGATTCAGGCAGACATATGCCAATCCGTATGGCTTCGTTTATTGCAGCCGCCGCAGCTGTTGCGCTCTGTTTGTTTTTTCTGGCTAAGCCTGGCAGCTTCCTGAATAATGCGCTGTCAAATATTGGCAGTAAGTCGGAAAAGCAGCTGTACAGAGAAATAATTGCTGAGATCAAATCGGAAACCGCAGCTAACTCATACGACACATACGATCTTGCTCTTGATGAGTTTATAAGCAATGACGTTCTTATAAGCCCTCTTTACGGTTGTCCTTTTGAGGAAAACAAGCACGGCAGCAGCATCAGAGTGAGGGTATTTGTCAGAACCTGCGGAGGAATCCAGACAAATCAGATATACGCTGTTGAGTATGATGGCGACTATGAGGACGAAAACTTCATCGCCGCTGCGGATTCAAAGGTTAAATTTGATTCAGATGAGATTGGTGAGATCGATTTTAAAAAATATCTGTTTGACTTTGCCAACGGTGAACTGCCATATGACAGAACCTTAGCGGCGGATTTCACTTATACGAGTCTGTATAAGTCCGGTGATGAAATTATACCGCTGAGCAGTGAAGTGATTTACAGTCATGAAAACGGCAGTGATGATTATACCTATGATATCCGTGTATACGACAACAAGTATATGAGAATGCTTGATATCAATGAAATTCTTTCATTTGAGAATGAGTGGAACAACGTTGTGTACTATAATGGAACGTCAGCTGCTGCGGATGAAGAGCTTTCTGATTTCGTTTATGATGAATTGAAAGAAAATAATACTGAGATTTCAGGCATTGAGATAATTTCTCCTATTTCGTGTACTGAGTTTACGTTTTCGGAAGAAGTTTCTGAGCGTATAGGAGCAGTTTTAAAATTTCACGGCAATTCTGAATCCGAGATAAAAATTCCGGCTGCATTCGACAGCAGTAATACGGATAGCTTTTTGATATTTTATACCGATGATCCGGAAATTACAATAATCGAATATGAAAACAGCAGCCTGGGTTTATCATATCGGTGCAGTGCATATGAAGATTCAGTTTCACTCGAAGAAAAAAATAAAGAACAACAGCAAGTTGAAATCGAAAATGATTATCAAATTAGCTTGGAGTCTGAAAGGGAATTGATAAAAATACAAATTACACAGCTTGAATCAAGAACCGAAGTTCTGACAGATGAAGAAAAGGAAATGCTTGATGAACTGGAGAAAAAATTGAAATTGCTTAATGAACAAATTGAGCAGATACAGTCCGATATCGCTGAGAATTAAAAAACAGAAAAAATAACAAAAGAAGGTTGAACAAACGGCACTCAAAAGAGTGCCGTTTGAATTTAAGGAAATATACGAATCAAATAAGTCTATGAAAAACGACGGACGATCGATAAATGACCGTCCGAGGATTTTTTATTCAATGGTAACTGAAACTTTCAGATCCTTTTTTGCAGCGCCGGCGCGCATAATTGTACGGAGCGCCTTGGCGATTCTGCCTTGCTTGCCGATAACACGTCCCATATCGTCGGGAGCTACAGAGAGGTGAAAAACGATTACGCCCTCAGCGTCTGGCTCGTCTTCCACGATTTTGATAGCAGTTTTGTCCTCAACGAGACCTGCGGCGATTGCATATAATAAATCTTTCATTTTTAAACCTCCGATTTAGCCACACGGATTCAGAGGCGCGGACATTAGTCCGACCTCCGTACCGCAGACGGAATCCGATTAAAGAATACCCTCGTTCTTGAGAATTACCTTAACGGTGTCAGTCGGCTGAGCTCCGTTAGCGATCCATGCCTTAGCCTTATCAGCGTCAATCTTAACAACTGTGGGTTCCTTGGTGGGATCATAGTAACCAAGCTCCTCAACGAATCTTCCGTCTCTGGGGTATCTTGAATCAGCAACAACAATACGATAGAAAGGAGCTTTCTTAGCGCCCATTCTTCTGAGTCTGATTTTTACTGCCATTTTAATTTCACCTCCGGAATAAGTATGATTATATTCAAGCGGCGGGAGACCGCATTGAAAACATTATTAAAGCTTTGGAAGATTTCCTCCGCCTTTTCCTGTCATTTTGTCAAAATTCATGCCGGCAAGCTGTTTTCTTGCTTTTCGCAGATTCATCTTACTGCCCTTTCCGGTGAATTTTTTCATGATTTGCTGCATCTGATCAAACTGTTTTAGCAGTCGGTTTACATCCTCGACCTTAGTGCCTGAACCCTTGGCGATTCGCTTTTTCCGTGATGGATTTATGATTGACGGCTTAGCACGCTCAGCTTTGGTCATTGAGGTAATGATTGCCTCTATACGATTGATCTGACTCTCGTCGATGTCCGCTTCCTTGATTTTGTCTCCTCCCGGGAGCATTCCAAGGATAGATTTCATCGAACCCATTCGGCGGATCTGCTTCATCTGATTGAGCAGATCGTCCATATCGAATTTATTTTCTTTAAATTTCTTTGTAAGCTTCTCAGCCTCTTTCTGAGACATTACGTTCTCAGCTTTTTCAATAAGGGTGAGAACATCACCCATTCCGAGAATTCTTGATGCCATACGCTCGGGATGGAACTGCTCGAAATCATCAAGCTTTTCTCCCATTCCCACGTATTTGATAGGCTTGCCGGTAACGGACAGAACTGAAAGTGCCGCACCGCCTCTGGTATCGGAATCAAGCTTTGACATAAGCACGCCTGTGATTCCGACAGCCTCATCGAAAGCCTTGGCTACATTAACGGCATCCTGACCGGTCATGGCGTCTACAACGAGCATAATCTCACTTGGATTTGTAATCTCCTTGATATCTTTAAGCTCCTGCATGAGCGCTTCATCAATATGAAGACGACCGGCAGTGTCTATAATAAGCACATCGTGACCGTAGTCCCTGGCATAGGCAAGAGCCTGTTTTGCGATAGTAAGAGGACTGATTTGTCCCATTTCAAAAACCTTAACGTCAGCCTTTGCGCCGACAACCTGAAGCTGATTTATAGCTGCAGGACGATAAATATCGCAGGCTGCGAGCAGCGGACGATGACCTTCTTTTTTGAGAAGCTTTGCCAGTTTTGCAGCATGGGTAGTTTTACCTGAACCTTGGAGACCACACATCATAATGACCGTCGGTGGTTTTGACGAAAAAATTATGCGCGAGCTGCCGTTTCCCATGAGTGAGCAGAGTTCTTCGTTTACGATTTTTACAACCTGCTGAGCAGGGGTGAGGCTTTTCAGAACTTCTTCACCAACAGCACGGACAGTAACTTTATCAACGAAGTCCTTGACTACCTTGTAGCTTACATCAGCTTCAAGCAGTGCAAGGCGAACCTCCCGCATAGCTTCCTTTACGTCGCTTTCGGTAAGCTTTCCCCGTGATTTGAGCTTTTTGAACACGTTATTCAGTTTGTCCGAAAGTCCCTCGAATGCCATGCGTTAATTCTCCTTTGCATATTTATATAATGTATAAGACAAATTCGGGTGAGAAATGTCTACAGAATACTTAGTCCTTTTTTTATTTCCGATTTGATTGAACTGCGAACGGATTCATCCTCCAATGAGTCTGCGGCAGAGCTGATTTTTTCGAAGCAGTCTCTCATCTTTCCGATTTTTTCAGCAAATCCGAGTTTTTCCTCGTAGTTCAAGAGAATGGTCTCGGTACGCTTTATCAGGGTGCAGACCGCCTGACGGGTAATTCCAAGAGGCGCACCGATTTCCGAAAGTGAGAGGTCTTCGCAGTAATACAGCTCCATAATATTGCGCTGATGTACGGTGAGAAGCTCGCCGTAGCAGTCGAGCAGCAGAACAAATTTTAATTCCTTTGCCATAGAGCAGCTCCGTTCGTGAGTGTAATCTAAAATCACTTTACACATTGTACCACATAAAACAATCTTTGTCAAGCATTTTAGAAAAATTTTTTGAATTCATGTTCGCAGAATCAAATTCCTGAAAACACTTGAAAAAAAGATTCAAAAGATGTATAATATAATAAGATGTCTGCGGAAGAAGTGCGGGCGGTGAAAAATGCGGGTAAATATTGGGTTCGGTTATGATATCTGCCCGAAAAGGAGATGCTTATGAATAAAAAAAGAAAAAACGGCAGAATTTCCGACAGCAAAAAAATGAACAGACCAAAAATAAGATTCAATTTCTGGATATTGTTTATAATTTTTGTGCTGTCTTTTGCTGGCTGCTTTATGCTTTATATGGTCGCTGCCAATCTTGATGATGACTTTTTTGGTGATGAATCATCGCTTATTACACAGGAGTCAAATGTTCCCGATTCAACCTCTGCATCCGATTCTGACAATGAGATCATTACTTCAGAAAGCTCGGGTGAACCGGAATCGCCTGCTGCTGAGATTATTTATCCCGTTCCGCAGTCGGCGGCGGTTGACGCATCATATCTTGAAAACTGCTGTTTGATTACAGATTCGACGCTGCTTCCGATAAGTTCCTACACTGATTTCAAAGATGTTATCGGCAGCAATGAGCTTACAGCTGTAAATGTTGGCAGTACAAAAGTTGAAAGCGCTTACGGTACTGTTACTCCTTACGAAGCTATCAAGCTGAAAAAGCCGATGAACGTATACATCATGCTCGGAAGCGACATCGGAACATCGTCCGTCGATGATATGATCTCGTCGTATACGTCGCTTGTTTCGGATATTAAAAGCTCTCTGCCCGATACAAAGATCTATGTTATGCAGCTTCCGCCGATTGCTGCAGACGGAGATACAATTACCAATGCGCTGATTGACGAATACAATTCGCGTTTGATTGCAATGGCGAGAAAATGCGGCGTATATTGCCTTGATACAAATACAGACATGAAAGCGAATGAAGGCAGCCTCAGAACGGACTATTTTAACGAGGAGACACTGGAGCTCACATCACAGTATTATAAGGATATCTGCGGATATATTCTCACTCATACCGTTTGAATCCGAAGAATTTCCTGAATGTGCCCGACCACTATATATTGTGGTCGGGCGGCTTTTTGGATTGAAGCTGTGCAAATGTCGAATCATAGCCAAAAATAGTTGGTATTGTTATTTTTATAATGCAAATTCAACTAAAACGCAAGTGAAATTAGCTCCTATATTGTCATAATGTACAATTGACAATGTTCTCCTTTTGTATTATACTAATATATGCAATGTGAATGACAAACACTATATATTGTGGTTGAATCGGAGGTAAAGTTTAATGATAATTCATATCATAAAGAGAGATGGAAGAAAAGTTCCGTTTAATGTGGAGAAAATTGCAAACGCTATTTTCAAGGCTGCACAGTCCTGCGGCGGCAGTGATTTCAATGAAGCGATGGATACGGCTGTTGAGGTTTGCAATTATTATGAACAGAATTCAAACGGTCAGACACCGACTGTTGAGGAGATTCAGGATCTCGTTGAGAAAATTCTTATCGAAAAAGGTCATGCCAAAACCGCAAAGGCGTATATCCTGTACAGATATGAGCGTACACGCTCAAGAGAAATGAAAACCAATCTTATGTGTGTTCTGAATGAACTGACATTCAGTCCCGCAAAGGACAGCGATATTAAACGTGAAAATGCCAATATTGACGGCGATACAGCTATGGGTACGATGCTCAAATACGGTTCGGTTTCGGCTAAGGAGTATTATGAGATGTATGTCCTTGAGCCAAAGCATGCAAAGGCTCACCGTGAGGGCGATATTCATATTCACGATCTTGATTTTTATACACTTACCACAACGTGTACTCAGATTGATCTGAAAAAGCTTTTTACAAACGGTTTTTCGACCGGTCACGGCTTTCTGAGAGAGCCAAACGATATTTCAAGCTATTCTGCCCTTGCGTGTATCGCGATTCAGTCGAATCAGAACGACCAGCACGGAGGTCAGAGTATTCCTACATTTGATTATGCAATGTCAGATGGCGTTAAAAAGACCTATATCAACAGATATTCAAGGAACATAGAGAGAGCGCTTTCTTTGCTTGCAGGAATTGAAAATGAGTCGGAAGTTGCTGATAAAATTGCAACAGAGATCCGTGAACAGTATGGACTTGTTCCGACTCTTGCAAATGACAACGGCTATCAGGAAAAGGAAAAAGAGCTTCTTCTCGGTTACACCGACAGCGAAACTGCCGATAAGATTCAGAGCTTCGCTGTAAAAAACGCTGAAAAGGAGACCGATCGGGCTACATATCAGGCTATGGAGGCTCTTATCCACAATCTCAATACTATGAACAGCCGTGCAGGTGCGCAGACTCCGTTCAGTTCAATCAACTACGGAACTGATACCTCTCCGGAGGGAAGAATGGTTATCAAGAATGTTCTTCTCGCACAGGAGGCAGGTCTCGGAAACGGTGAAACACCGATATTCCCGATTCACATTTTTAAAATCAAGGATGGTATCAACTATAATCCTACCGATCCAAACTATGATCTCTTCAAGCTTGCCTGCCGTGTTTCGGCAAAGAGACTTTTCCCGAATTTCTCATTCATTGATGCTCCTTATAATCTTCAGTATTATAAGCCCGGCTGTCCCGATACCGAAATCGCCTATATGGGCTGCCGAACAAGAGTTATCGGCAACAACTATGATAAATCACGCGAAATTGTTACAGGAAGAGGAAATCTCAGCTTCACTTCAATAAATCTTCCCCGTCTTGCAATCAAGGCAGATCACAATGTCGGTGCATTTTTTGATATGCTTGACGAGATGATGGATCTTGCAATTGACCAGCTCATGCATCGTTTCAGGATTCAGTGCCAGAAAAAGGTCAGAAATTTCCCGTTCCTCATGGGACAGGGTATCTGGCTTGATTCGGACAAGCTCGCTCCCGATGATACTCTTGAGGAAATATTAAAGCATGGAACTCTTTCGGTTGGATTTATTGGTCTTGCCGAGACACTTAAAGCTCTTATCGGTGTACATCACGGTGAAAGTGAGGATGCTCGCGAGCTTGGACTCGAAATCGTAACCTCTATGAGAAAGCGTCTCGATGAGGAATCAGCACGTACAGGTCTCAACTTCTCACTGCTTGCAACGCCTGCAGAGGGACTTTCCGGTCGCTTTGTACGTATGGACGCAGAGAAATACGGAGTTATCGAGGGCGTTACCGACCGTGATTACTATACAAATTCGTTCCACGTTCCGGTTTACTATCCGATCAGTGCATTTGAGAAAATCAAGATCGAAGCTCCATACCACGAGCTTACAAACGCAGGTCACATCAGCTATATTGAGCTTGACGGCGATCCGCTCGAGAATCTTCCTGCATTTGAGAAAATCGTTCGCTGCATGAAAGAATCCGGAATCGGATACGGAGCTATCAATCATCCTGTTGACCGCGATCCGGTATGCGGCTACACAGGCATTATAGGCGAAAGCTGCCCATGCTGCGGACGTCATGAGGATTCCGATAACGTGGCATTCGACAGAATAAGACGTATTACAGGATATCTTGTCGGAACACTTGACCGTTTCAATAACGGCAAAAGAGCCGAAGAGAGAGACCGGGTAAAGCACAGCGTGTGACAATAAAATGATATCATCCTGCCGCGTCCCGTAACGGGAGGCGGCAGGAACTGCAAGAGGTGAAAATAATGCGCATAGCAGGTATCGTACAGGACTCGATAGTAGACGGCCCGGGGTTCAGATTTACGCTGTTTACACAGGGGTGCCCGCACAATTGCGAGGGGTGCCATAACCCTCAGACCCATGACTACGGCGGGGGAACGGAGATGTCAACTGCAGAGATAATAAAAAAACTCCTGACAAACCCATTGACAGACGGCATAACATTCTCCGGAGGAGAACCATTTGAGCAG
>JAQXHC010000021.1 GCA_029007035.1 Oscillospiraceae bacterium
TCAGATTTTCCCAGCCGCCGTCTTCTACAGAGTTGATGAACTCCTGACGCACCTCACTGTTGGGAATCCAGACCTCTCCGGCACCCGTTTCGTTAGTTGCGCTGAATGTAAGGTATCCCAAGTGTACAAGCAGTGTCAGAACATCATCAGCACTATTGAGAGAAGTCATGTCATTCTGAAATTTTGCAGTATTTACGCTAACTCTCTCACCGGCTATCATCAGAGTAATCTTGTCTTTAAGACCGTCAAAGTTATGCAGAATATGCTCTTTCAGTGCTTCATAGGTTTCAGTTGAAGTCCAGTAGTTGCTGAAGTATCCTCCAGTCATCGACATCACCACTGAACGTGGATTATATATAGATACACCTCTCAGATTGTACCCGTCATACCAGCGTTTGGTTTCTTCCAGTGACATATTATATTTATTACACAATTCACGAACCTCGTCCTCAGTAAATCCAGTAAGCTCAGAATATTCTCTCGGATCAGTCATTGAGATTTCAGTGAACATATTTATTGCCGAATGTTCACCGTACTTCTTTATTGGCAGAATACCTGTCATATAGGCAAGTGCAACATAACTCTGGTCTTTTAGCAGATTCCTGAGAAAGTCAAGATACAAAGTCTGCGCTTCAGCATTAAACTTATTTTTGCGGAAGATACAATCCCATTCATCTATAATAAATATAAATGCAGTATGTTTTGCTGCAAATATGTCCTTCAAGGAACGAACAAGTTTTGATTTATCATAATATCTGACATCTGGAAATTCGTTGATAAGTTCAAATAATATAGCATTATTTAACTCACTTATCATTTCTTCCACACTATCATTGTCAGTCAGATATTCCACCATATTAATATGGATAACATTGTACTTATTAAGATGCTTTTCAAAGGAATCAGTCTGACTAATCTTGTATTCGCCGAACAGTTCTCTTGAGTCGCAGCCTTTACTGTAGTATGCAGTCAGCATATTTGCAGCCATTGATTTTCCGAAACGGCGCGGTCTGCTGACGCAAATAAATCTCTGCTCGGTATTAATAACTGAATTTGTGTATTTAATAAGCTCACTTTTATCTATATATATCTTTGAATTAATTGCACGATTGAAATCACTGTTGCTAGGATTCAGAAGTATTCCCATAGCCGCAATGTCTCCCTTCACTATTTCTTATATTATACAGCAAATCGGCTAAATAGTCAACATAAAATCAATATCTTCAAATACTTTTGTGAATGTTTGGACGGATATCTCTTTATGGCATTTCTTCCGAACAGTACAGCATTGTGTGATGTTCATAGTCAAAAGGGGATTTTTTTGGCTCGGATACCATACCGATAACAGGATATCCGATGCTCTGCATGAAATATCCGCATTTTTTCTTCCGGAGTGCCTGTCTGCTTGTCCGAAATCGTTACCGATGGCAAAATTGAACATCTGTCCTGTGTAAACAGTAATCTTGCGATATCCTTACGCATGTCTTTCTGGAACACGCATAGCTTGAGTCCTTTATCCTTATCAAGCCACACCAGATTTCCGTCCGCACTGTTGGAGACCTCACGAAGAAATTGCAATACTGTGCCTGCGTCTTTTTCCGTTCTTGCGTTCAGCGTTGCAAGCTGCTTTCTGATTACAATAAAGTCCCTCCTCAAAACTTAAGAATCAGATTCAAGTAAAAAAGTAAAGTTACTCAATTTATTTTCAGAAAAAATACAGATAAAATGCAGATCCTCTATATCTGATACCAGCACACAATAATTCTTTTCTTGACTTTTCTCATAGACATCCATGAAATACAGCCGTTCCAGCATCATTTCCTTTGTTCCTCCGAAACCAAAGCCATTGCAGGAAAAAGGGGGAATTTCGCCGATCTCTAATTCATCAAACACAAAATCAAGCATGATGATGGGGGAATCAGAAGTTTTCTCCTTGCTGTCGCAGTCCTTGACGGAGAAACTGCCGATATATGTGTCATAATACGTCTTTTGCGTTTGCATATTTCAACATACACGCTTATCTGCCATTTCTGCACTTACGGAAATCTCTGGGCGAAAAGCCAACTTCTCTCTGAAAAAGTTTAGAGAAATAGTTGCTGTCAGAATATCCGCAGCGATATGCAATCTCTGTAACAGGAAGCTGTGTGTTTATAAGCAGTTCCTGTGCGTTATGCATTCTCAGCCGTGTGATATACTGCAACGGTACACAGTCGAATGCAGCCTTGAATAAACGGATAAACTGACGTTCGGAATAATGGGACATTTCCGCAAGTTCTGCCACAGACAAAGGCTCCTGATAATGCTTTTCGATGTGTGCAATTGCAGGAGCAAGCTTGACCAGCCCTGTACTGTTCTCAAAGCTTTCAGATTCGCAAAGGCGTGACAGCATTACGACCAATTGCAGAAATTCTGCCTTGACAATGGTTTTCCAGCCTATTCTGCGTTCTGTATATTCATCGTAAATTTTAAGAATAAAAAGGTCAATTTCAGCAAAATCTTTAGACAACAGCCGCAGGCATGACTGAAATCCGATACTCCTCGTCTGATGCGGCTCAAGGACAAACAGTGCCTGAAACCCTGCCGAACTGCTTATATCCATATTTGACAGATTCAGAAAGTTCATTCGGAACATAATATTGCAGATGTGGAAATTTACCGGATTTTCGTATCCGTGTTCTGTCTTGCCACTGATAACAAAAATATCTCCCTTACTGATAGGGTAACGTTCTCCGTCTAAAATGTGCTCTGCGTGTCCGGACTGTACGACAACAAGCTCGCAAAAGTTATCGTGTGTATGTAAAAAAAGGCTTTCAGTATGCTCACCAAACTGAATAAAAAAAGGGTAACTCTCGTCCTGCGTAAATGCTTCAAGCGGCATATTGAACATTATATCATCTCCATGTCAGTTTTCTCCTGTTTTGTGTCAGAAATATTCTATCTTTTCAGCAAAAACTGTGCTATAATACTTAAAACAGTATTGCGAGTAAAGTACAGAATCCCTTTTATATTCATTATACTACATAATTAGTGGAATTGCAAGGGAGAGCTTTTTATTGCAAACACTATGACATCGGTGAAAAATTTGTATTTATAAAATAACAAGGAGGATATTTAATGAAAGTATCAAAAATACTTGTAAAGGCAGTTACTATGGTTCTTGCAGTTAATTCAATCACAAGCCTGAACGTAAGTGCCCTGCCTGCAAATAATAATGGTATGCGTGATATGACGACAATGGAACTGGTACGGGATATGGGTATAGGTATCAATCTTGGAAATACCTTCGAAGCATGCGGGGACTGGATTGCTGAGTGGAGTGACAATACTCCTACTGCCTATGAAACGGCATGGGGAAGCCCTGTTATCACTCAGGATATAATTCAGGGTATGGCAGATGAAGGATTCGGTGTAGTAAGAGTTCCTGTTGCGTGGTCGAATCTTATGGGGGACAATTATACAATCAGTGCAGATTATGACGCGCGTATCCACGAAATCGTAGATTGGGTAATTGAAGCAAATATGTACTGTATCATCAATATTCACTGGGATAACGGCTGGGTAAATACATTCCCCGATAACAAGGATGAATGTATGTACCGCTATGAGACTATGTGGACGCAAATCGCTGACAGCTTCAAAGACTATGATGATCACCTGATATTTGAATCGCAGAACGAAGAACTGGGGTGGGAATCTGTATGGAATCCGTGGGGCGGCACTGATGGCAAGGCGGAATCCTATGGACTGGTTAACGAAATTAATCAGAAATTTGTGGATGTTGTCCGCGCCTCAGGCAGCAATAATCCACAGCGTCATCTGCTTATTTCCGGTTATAACACAGGATTCGACCGTACATGCGACCCTCTGTTCCAAATGCCGAATGACCCTGCAAACCGTATGGCTGTATCAGTACATTACTACTCTCCGGCAGGCTTTGCTATTCTTGAGGACGAGGATGCAAGCTGGGCGAAAGCTCGTTCAACCTGGGGTACAGAAGATGATTTCAAGGAACTTTACGAGCAAATGGATATGATGAAGGCTAACTACATTGACAAGGGTATTCCTGTAATCGTGGGCGAATACGGCTGCCCTACCAAAGGCAAGGAGCCTGATTCAGTACGCCTTTTCCTGAGTTCCGTGTGCAAAGCTGCGTATGACCGTCAGCTATGTCCGATTCTTTGGTCAACTCCCGGCGGACACTATAACCGTGATACCTGTAAGCTCGAAGATCAGGAATTGAAAGTCCTGTTTAATGAAATCTGTGATAGTTCGCAAAAACATCCGGTGCAAATTGCAGGAGATATAAACGATGACGGAGAATTTAATGTTTCCGATCTTGTACTTCTTCAAAAGTGGTTACTTGTTTCACCCGATGCGGAACTTAAAAACTGGAAATTGGCAGACCTTAATGAAGATGAAATTATTAATGTATTTGACTTGTGTCTGATGAAACGTTTGCTTATCATTAATTAACGTTTTAAAGGAACTATCATAGATGCAACCTTTGTAGGTGTACCTCGTCAAAGAAGTGAGAATGAATATCAGGGCATAATACCCTGAATATTAAAATCTTTTCTTTTGATTTAATAGATTTTTTCTCATATCATATTATGTTTTGTTGTCTTTTCGGTAATTTGCGCAATTTATTTTTCAGTGCTTACAATATCGAGTGCTTCGAAAACAGATCATCAAAAAAATTATTATGTTCGTATTGGCAAATATGAATCAAGCTGACAGGAAAAATTTGTCAGCTTGATTCAGTGCATATTTGTGACGGAAAATTAAATACATCTCTGCACACTCAACATTTTTTTGTTTATTTCTTGCAAGAAAATGTTGATTTTATTATAATAATATGATATACTATTAATGATTTAAAGTGCTTTGACTTTAAATTAATTATAATCTATATTTATAATTGAGGTGGAATTATGAAAAAAATCAAGAAGGTAATTGCAGGAGTCTGCGCTCTTTCAATGAGTGTATCTGCTTTACCGGTGACAGGTATTGCTGCATACGCGAACAATAGCGATGTTAGCATTGGCAGTGATGATGCAGACAACACGAATCCGTATCAATTTAAGGGTGAATCAGATATCGAGATACCAACCGAAGTGTTTTCTGATGGAGCCGAAGATTTACCGGTTGAGGAAACTGAAGAGGAGACTACCGAGCAAGCAATCGAAGAATCATATAAATGCGGCGATGATGCAAGCTATACAATCAATGCCGACGGCGTTCTGACCATAAGCGGTACCGGTGCGATTGACGACTTGTCCTTTTATGAGGATTATAATATAAAATCCGTTGTTATCGAAGAAGGAATTACCTCGGTCGGTTACAGGGCATTTGATTACTGCGAAAACCTTATATCTGTGGTTCTTCCCGAATCGGTTGAAAAAATTGAGGAGGCTGCTTTCTCTCGGTGTTATTCTCTTGAGTCGATAACTATACAGAATAAAAGTTGCGAAATCTATGACGGCTACAGTACGATTTACGATGCTGCTTTAATTGTCGGATATGATGGTTCTACCGCACATAGCTATGCTTCGGATTATTCAAGAAAATTTTCGGATATTGAAAGCGGAGAAGCTTATTATTTATGTTCAACCGGAGATTCGTCATTTATAAAGATAACCGATGACGGCGTTCTGACGGTAAGCGGCACAGGAAAGGTTAGTGCTCCTTCGTATGAACCGTATGATATAATGATAAACAGCATTATTATCAGCGAGGGCATCGAACAGCTTGACGATCATTCTTTAACCAGTATATCTTATGCCGATAATGTATCAATTTCAATTCCGTCAACCGTAACGTACATATCGCCGCTGGCGTTTTATTTTGATTCCAATGTCAAAATCTTTACTATTGACGAAGCCAACACAAACTATGTTTACGAAAACGGCTGTCTTCTTAGCGCCGATAAGACCGCTCTTGCCATGGTTGTTGACGGAAATAATTATAAAATTCCGGATTCCGTAAAGACAATTTCCGACAGAGCGTTCGCGGCGAGCTACGGCATAACAAGCGTAATTGTTCCTGAAAGCGTAAATTATATTTCAGCGACCGGATTTGCATATTGCGGCAATCTTTCAAAAATTACAATTCTCAATAAAGACTGCGAAATAGAAGACAGTGATACGGCAATCTGCAATTCATGCCAAAGCGAATATGATGAGGAAACGGGTGCCTGGATTCTTACGGATGGAACATATTCGGGCACTATCTGCGGATATACCGGATCAACAGCAGAAGCTTATGCAATAAAATACAACAGAAAGTTTGAAAATGCCGAAACGGGAGATATTTATGGTAATTGCAGTGAAACGGTTCGCTTTACAATAAGCGGTGATACTCTTAATATCTCCGGCGATGGCGAAATACCGCAGGATACGTTCAGATATGATTCCTCGTTTTCCAAGGTTGTAATTGAAGAGGGAATTACGTCTATCGGCAATTCTGCATTTTACAGGTGTGATGAGCTTGAATCAGTAACTCTGCCTGAAAGTCTCGAGTCGATCGGAGAGTATGCATTTTATGGAACAGACTTAAAAGATATTGTTATCCCGTCTGGAGTGAAGACAATAGAGAATTATTCCTTTTCTTCATGTTATAATTTGGAATCAGTTACTATTGAGAATCCCGAATGTGATATATATGACGATTATGATATGTTCTGTTATGCAGTTATCATAGGTGATATTGATTCAACAGCACAAACCTATGCTGAAACTTACGGAAGAAAGTTCAAGGATATTAAAACAGGTGTTTTTATTGGAAAATGCGGTGAAAGTGCTGAATACACTTATATTGATGGTGTTATTACAATATCAGGTACAGGTGAAGTAACAGGTCATGCTTTCAGCGGCGACAGCGATATTCGTTCAATTATTTTTGAAGAGGGCATTACTTCAATAAGCGAATCGGCATTTTATAACCTGGGGAATCTGAATGGAATTACTATTCCGTCGACGGTAACCGAAATTGTTCCCGGCGCATTCGGAGGCTGTTCTTCGTCTCTGGCAGTTACCATTTCCGAGGACAACCAAAATTATACATATTCAAACGGATTCCTTATGAACAAGGAACGCACAGTCGTTTACTCATACTGGCTTGACCGTGATACAGTAAAGATTCCGTCAACCGTAACAGAAATTTCTTCATACGCCTTTAAAGGAAGTTATGCCGATGTAATCGAGCTTCCTGAGAATGTGACGGATATATCCGAAAATGCTTTTGCAGATACGAATAATATTGATAATATTATTATCAAAAATCCAAGCTGTTCGATATTCGACTCCAAGAATACCCTTGCGTATGTATCAAACGTTGTAATAACCGGATATAAGGACTCAACGGCAGCTGCCTATGCCGATAATTACGGCTGCTCTTTCTGCGATATTGAAACGGATGAAATCAGCGGAAAATGCGGTAGCAGCGCAACATTTACTCTTATTAACGGAGTTCTTACAATTTCCGGTACCGGTTCAATTAACAGTGAGTCTTTCAATAGTAAAGAGAATATAAAATCTGTTATTATAGAAGATGGGATAACCTCGATTGGTGACAGCGTTTTTTCTTACTGCGAAAATCTTACATCGGTGATTCTTCCCGAAACATTAACCGAAATAGGCAGCAATGCTTTCTATTATACACATATCACAGAAATTGTTCTTCCGGAATCGGTTGAAAAGATTGACTCTTACGCTTTTTCTTCCTGTTATTATCTTGATTCCATTACTATTCTGAATAAAGAATGTGAGATTTATAAGAGTAACAGCACGATTTATTACAGTGCTGAAATCAAAGGCTACAGCGATTCAACTGCTTATGAATATGCCATGGATTACGGAAGAAAATTCACCGACCTTGAAACGGGTGAAACATTTATTAAGGGAATGTGCAGCGATACAATTTCCTATACTATAAAGGATAATGTTATTACTATTTCCGGTCAGGGTGCCCTTGAGAATCAATCGGATTATTCATCTCTCTTTGGTTCAAATACATTTACCGATGTTATAATCGAAGAAGGAATAACTTCAATTGGATCGAAGGTTTTCAGTTCCTACAGCGGCATAAAATCCGTAATCATTTCGTCAACGGTTGAAGATATTTCCGCCAGTGCCTTTTCAAACTGTGATTCTATTGAAAAATTTACAATTTCGCCCGATAATAAGAATTACTCGTTTGAAAACGGATTTATTCTGAACAAGGATAAGACGATTCTGGTCAGATGTATTATTCTTGATACCGAGACCGTTATTCCCGATTCGGTAGTTTCAATCGGAGAAAGCGCGTTTGAGGGCTGCGGAAATCTTAAAAATATCGAGATTCCCACGAATGTTGCAAGCATTGGAAAATTTGCATTTGCTGGCTGTAAGAACCTTGATAGAATTACTATTCTTAATAAAAAATGTGAAATTTTCGATGAAAGATTTACAATATGCAGCAGCTTTGAAAAGTATTATTATGACGATACATACAGCGGTGGTGCTTTTTCGGGTGTAATCTGCGGATATGGGGATTCAACCGCCTCTGACTACGCTTTCAATTACGGCAGAATCTTTATGAATATTGAAACTGGTGAAATTACTCAGAAAGGTAAGTGCGGTGAGAACGCCGTTTATGAAATCAAAAACGGTATTCTCAATATTACCGGTAATGGTGCTATGTTTGATTCTCCGGATTTCTCAAATAACTCATCTATTACAGATGCAGTTGTTGGTGAGGGAATTGTTTCTCTCGGTAATAGTACGTTCAGTGAGTGCAGCTCACTAAGAGCCGTTTCTCTCCCATCAACTTTGACTGCTATCGGCGACAAAGCATTTTACGATTGCTACAATCTCGATTCGATTATTATTCCTGACAGCGTAACAAGTATTGGTAGTAATGCATTCTATTATTGCCGAAATCTTTCATCTTTAGAACTTCCAGAAAATCTTGAGCTTATTGGTGAGATGGCATTCTATTACTGTCGTTATATCAGTAACGTGGTTGTTCCGGAGTCTGTTAAGGAAATCGGTTCAAGAGCATTTGATGAATGTTATCTCAGCAGCATTAAAATTCTGAATCCCGAATGTAAAATCGGAAATGAAAGAGATACCCTTTCGGAAGATACATATATTTATGGATATGCCGATTCAACCGCAAGCGATTATGCGTTCAATTACGGAATGAAATTCGTGGATATCGAAACTGGTGCAGTAAGACAGACGGGTAAATGCGGTGATAATCTGTATTTCAGCATTGATAATGGTATACTTACAATTACAGGAAAGGGTTCAATGTACAGCGAGACGCTTTTCAGTGGGAACAGTTCTATCTATGACGTTGTAATCGAAGAAGGTCTCACATCAATCGGAACTTATTCCTTTAACCGTCTTTCAAATCTTAATTCAATCACACTTCCTGCAAGTCTGGCAGCTGTTGAACCTTATGCATTTGATTGCTGTTATGACCTTGAAGAAATCAATGTTGCAGAAAACAGCGAATACTTCGTGTCAGTGAACGGAGTTCTTTTCAGTAAGAATGATGACACTCTTGTTGCATATCCATATGGTCTCAGTGCTGAAAATTATAATATATCGTCATCAGTAAAGACTATTGCTTCAAATGCGTTTCTCAGCAGTAATACAAAAATGGTTACAATTACAAATAAGGAATGCGTATTGGAATCAGGTGCTTTTAATAAAGAAATTGTAATATGCGGCTATGAAGGAAGTACCGCTGAGCAATATGCTTATGATTATAATATGTATTTTTGTGATATAGAAACAGGTATCACAACTCTGAGAGGAAGATGCGGAGATAACCTTGTTTACTCAATGACGAACTCAGGTGTTCTTACTATTTCCGGTACAGGTGAAATGTATAGCGACGCTTTCGAGGATAATGATAATATTAAGAGTGTAATTATCAATAAAGGAGCAACATCAATAGGTGATTGGAGCTTTTATGACTGTGACAATATTGAAACCGTCTCCATTCCTGATACAGTCGAATCAATTGGCAACGGAGCCTTTGATGACGCGGCAATAAAAGAAATTGATATACCTTCAAGCGTAAAGATAATTGGTTCATACGCATTTGAAGACTGTTGGCAGCTCGAATCTGTAATACTTCACGAGGGTCTTGAAACAATTGGTTCAGGCGTATTTGAATCTACGGCAATCAAAGAAATCGAAATTCCCGCAAGCGTAAAAACAATCGATGGAGATGCTTTCTTATATGCATATTCGTTGAATAAAATAACAGTCAGCAAGGATAATGATTTTTATTGCTCCGTTGACGGAGTACTCTTTGACAAGGATGTTACATCTGTTATGTGTTATCCTTCGGGTAAAACCGATACTGAATATGAAATTCCGGAAACGGTTACTTTTATCGGCGGCAGTAAAATGTCGAACAGTAATCTGCTGAAAGCTGTTATAAAGAATACTAAATGTCAGATTGAGGATAGTAGTTCGTTCTCGGATAACACAGTTATTTACGGTTATGAAAATTCAACAGCACAGGAATATACATATAAATATGGTAAAAAGTTCTGCATTATAGGTACAGAAAAAATTATTCAGCAGGGTCAGTGCGGAGACAACCTCACTTACGATATTACTGACGGAGTTCTTACAATATCGGGAACAGGTCTTATGTATGATTCGCCTCTTTTCAGTCAAAACGATAGTATCACGAAGGTTGTTATCGAAGAGGGCGCTTCTTCAATCGGTAAGAATGCTTTCATGAGCTGCGAACAAATTACTGATGTCTCAATTGCTTCAACTGTTGCAATAATTGATGATAAAGCATTTGCGGAATGTAATTCACTTAAGAGTATAAGTGTTCCTTCAGGTGTTAAGACCGTTGGCGGCAGAGTATTTATTGATTGTACGTCTCTTGAAAGTATAAATGTAGCAGATGATAACACTAACTATTGTTCAATTGACGGAGTTCTATATGATAAGAGCATTTCTGAACTTATCTGGTATCCGCAGAAAAAAGCAGGAGATACATTTGAAATTCCGGCAACCGTTACAAAAATCAATGATTATGCTTTTTATAACAATAGAACTATAAAGAATGTAACAGTACCGGATAGCGTAACTTATATCGGATATTATTCATTTTATGAATGCTATAATCTCGAAACAATCAATTTACCCAAAGCACTTGAATTTATAGGAAATTCCGCATTTTATAACTGTAATTCGCTCTCTTCTGATATTATAATTCCAGAAGGTATGAAATCAATCGGCGACAGTACATTTAAATATTGCAGAAGTATCAGCAATGTTGTTCTTCCCGAGAGTGTAGAGCTTATTGATTATAATGCTTTCTGTTCATGTTATAATCTTGACATAATTACAATTAATAACCGCAACTGTAAAATTTTCGGAGAAGAATCCACAATTTACAGTGATACAATAATCTGCGGATACCTTAATTCAACAGCATATAACTATGCGTTCTCCAACGGAAGAAAGTTCAAGAATATTCTTACCGAGGAGGTAACCCAGAAAGGTGCGTGTGGAGCTAATCTTACATACGAGATCAAGGGAAACGTTCTTACTATTACAGGAACCGGTGAAATGTATGATTATCCCCAGTTCAGTGGAAATTCGGAAATTACCGAAGTTGTAATAGAAAAAGGAGCCACAACTATAGGCAAATCGGCGTTCTCATCATTTGATAAGCTTGAAAAAATCACGATTCCCGACGGAATTGTAAGAATATCCGATAATGCGTTCTATTCTTGCAGCGCATTAAAGAATATTTCAATTCCGGAAAGTGTAGTACGTATAGGCGATTCAGCATTTGAAGGATGTCATTCAATTGAAGAAATAGTTCTTCCGTCAGGACTTAAGGAAATCAGCTCTGAAATGTTCAGATACTGCTATAATCTTAAATCGGTGAATATTCCTGACGGGATCAAGAAAATAGGAAATTCTGCGTTTTATGAATGTTCATGTCTTGTATCAATTGCGATTCCTGATACTGTTTTGCGAATTGAATCAAGTGCATTCAGCGGTTGTTCATCAATCAAAGAAATAACTATTCCCGAAGCTGTAATATCAATCGGAAGCAGCGCGTTTAATAATTGTTCAAGTCTGAAGAGTATTATGGTTCCGGCTGCAGTTGAAGAAATTGGAAACGGTGCATTTGCATACTGTTCCGAACTTACAGAAATTAATGTTGACACAAAGAATAATTTCTACGCCAGTGCTGACGGAATATTATACAATAAAGATAAGTCTGCTATTATTGTATATCCGTCCGGCAAGAAAGACATAGAATTCACAGTTCCGGAAAGCGTGACAACAATAAGCAGTTCCTCATTCAGCGGAATCGGCAATATTACAGATATTACATTCGGTAAGAACGTATCTTTGATTCAGAATAATTCTGTTCTTAACTGTAAAAATCTCGTTAATGTTACAATTGAAAATCCGGATTGTATTATCGGGGATGTAGACAAAAACGACGATTATTATAGCGGACAGGCAATTTACAGCAAAATGATTACCGGTTATTCAGGTTCGACAGCTGAAGAATACTCGTTCAACCGCAATATTATCTTCAGGAATATAGAAACGGGTGAAGAAGTATTACGTGGTAAATGCGGTGAAACAGCTGAATATACAATCAAAGATGATGTGCTTACAATTACCGGTTCGGGCAATATCACAAAACAGTTTTCACCCAATAATGAAACAGATATGTTTACATGTGTTAAAAAGGTTGTTATAGGCGATGCGATTTCTGGAATCAATAATGCTGCATTTGCATATCTTCCCAATCTTGAAGATTTTGAAGTCAGTGAGGGCAACACAGCATTTTGTGTAAATGATGGAATCCTTTATTCAACCGACATGAAGACGCTTCTGAGCTATCCGCAGAATAAAATCGGCACAGAGTTAATAATTCCCGATAGCGTTGAAAGGGTAAATACGATTTATTCCTCACATCTTGAAAAGATTACTGTCGGAGCAAACACAGACTTTAAAATTCACAACTCTGATGATGAGTCGTTTTATTACAGCTGTCAAATTTATGGTCCTAAAATCAATGAATTTGCCGTATCGGAAGATAATGCTGAATATAAAGCCGTTTGTGGAATTCTTATGGATAAAGATTTAACAACGATAATCAGAGTTCCGAGCGATTTGGCGGGAGAGGTTGATATTCCGGATACAGTAACATATCTGCCCGAGCGCTGTTTCGCCGGATGTGAAAAACTGACGGCTGTGACACTTCCGTCGGAAATTAAGTATATTCCTTGGAACGCCTTCTCAGACTGTACCAATCTTAGAAGTATTACAATACCAGATGGTGTTGAGAGTATTGAGGACGGTGCATTTTGTGCATCCGGAGTTGAGGAAATCGTTATTCCTGAAAGCGTAAAATATATCGGATACTGGTCATTCGGCGATTGTTCCAATCTTAAAAAGATTACAATTATGAATCCTGATATTCGAATTGGCGATTTTGGATATGAACCGGAAAACCCTGAAGAAACATATGAGGATACTTCATCTTTCTGTTCAATTAATAATTTTGCTCAGTTCGGCGAATGGGATGAAGAAACAGGAGAGTATACTGAAAATATTCAGTATTCATATGACGGTGTTATATGCGGTACAAAAGATTCAAACGCCCAGAAATATGCTCAGAAATGGGGATACTTGTTCAAAGATATTAACAGCATCGATGATACTGAGTTAAATATTAATGCGGAAACGGTAAAACTCGAGCCGACAAAGACATTCGCGTTAAAGACCAACAAGGAAAATGTAACCTACTCATCAAGCAATGTTAAGGTTGCTGAAGTAAGCAGTGACGGTATTATAACTGCAAGAGGAGAGGGAACTGCCGAAATTACAGTTACCGATGATTTAGGTCAGTCAATCAAGGTTACTGTAACTGTTGCATATACACAGTTTACGGTTAATGCTGACACAATTAATCTTGAACCGGACAAAACATTTACAATAACAGCTAACAAAAATAAAGTTACATATGTTTCAAGTAATCCTGCGATTGCTGATGTAAGCAGCAATGGTGTTGTTACGGCAAAATCATGTGGAACTGCGGTTATTACTGCTACCGATGATTCGGGACAGACCATCAATGTTTTTGTAATAGTTTCAAATACTACTGTAAATATTGAGTTTAAGCTTGGTGATGTAGATGCAAACAATGTCATTGATGCTAAAGATGCATCCATGATTCTTGCGGCATATGCAGGAGCTGCGACGGGAGCAGGTCTTGGTCTTACCGATTTGGAAATTCTTGCAGCTGATGTTAATAAAGATAGTATTGTTGATGCAAAGGATGCATCAACGGTTCTTGGTTACTATGCGTTTACTGCAACAGGTGGTAAAGGTACGTTAGAGGATTATATGAAAGCTGCCAAATAATTTACCAGTGCCATTCAACCACTTACTAACCCACACAAGATCTGAATAATATGATAAGACCGGCTGCATGAACAGTCGGTCTTATTTATATATAGGAGAATTTGTACTTTATTTTGGTCAAGCTTTTTTTGAGAAATCGTATCCGCCCACCAAACCCACAACTGTCAATGAAAACAAAAATATGACAAAATAAGCGCCGAAAGGAGCTGACAGGAATGGCAACAATTAAAGAAATCAAATCAGAGTTTTTCCTTGTGGGGCACGAGTTTGCAGCTGTTTTGTATCTGATGAACAATGCAGAGCTAGTTTTTGTGTTTGGAAGTTTCAATCCCCCAACGCATTTTGTAGATTTTCTTGATATCTTCAGCAGAAAATTCATCGTCCCAGAGATTAGTAACAAGGGTTTACTGACCTTCTGATATTTTGATTCTTATTATGCGAATTTTCAGCGAGTATGTATCTTTTGAGCCTTTTGGAATGAAGTCAAAAGCTGATCCTGAATTGATCAATCGGTACTTATCAGGATTTGACTTAACTTCATTAGTCTGTCTTCTTGTAAGCAGAACATCAGCGGTAAAATCGGATTCTTTATCAACAGGAAGATTGAATTTGTCTGCTATTCCATACTTTGATCTGACACGGATAACGTATTTCAGTCCCTGGGCTTCAAAATGAGCGATATTGTTATATGATTCATAACCTCTGTCAGCAACAATTATTGAGTCATGACCGACGTTTTTAAGCATACTTATGAGAGCTGAATTCTCATTTTCATTACGACTGTCTTGCAATACAGCATCCATATATCTTCGGTTCATAAGGTCATACAAAGCATTCAGGTGCATAAGATTATAGCCTTTTGAATCATCGCTTAATTTGTAATGGGTGCTGTGATCATCAGGAATAGTCGGAATATGTATATCAGAACCGTCAACAGCATAAAGCCTGTAAACATGAAAGAAGCTGTTCTAAGAAAAAGCCTCGTTGAATTTACGAAACAGTATTTCTGCACAATAAAGTCCTCCAATCAGATGTGAATATCTGATTGGCTCCGCCTCACATTTTCGGCTTTTTGTCAATACCTTTTTGCAAAAATTTACATTATATTCATAAAAATAGTCACAGGATCATTTTCTCATCCTGTGACTATTTTGCTTTTTCTTAGCTTAATGACATTAGGCTAGGTCGGGGGATGCTTATTCACGCCCTCATGATTTATACGGTGCCTTATTCTCTAAATACTCTGTCTTCTCACAATCCAATCAACGCTTGTGTTTATTTTGTATCGCCGATTCTCGTAAAGATTTGATTCCGCCAATATAAGCTACCATCTTTCAGAAATTCTATCGTTCTCGTATTTCTGATACCGGTTTTTTCATAGCGTATCACCAACTCGAATCCGTTATCACCTTCAATGATGAAATAAGGACAGGGGTTTGCCGTGCAATACACATACTCCAGCACAGAGGGATACTCGTATGGGAACCAATTGGTATCAATTTTTTCACGACTGAATTCATACATCAGCGTACCATCCTCATAGATGGTTAATGTATCTTCCTTCCCATCATCATGCATATACATATATACACCGGATGGAATTTTCACATCGGTATCGCAATAGTCTCTCGGCTTATCCGGTGCAGTGACAGGCAAGTCATATTTCTTCCACGATTCCACCATACAGGTGAAACGCCCAGTGAAAAAAGATACAAAATTTGTACTGTTTTAAATTTCTAATGTCTTGCATCAATTAGAATAGAAATAACCATCCACAACACTACATGAATGTTTTTATACATAAAAGTTGGCTCTCTTAATTACAAACGTTTCTTCAAGTTCCGGATTACTGCCTTTTTGCAAATCGCAGTTTGATTTCTGATAATTCTTTTTTAGTAAAACAGTTTTTTACAATCTTTCCAGTATCAAAGTCATATATTCCTATCCAGTATTGTGTAAGGTTGCCTTGCTTATTACGGTATTCGATATTGAGCCATTTGCCCTAATGGATTGCTTTGAAAATGTCACGTCCTGTACTGTTCACAATTTCACCTGCTCCCGAATTCTTTTTGCTTATTATACCATACATATACTGCTGATTCAAGGCATATTTAAAATTTGAGTCCCCTCAAGGTGTTTCATAATTAAGACCGGTCGGCATATCCGAAGACAGAGCTACAGCGCTGCATCGTTCATCATGTGCGAAATGCGCTTAAATACATCGGTGAAAAGAATAATAAGGAATTTGCCAACGATCTGAAAACAATCTAATATGCACCTTCAGAGAAGGTTGCGCTCGAACAGCTTGAACGTGTGACTGAGAAGTGGGAAAAGGATTATCCCAATGTCATGAAGAGCTGGCACAAGAATTGGGATGTAATATCGCCGATTTTCAAGTTTTCGGCAGAAGTCAGAAAGGTTATTTATACTACCAATGCCATAGAAAGTCTTAACAGCGGCTACCGTCGTCTGAATAAGCAAAGAAGCGTATTTCCGAGCGATACTGCGCTCCTGAAGGCACTGTATCTGGCAACTCATGAGATAGCAAAAAATGGACTATGCCGCTTCGGAACTGGGGTAAGGTACTGGGAGAGCTGGAGATCATGTATCCCGACAGGTTCGGCTATCAGCCTGATTCCATTCCGCTGCACTCCATTCCGGCAGGCTGATAGCCGAAGTATCTTGACAATTTACAGTATCCATTGTATACTGTAAAAAATCGGAGCGGCTAATTTTTCAAGCCGCTCCCATATAACGTTTTTATCACAGTTTTCGTTTTACAGAAATTTTTTCGCAGAGTTCTTATTATATATAGGAGTAATTTGTACTTTATTTTGGTCAAGCTTTTTTTAAGCTCTTATAATTACTAAACAATTCTCTCGAATCACAGCCTTTGCTATAGTATGTAGTCAGCATATTTGCAGCCATCGACTTTCCGAAACGTTGTGGTCTGCTTACACAGATATATTTCTTGAAGTATGCAAAACACTGTTTGTATAGTCAATAAGCATTGTTTTATCCAAATGCAGAAAAAGTTGTCCTTGTTATCCCACACACATTAATTATGTTGACCCGTCAAATTGACGGGGTAGTCAGAAGATAAAAAGGATGCCCCAATTCAGGGCGACCCCGGGGACTCAGAACCTGATGTATCAAATCGCTTCACCAGGACAGAACGGAGGACAAAAATGTCCGTCGCTATTGAACGCAATTTTACTCAATTTTGAGTATAACGCGCTTTCTATTTTCTTAGAATCTGCGCTTAGCCGAATCCAAAATTGGATTCAGTCAATTCCTGAGTTCCGCCAAGGGTGTCACATTTCGTTACGCCCTTATCCTAAACTTAACGCTGTTTTGTCGTTGGGTTTATCTTCTTCATCAACAATGTAACATCGATGTTACAAAACTCACAGAAAGGAGCACGCCATGCACAACGCTGTAATATATGCCCGGTACAGCTCGGACAAAAAGTCAGAGGAGAGCATTGATGCTCAGGTACGCGCCTGCCGCGATTACGCAGTCGCTAAGGGCTTCAATATCGTTGAGGTGTATGCTGATGAAGCTGTCAGCGGAAAGGGCTCTAAGACTGCATCGAGGGCTAAATATCAGAAGCTGCTCCGGGACTGCAACAAGGGCACATTTGATACTATCCTCATACACAAATATGACCGCATCGCCCGGAACGTTGGAGAGCACGTCAACCTCACAGCAAAGCTTCAGGAGAAAGGCATCACGCTGATAGCAACGGCTCAGGACTTCGGAACGAGCAACGAGGCTAAGATTATGCGCACTCTGATGTGGTCGCTCTCAGAGTACTACATTGACAACCTTGCCAACGAGACCCGGAAAGGCTTAAAAGAAACCGCCTTGAAAGGTCTGCACAATGGCGGTTACGCTCCGTTCGGGTATGATGTGATAGAACAGCGGTATGTTATCAATGAACTTGAAGCGGAATATGTGCGGTGCATTTTCAACGCAGCTCTTAACCGTAAGGGATTTAAGGACATTATCCAGGAGCTTTCAGAACGCGGTATAACAGGCAAGCGCGGAAAGCCTATAAAGTATACTCAGATATACGAAATACTCCGCAACGAGAAATACACAGGGGTCTACGTGTATTCTCTGAAAGAAGAATCAAACCGCGCCGACAGGAGAAGCAAACCGAATGCCATAAGAATAGAAAACGCCCTGCCGATAATCATCGACAAGGCACAATTTGAGGAGGTTCAGAAAATTATGAGCGAAAGAAAACAGACAGGAAAGAAAGCAGGATATTTATGCAGCGGACTTGTATACTGTGAATGCGGTGCAAAAATGCACGGCATGAAGTCCGAGCGAAAAGGTCACACTTATCATTATTTCTATTGTTCCAAGAAGTGTGGAGCTCCTACAATCCGCATGGAAGAAATAGACAGAGCTGCTATAAAATATCTCCGTGACCTGCTTTCTGATGAAAACCAAGCGAAAATAAGCAAATCCCTCAGAGAGTACAAAGGCTGTGAACGTGAGCGCATTGCAGACTTCAATACAATTCTAAACGACAAAATTGTCGAAAAGCAGCAATGCTATGATACCTTGATGCAGAATCTTGCAAGCGGTGTTCTTCCTCCTGAGGTTGTTGCTGATATTGGTACTGAAATGCAGAAAATAAAGGGCGAGATTGAGTGCTTACAGCATACAGAGCCGCCGAAAGATTACACAGCCGAGGAGCCTATGAAAAAAAGTCTGTAAAAAATCAGTCAACTGTGGTAAAATAGAAGTTAACACAGGAGGCTGATTTTTTTATGGGAAGAAGAAAAAGAGAACCAATGAGTGAAGGCAAGAAGAATATAATTGCCGGGCTGCTGGAGGAGTACGACATCAAAACAGCGAAAGATATCGAGGACGCATTAAAAGATCTACTCGGTGGAACAATCCAGGAAATGCTTGAATCTGAAATGGATGAGCACCTTGGCTACGAAGTATATGAGCGATCCGACAATACCGATTGCCGCAACGGAAAGAAAACAAAGAAAATCCGCGGAAACTTCGGTGAAACAGAGATTGAAGTGCCGCAGGATCGGGACGGAACTTTTGAACCAAAGATTGTGAAAAAGCGACAGAAGGACATTTCAGGTATCGAACATAAGATAATTTCTCTGTATGCCAAGGGAATGACAACCCGTCAGATCAGCGAAACAATTGAAGATATCTACGGCTTTGAAGTCAGCGACGGTATGGTTTCAGACATCACAGACCGCCTTCTGCCGCAGATAGAGGACTGGCAGAAAAGACCACTGGATGTAGTTTATCCTATCGTTTTCATCGATGCTGTGCATTTCTCGGTGCGTGATAATGGTCAGATCAGAAAGCTGGCGGCGTACGTAATCCTGGCAGTCAGCCTGACAGGACATAAGGAAGTTTTATCAATACATATCGGAGAAAATGAGAGTGCAAAATACTGGCTTGGCGTGCTGAATGAGCTGAAAAACCGTGGAGTAAAGGACATTCTGGTTATCTGTGCTGACGGTCTGACAGGCATGAAAGAGGCA
>JAQXHC010000022.1 GCA_029007035.1 Oscillospiraceae bacterium
CACACCCGTTCCCTTTCCGAACACGGAAGTTAAGCTCATCTGCGATGAAGATACTTGGCTGGCGACGGCCCGGGAAATTATTTCAATGCCGACTCTCTTTTTAGTCTCTTACTTTTTTGTAAGAGACTTTTTTGTTTTATAATTATATCAGTAGATATATTCATAATTACTCAATTTCAACGATGATGCTCTAAACGTTTATCGTGATACATTGTTTTGTTTTTTAGCGGAGATTATATTGTAGCTCATGGAAAGCAGCCCAAAAACATCGTTTTCCTCAACTGTTCCGTCAAGCAAAACTGTGACCCACGTCCTTTTATTCATGTGATATGCCGGGAAAATTCCTTTTTTCATTAGCAGCGATCCGGTCATCAGGGGATCTGTTTTGACGTTTAATATCCATACAGTATCATCACCCGGAAGTCCGAGTCTGTTGCGGCGTACAGACATTACCAGCCCGTACCACTTACGATTTCCTCTATGACGCAGAACTGCAGCGTCCGGAGTGCTTTTCCACAGATACTCCGGTTCTGTTCCGTATTCTTTTTTTGCCCATTCAAATATTTTTTCTTTATTCATAAATTTGCCCTCCGTATTCATAATTATATCACATCACTCCTATAATTACAAGAAATGCTGAAGAAATTCAGCTGTATACGAAAAAAATCAAAAAACACTTGACAAACGTGGATTTATACGGTATAATAAACAGGTATGCTGAATTCAGTATGCCAATATTTGAGAAAAGGAGGAAAATTATGCCTACATTTAACCAGTTGGTACGTAAGGGTAGAAAGGATTTGGAGGTTAAGTCTACAGCTCCTGCTCTTCAGAAGGGATACAACGCTAAGAAGAAGTGCCAGATAGACCTCAGCTCTCCTCAGAAGAGAGGCGTCTGCACAGCTGTAAGAACTGCTACACCTAAGAAGCCTAACTCGGCTATGAGAAAAATCGCAAGAGTTAAGCTCACAAACGGATACGAGGTTACTTCCTATATCCCTGGCATCGGTCATAACCTTCAGGAACACAGCGTTGTTCTTATCAGAGGCGGACGTGTAAAGGATCTCCCTGGTGTGCGTTACCACATCATCAGAGGAACTCTTGACGCTCAGGGCGTTGCAGGAAGACTTCAGGCACGTTCAAAGTACGGTGCAAAGAGACCTAAGGCTAAGTAAGCCGAAAATTATTTCAAAATAGGATAACTACTGCCACATGATTGATGTGGAGATTTATATATATTAAATCCTCTGCATTGGTCTTGACGGGTTGAACGGGTGAAGATACGTCGGAATCCCGACAGTAATCCGTTCAGTACGAGTACCTATGAATTCATGAATTTATGTGAAGGAGGGAAGCGAAAATGCCAAGAAGAGGTAAAATCGCAAAGCGTGATGTACTGCAGGATCCTGTTTACAATTCCAAGCTTGTTACACGTCTTATCAATAACATAATGCTTGATGGTAAAAAGGGTGTTGCTCAGAAGATTGTTTACGACGCATTTGACATCGTAGCTGAAAAGACAGGTAAGGATGCTCTTGAGGTGTTCCAGGAGGCTATGGAAAACATTATGCCTGAGCTTGAGGTTAAGGCTCGCCGTCTCGGCGGTGCGACCTACCAGGTTCCTATGGAGGTTAGACCCGAGAGACGTCAGACACTCGGTCTCAGATGGATTACTAAGTATTCCAGAGAGAGAAACGAGAAAACCATGAAGGAAAGACTTGCAGGTGAAATCCTTGACGCTCTTAACGGTACAGGCGGTGCCTGCAAGAAGCGTGACGATACACACAAGATGGCAGAGGCAAACAAGGCATTTGCTCACTACCGCTGGTAATTGTATCGGGCTTCTCACTACTAAAGGAGGAATATTATGTCAAGAGATTGTACACTTGAAAATACAAGAAATATCGGCATAATGGCCCACATCGACGCAGGTAAGACCACCACTACAGAGCGTATCCTTTTCTATACCGGTGTTAACCACAAAATCGGTGAGACTCACGAGGGTTCCGCTACTATGGACTGGATGGAGCAGGAGCAGGAAAGAGGTATTACAATCACTTCCGCTGCTACTACTTGCTACTGGGCAGGTCACAGACTTAATATCATCGACACCCCCGGACACGTTGACTTTACCGTTGAGGTTGAGCGCTCGCTTCGAGTTCTCGACGGCTCGGTAACCGTTCTCTGTGCAAAGGGCGGCGTTGAGCCTCAGTCTGAAACCGTTTGGAGACAGGCCGATAACTATAAGGTACCGAGAATGGCTTATGTAAATAAGATGGACATTATGGGTGCCGATTTCTATCATGTTGTTGACATGATGAAGGACAGATTAAAATGTAATGCCGTTCCGATTCAGCTTCCTATCGGTGCTGAGGACGATTTCAGAGGAATCATCGACCTCGTTGAAATGAAGGCTTACATCTATTATGATGATCTCGGAAAGGATATCCGCGTTGAGGATATTCCCGAGGATATGATGGATAAGGCTCAGCAGTATCACGACGAAATGGTTGAGCATGTTGCAGAGCAGGATGAGGCTCTTATGGAAAAATACTTCGAGGAGGGAACTCTCTCTATCGAAGAAATCAAGAGCTGTATCAGAAAGGCTACCATTGCAAACCACATGGTACCTGTAACCTGCGGAACATCATACAAGAACAAGGGCGTTCAGAAGCTGCTTGACGCCATTATCGACTATATGCCGTCACCGTTGGACGTTCCGGCTATCAAGGGCGTTAACCCCGATACCGACGAGGAAGAGGAAAGACCTTCTTCCGACAACGAGCCGTTCTCAGCTCTCGCATTCAAGATCGCTACCGATCCCTTTGTTGGTAAGCTTGCATTCTTCAGAGTTTACTCAGGAGTTGTAAATCAGGGCGATACAGTTCTCAATGCAACAAAGGACACAAGAGAGAGATTCGGACGTATAGTTCAGATGCACGCTAACCACAGAAAGGATCTCGAGACTGTTTACTCCGGCGATATTGCTGCTGCAGTAGGTCTCAAGAACACCACAACCGGTGATACTCTCTGTGATGAAAAGCACCCGATTATTCTTGAATCCATGGAATTCCCGGAGCCTGTTATCCAGCTCGCTATCGAGCCTAAGACAAAGGCAGGTCAGGAAAAAATGGGTATCGCGCTTGCTAAGCTTGCCGAGGAAGATCCGACCTTCAAGACCTGGACAGATCAGGAAACAGGTCAGACCATTATCGCAGGTATGGGTGAGCTTCACCTCGATATCATTGTAGACAGACTTCTCCGTGAGTTCAAGGTTGAGGCTAATGTCGGCGCTCCTCAGGTTGCCTATAAGGAAACAATCAAGGGCGAAGCAGACATCGATTACAAATACAAGAAGCAGTCCGGTGGTTCGGGTCAGTACGGACACGTTAAGATCCGTGTTACTCCAAACGAATCGGGCAAGGGTTACGAGTTCAAGAACTCCGTTGTCGGCGGTGCTATTCCCAAGGAATATATCCCTGCTGTTGACAAGGGTATTCAGGGCGCTACCAAGGCAGGTATCCTCGCAGGTTACGAGGTTGTTGATGTCAAGGTTGAGCTTTACGACGGTTCTTATCACGAAGTTGACTCTTCGGAAATGGCATTCCAGATTGCCGGTTCTATCGCTTTCAAGGAAGCTATGAAGCAGGCTACACCTATTCTTATGGAACCAATTATGAAGGTTTCGGTAATCGTTCCCGACGACTATACCGGTACTGTTATCGGTGACCTCAGCTCACGCCGCGGTCAGATTCAGGGACAGGAATCAAGAACAGGCTCTGTTCAGGTTGATGCTCTCGTTCCGCTTTCAGAAATGTTCGGTTATACAAGTGATCTTCGTTCAAATACTCAGGGACGCGGTCAGTATACAATGGAGCCTCACAGCTACCAGGAAGTACCGAAGAATATTGCTGAAAAGATCATGACAACCCGCAGCAAGAACAAGGACTGATCAGGACATACGGCTGATCGGCTTCTTAAAATAAAATCTCGTGTTTAACCGGAAAAAATTCCGGAAAACACTTGAATTATTCAAATAAATCTGTTATAATAATTATACGGATTTCTTAATGCTAATTATAAGGAGGAAATTTCCAATGGCAAAGGCTAAATTTGAAAGAAACAAACCCCATGTAAACATTGGTACAATCGGACACGTTGACCATGGTAAGACAACTCTTACTGCAGCCATCACAAAGACTCTCGCTATGAAGGGTCAGGCTCAGTATGAGGCTTACGACATGATTGATAAGGCTCCCGAGGAGAGAGAGCGTGGTATCACAATCAATACCGCTCACGTTGAGTATGAGACTGACAAGCGTCACTATGCTCACGTTGACTGCCCTGGTCACGCTGACTATGTAAAGAACATGATCACAGGTGCAGCTCAGATGGATGGTGCTATCCTCGTTGTAGCTGCTTCCGATGGTCCTATGGCTCAGACAAGAGAGCACATCCTTCTTGCTCGTCAGGTTGGCGTTCCTGCAATCGTTGTATTCATGAACAAGGCTGATCAGGTTGACGATGAAGAGCTTCTCGAACTCGTTGAGATGGATATCAGAGATCTTCTCTCATCTTACGATTTCCCCGGCGATGATACTCCTATCATCAAGGGCTCTGCTCTTGCAGCTCTTAATGCTCCCGATGATCTCAGCGATCCTGCTTATGCTCCTATTCTCGAACTCATGGATGCTGTTGATGAGTATATCCCCAGCCCTGAGCGTGACGATGCTAAGCCGTTCCTTATGCCTATCGAGGATACTATGACCATTTCCGGCCGTGGTACTGTTGTTACCGGCAGAGTTGAAAGAGGAAAGCTCAATGTTAACGAGCCAGTTGAAATCGTTGGTCTTTCTGACGAAAAGCTCAACACTGTTGTTACAGGTCTTGAGATGTTCCGTAAGACTCTTGATTTCTGCGAAGCAGGCGATAACGTAGGTGCTCTTCTCCGTGGTATCACAAGAGATCAGGTTGAAAGAGGACAGGTTCTTTGCAAGCCCGGTTCAATTCACCCCCACACTAAGTTTGCTGGTCAGGTTTACGTTCTGAAGAAGGAAGAAGGCGGCCGTCATACTCCGTTCTTCAATAACTACAGACCTCAGTTCTATTTCAGAACAACTGACGTTACCGGTGTTGTTTCACTTCCTGCTGATAAGGAAATGTGCATGCCTGGTGATAACGTAGCTATGGATGTTGAGCTTATCACTCCTATCGCTATCGAGGAAGGCCTTCGTTTTGCTATCCGTGAGGGCGGCAGAACTGTTGGTTCAGGCGTTGTTACTAAGATTAACGAATAATTAGTCTTATAATGAAATTAAAAGGTGCGCTTTATGCGCACCTTTTTTATGTATGAAAATCTATGACAAACGGAAGTATTGATAATACTCATTTTATTTTGAAAATATTCCGAAGAATGCAGCATATAAATAAAAAAGACTGTACCCGAAAGTACAGTCTTTTGAAACCAAAGGTATAATTACTTGATTTCGATTGTAGCGCCGGCAGCCTCGAACTTCTCCTTGAGTTCGTTAGCCTCTGCCTCAGAAACGCCTTCCTTGATAGCCTTAGGAGCTGATTCAACAACTTCCTTAGCTTCCTTAAGACCGAGACCGAGAGCTTCCTTAGCGCACTTGATAACAGCCATCTTAGCGTCACCGAATGAAGCAAGGATAACGTCGAACTCTGTCTTAGCAGCTTCAGCAGCGCCTGCGCCGCCTGCAGCAGGAGCAGCAGCTACAACAGCTGATACGCCGTACTTTTCCTGGATTCCCTCAACGAGCTCAGCAAGCTCAAGAACGGAAAGAACGTCAATCTGGTCTAATATAGCAGTAATTTTTTCAGATGCCATGATAATAATCTCCTTTTTAATTAGTAATTTTTGCCTGTATTACGGCAATTTTAAGCTGACAAAATAGAAAGACAGGTGAAATCAGGCAGCTTCCTCTGATTTCTTGTCTGCGAGTGCCTGGAGAGTTGCAGCGAGCTTCTGAAGCGGACCCTGGAGAGAGCCAACCAGCTGAGCAAGCAGAACGTCCTTTGAAGGAATCTTGGAAAGAGCAACAACTCCTGCCTGGTCGTAAACCACGCCCTCAACGTAACCACCCTTGAGGTTGAACTTTTCGTCGCCTGCTTTCTCAGCGAATTTACCGAGAATTCTTGCGGGAGCAGTCTGGTCGTCGTTTGAAAGAGCGATAGCAGTTGTACCGTTAAGAGCCTCATCGAAGCCCTCGATACCGCAGTTCTTGAAAGCGCGTGAAAGCATTGTATTCTTCTCTACGAAGTAGTTAACGCCTGCCTCACGAAGTTCTTTTCTGAGCTTGGTGTCCTCTTCAACAGTGATACCCTTGTAATCAACGAGCACGCCGGAAACGGAAGCCTTGATGAGGTCAGTAAGCTGTTCAACCTTAGCCTTCTTAGCTTCAAGTACCTTTTCACTTGGCATTGTGTATTCACCTCCGAATATAATCTATCGTATCCGAAGAGCAATAAAAAAACCTTCCCCGACAGCACGGGAAAGACAATAGTAGTTTATAATAAACTGATTGCAATTCCTCGGCGGGTCTTATGGATTTCTCCTGCCTGCTGTCTTTAGAATACGATATGTATTGCGATTTCTCACAACGATAAATATTATATCACATAATCCAAAGTATGTCAAGGATTTTTTCGGAAATTTTTTGGATTTTATTTTGATATATTAATTGACTTTGTGTACTCGAAATGATAGAATTATATTAGAATAAACTTGCATTTTTTTGAGTTAGTGTATTAAATTGTAATTTATTGAGGCAATATTATAATGAATATTAATTTTCCATTTGAAGATAGTCCAAACACAGCTTGCATTACCTGTTGTCACGTTCTAAATGGAAATAAACCAATATTATATGTTTCTCATGATGAAGATGGTTGTTGGCAATTTCTTTGTGGCGGACAGCATATAGAGAATGATGCAAGAATAGTATCTTTAGCTGATATTTTAGATATAGATGCAGCGATGATTGATTTAGCACAATTAGATTATGGAGAATATGCAGAAGCTGAAGATGAAACGAGTGACTGGATAGTAAAAAGAAAAAGCAAGTAAATCCTGATTTACATAAGACATATAAAACTTAATTCAGAGAAAAGGGTGAGTATTTATGAAGCGATTTCTGGCTTTGACATTCGCGGCAGTAATGCTGCTTTCTGGCTGCGGGAAAAATAATTGCGGAGATGATGATGCAGATGAAAAGTCTGACTCTGCGTCGGTTTCAGAGGACGGAGATGATAACGAAAGACCGGATAAAGACGTCGATGATGAAAGTTCAGATAATGACGGCGAAAGCAAATCACGGGATTTCGACGAGGTTCGTATGCGGAGATGCAGATATACAATTGAAGCCGCCGAAAAACCTGAGGTAATTGCTGTCGAACTGAGCGGAAGCTGTACCGGATCTGAAATTCACGAGACGAATTTTAAGAATCTCTATGGTGTAAATGTGCTTCACAGCGGTGTTGTAGGACTTGTAGGTGCGCCGGTCGAGACTGATTTTTCACCGGAAATTGAAGATGCAAGACTGACATTTTATTACGTTCCGGAAGAACTTCGTGGAATTCCCGAGACAAATCTGATAGGACTTCATTACAATGACGAGCAGAGCTGTTACGACGAGATAATGAACGTTGTACTTGACACTGAAAACTGTACTGTTTCAATGAATATTGAGGAGAACGGAGTTTATATGCTTGCCGATGCCTTTCAGTGGCTTGGCTGCTGGGGATTTGACGTTTCAGAGTATGCTTATGACGCAAATCCTGCAAACTATACTTCCGACTGGGAGCGGGAATGCGATACAGGCAGTATCATGGCGCTTGCCGACAAGGAATGGGCGGCTGAGAACGGACCTTATTTTGCTGTTTCGACTCCCGCAGAACTTGCAGGCGCAGTTTATTATGTCAATGCCCTGGCGAACGGAAGCGAATATGTTAAGATAAAGCTTCTGAATGATATAGATCTGAGCGGTTATGACTGGAAGCCTATGGGCTGGTATAATGGCTCGTCTCACGCGTTTAACGGTGAAATCGATGGCGGAGGACATACGATCAGCAATATGACAATTGACTGTGCAGGCGAGTCGGATATCGGCTTTATCGGCTACGGCACGGGTGTGTCGGTTCGCAATCTGAATATGGTAAACGCTGATGTTTCGGGACAGATACGCGTCGGAATTCTCGGCGGAGAGCTTTACATGAACGAAGTCTGGGAAAACATAACCGTCAGCGGCAGGATTACGGCAGGCAGCACAATAGACTGCGGAGCGATTGTCGGCAGAGAGTCAGGTATCAACTTCAAAAACAGCTCCTTCGATGTAACCGTGAACGGAGAGCCGTTTGAGTATTTCAGCTATAGGCAGAAGAAGATTGCCGAAACAGAGGTCGTTGAGGCATTTACTCTCACGCAGAACGAGGACGGAAGCATTACAAGAGATGATGTTGAAGGATATTGGAACATCGGCTGGTATATTCTCAGGGACGGAGATCTGATACTCCACAGAAGTGCGGACGATGAGCTGACTCTGCCTGCGGAATACTGCGGCAGAGGAGATACGATCTATCTGACCGCCTACATTGACGGAGAGTATATCCGGGTCAGCAATATTATTACACGCTGAAAAATCCCCGGATAATATCATGCGGTGCCTGTGAGATTTTGTTTTTTACAGTTCAGGCATATTAAAATAGCCGCGGACATGACTTGTGATAAACGTGAAAAAAATGACCCTGTTCGTACTTGAATAGGGTCATTTTGCTAAAATTTCCTTTGAGCTATTGACATTATAATATAAATGTATTATAATTATAAAATGTATCATAATGGAGAAATGTGCTTATTATCATGTTATTATATCACAATGTAATGTGCTTGTCAATAGGCTTTAAAAATTTTTTCCGTTATTCCATGACAATCATGAACACCAAATGTTCAATAAAAATAAGGAGGTTCCGCCTATGGTGAATGTTACACCAAAGCAGCTGGGAAAGAATGTCAGAATGAGCTTCGGTAAAATTACCGAGCCGCTCGAAATGCCAAATCTTATCGAGGTGCAGAAAAATTCGTATAAGTGGTTCAGAGAGGAAGGACTTAAAGAGGTTTTCCGTGATATGACGGCTATCACCGACTATAACGGCAACCTTATTCTTAACTTCAAGGACTACAGATTCGATGAAACTCCTAAATATACTCTTGCCGAATGCAAGTCGAGAGGTGCTACGTATCAGGTTGCCATGAGAGCTACTGCTACTCTCTGCAACAAGGAAACGGGTGCAGTAAGCGAAAGCGAAATCTATATGGGCGATTTTCCGCTCATGACCGACAGCGGAACCTTTGTCATCAACGGCGCGGAGCGTGTTATCGTATCACAGCTGGTTCGTTCTCCGGGCGTTTACTATGCCTTTGAGAAAGATAAGACCGGAAAGGATCTGTTCAGCACAACCGTTATCCCTAACCGCGGTGCTTGGCTCGAATACGAAATGGACTCCAATGATGTTGTTTACGTTCGTATTGATAAGAACAGAAAAATCCCGATCACTACCTTTATCCGTGCCCTCGGAATCGGTACGGACGAGGAGATCTACGAATTCTTCGGTGACGATGACCGTCTCAAGCAGACTATTTTACAGAAAGATCAGACTAAAAATAACTCCGACGCATTGATCGACGTTTATAAGAAGCTCCGTCCGGGCGAGCCGCCAACGGTTGAAAGCGCGATCACTCATCTCAATAATCTTTTCTTCGACGCAAAGAGATACGACCTTTGCCGTTTCGGACGATATAAGTACAATAAGAAGCTCGGAATCGCGTCGCGTCTTGCAGGTCATATACTTGCACAGCCTGTTGTCAATCCGATTACCGGTGAAATCATGGCTGACGAGGGTGAGACTGTTTCCTATGAAAAGGCTTGCGAAATCGAGCAGGCAGGCGTTTACTTTGCATTTGTAAAGGTCGAGGCAAAGGAATATTATCAGAATGAACGCGGCGATACGGCAATCCGCATGGTTGAAAAAATCGCCAAGATAATCGGAAATGGTATGGTCGACATCAAGGGCTATGTTGATTTTGATGTTGAGCAATATAACATAAATGAAAAAGTTTCGTTCAAGGTTCTCCGCGAAATTATTGAGAATTCTGCGGACGCCGAGGAGCTTGAGGAGAATGTAAGAAAGCGTGCAGACGAGCTTGTTCCGAAGCATATCATTCTCGACGATATTTTTGCTACTATCAGCTATTTCCTTAACCTCTGCGAGGGTGTGGGAACTGTTGATGATATTGACCATCTCGGAAACAGACGTATCCGTTCCGTAGGCGAGCTTCTTCAGAATCAGTTCAGAATCGGCTATGCAAGAATGGAAAGAGGAATCCGCGAGCGTATGAACATCCAAACTCAGGACGTTAATACCCTCACACCTCAGACGCTTATCAATATCAGACCTATTTCTTCGGCAATGAAGGAATTCTTCTGTTCCTCACCGCTTTCGCAGTTCATGGATCAGAACAATCCTCTTGCTGAGCTTACACATAAGAGACGTCTTTCAGCACTCGGACCGGGCGGTCTTTCCCGAGACAGAGCCGGATTCGAGGTTCGTGACGTTCACTACAGCCACTACGGCAGAATGTGTCCTATCGAGACTCCTGAAGGTCCTAATATCGGACTTATCTCTTACCTTGCAACATTTGCGAGAATCAACGATTATGGCTTCATCGAAGCTCCGTACAGAAAGGTTGACAAGGCTACCGGTGTTGTTACAAACGAGGTTGTATACATGACAGCCGATGTTGAGGATAACTTTGTCGTTGCTCAGGCTAACGAGCCTCTTACCGAGGACGGAAAGTTTGCAAGACCGAGAGTTAACGCACGTTACCGTGATCAGATCCTCGAATGCGAGCGCGAAAAGGTCGACTATATGGACGTTTCGCCTAAGATGGTAGTATCCGTTGCTACGTCGATGATTCCGTTCCTTGAGAATGATGATGCTAACCGTGCACTCATGGGCTCGAACATGCAGAGACAGGCTGTTCCGCTTCTCAAGACCGAAAGACCGTTTGTCGGAACGGGTATGGAATACAAGGCAGCTGTTGACTCGGGTGTATGTGTCGTTTCCGAATATGACGGAAGAATTACCTTTGTCGATGCCGACCATATCAACATGATCGATACTGAGGGTATTGAGCATAAATACGAACTCATCAAGTTCAAGCGTTCCAACCAGGGCACCTGCATTAACCAGCGTCCTATCGTATCGGTAGGCGAGGAGGTTAAAAAAGGTCAGGTCCTTGCTGACGGTCCGGCAACCGCTGACGGTGAAATCTCTCTTGGTAAGAATGCGCTTATCGGCTTCATGACATGGGAGGGCTATAACTACGAGGACGCTGTTCTCCTTAACGAGAGACTTGTGCGCGAGGACGTATTCACCTCCGTTCATATTGAAGAATACGAGATTGAATGCCGCGATACCAAGCTCGGACCGGAGGAAATTACCCGTGATATTCCGAACGTAGGCGACGACGCTCTTGCAAATCTTGATGAAAACGGTATTATCAGAATCGGTTCGGAGGTTAATTCCGGTGATATTCTCGTCGGAAAGGTTACTCCAAAGGGTGAGACTGAGCTTACCGCCGAGGAGAGACTGCTTCGTGCTATTTTCGGTGAAAAGGCAAGAGAAGTACGTGACAATTCACTTAAAGTTCCTCACGGCGAATCGGGTGTAATTGTTGATGTTAAGGTGTTTACAAGAGAAAACTGCGACGAGCTGAGCGCAGGCGTTAATATGCGCGTTATCTGTTATATTGCCCAGAAGCGTAAGATCACGGTCGGCGATAAAATGGCGGGTCGTCACGGAAACAAGGGTGTAGTTTCGCGTATTCTTCCGGAGGAGGATATGCCGTTCCTGCCCGACGGAACACCGCTTGATATCGTGCTTAATCCTCTCGGTGTACCTTCGCGAATGAATATCGGACAGGTGCTCGAAGTTCACCTCGGAATGGCTGCAAAGGCTCTCGGATGGACTATTATGACTCCTGTATTCGACGGTGCTCATGAGGACGATATCCGTGCCTGCTTCCGCGAGGCTAACGAAAAGAACAAGGATCACAGGGATGACCTCTTCGAGCTCAACGCTATGGATAAGGTAATTAACCCCAAGGCTCTTGAAATGAACGAGGACGGTAAGTTTACGCTTTACGACGGACGTACCGGTGAGAAATTCGACAACCGTGTAACCGTCGGATATATGTACTACCTCAAGCTTCACCACCTCGTTGACGATAAAATCCATGCGCGTTCTGTCGGACCTTATTCACTTGTTACTCAGCAGCCGCTGGGCGGTAAGGCGCAGTTCGGCGGTCAGCGTTTCGGAGAAATGGAAGTATGGGCTCTTGAAGCTTACGGCGCAGCTTATACACTTCAGGAGATGCTCACAATCAAGTCTGATGATACTATTGGACGTGTAAATACCTATGAAGCAATTGTTAAGGGTCAGAATGTTCCGACTCCCGGAATTCCGGAAGCTTGCAAGGTGCTTATTAAGGAGCTTCAGTCACTTTGTCTCGACGTTAAGGTGCTCGACAAGAATCAGGAGGAGGTTGACCTCAAGCAGAAGTTTGACGAAGACGACCCGATTCCGACTCAGAACTCGTTTGATGACGAGGATACAGCCGATAAGAACAGTTATTCGGACGACGACATGGGAAGCGAGGGCTTCTCACTGGACGGAGACGATGAGGATGACGGAGACCTCGGTCTTGACGATCGTGACGATGAATTCTCATTCGATGACGATATGGATTTCGGCAGTGATGAGGATGACGATGATTCGATGTTCGACAGTTTTGACCTTGATGATTCTTCGGACGAGGATTGATTTATACCTGACTTTACTGCGGACCGCGCCCAATAACAGAGTGCGGTGCGCTTACAACTCAAATAACCGGACTTGACCGGACGGGGCAGCATCAACAGAGGATTTACCCGGCTTGACAGCTGTCCTGAATCGGCGGTTCTACTGACTAATAAGCAGGAGGTAGTAGTTTGGATAATAATAATTTTGCATCAATGAAAATCGGTCTCGCGTCGCCGGAGCAGATAAGAAGCTGGTCCTACGGCGCTGTTGAAAGACCTGAGACAATCAACTACAGAACACAGAAGCCTGAGCGCGACGGTCTTTTCTGCGAAAGAATCTTCGGACCAACAAAGGACTGGGAGTGCCACTGCGGCAAATTCAAGAAGATTCGCTTCAAGGGCAAGGTTTGTGACCGATGCGGAGTTGAGGTAACACGTGCAAAGGTTAGACGCGAAAGAATGGGTCATATTGAGCTTGCAGCTCCGGTTTCCCATATCTGGTATTTTAAGGGTACTCCGTCGCGAATCGGACAGGTTCTTGAAATATCACAGAAAAGACTTGAGGAGATCCTTTATTTTACAAAATATATCGTAACTGACCCCGGTAACACCGAGCTTGTAAAGAAACAGCTTCTTTCCGAAAAGGAATATCTTTCATATCTCGAAAAATACGGCGATGACTTCAAGGCTGAAATGGGCGCAGAGGCTATCAAGAAGCTGCTCCATGAATTTGACCCCGACAGATATGACGACCACAAAAATCGTCTTGTTGAGCTTGGAAAGCTTTCTCTCAATAAGGAACAGCGTGAATGCTGCCACAACTGCGAGAGAAACTTCAACTGTAAGGAATGTCCGTACACTGAGGAGCTTACCGATGTTGACTGGAAAAATAATCTTGAAATCGTAGCCGACGACCTCAAGGCTGAGCTTGCGGGACTTCCGCAGGGTCAGAAGAGGGTAAAGATCTTAAAGAGACTTCAGATTATTGAGGCGTTCAGACTTTCCGGAAACAAGCCGGAGTGGATGGTTCTTGATGTTATACCGGTAATTCCTCCGGATATACGTCCTATGGTTATGCTGGACGGCGGACGCTATGCAACATCCGACCTTAATGACCTTTACAGACGTGTTATCAACAGAAACAACCGTCTTAAAAGAATGCTTGAGCTTGAAGCTCCCGATATCATTGTACGGAACGAAAAGAGAATGCTCCAGGAAGCCGTTGACGCTCTTATTGACAACGGCAGACATGGCAGACCTGTTACAGGTCCGAGCAACCGCGCATTGAAATCCCTTTCGGATATGCTGAAAGGTAAGCAGGGACGTTTCCGTCAGAATCTGCTCGGTAAGCGTGTTGACTACTCCGGACGTTCAGTTATCGTTGTAGGTCCTGAGCTGAAAATGTACCAGTGTGGACTTCCTAAGGAAATGGCTCTTGAGCTTTTCAAGCCGTTTGTACTCAAAAGACTTGTCGATAAAAAGGCAATCGCAAATATTAAAAGTGCGAGAAAGATGATTGACCGCGCCGATACAAAGGTCTGGGACGCTCTTGAGGATGTTATCAAGGATCATCCGGTAATGCTGAACCGTGCTCCTACGCTTCACCGTCTTGGTATTCAGGCATTCGAGCCGATTCTCGTTGAGGGAAGAGCTATCAAGCTTCATCCGCTGGTTTGCTCGGCGTTCAATGCAGACTTCGACGGCGACCAGATGGCTGTGCATCTTCCTCTTTCGGCAGAGGCTCAGGCTGAGGCAAGATTCCTCATGCTCGCAGCTAACAACCTGCTCAAGCCCTCTGACGGTAAGCCTGTAGCGGTTCCTTCACAGGATATGGTTCTCGGCTCCTATTACCTCACCATGCAGAAGCCCGGTGAACCCGGCGAGGGTAAGGTTTTCAGAGACGTGAACGAGGCTCTTATGGCTTACAATGAGCACGACGTTTCTCTCCATGCCGCTATCAAGGTTAAAATCACCAAGGACATCGGCGATAAACAGGTTTCAAAGATTATCGATGCCACAGTCGGCAGACTTATATTCAACGAAAATATTCCGCAGAATCTCGGATATATCGACAGGACAAACTCCGATAAGCAGTTCGACCTTGAGGTTGCATTCCTCGTAGGCAAGAAGCAACTTTCCGATATTATCGAGCGCTGCATTAAGATTCACGGCACAACAACAACCTCCGAGGTTCTTGACAGAATCAAGGCTCTCGGTTATAAATACTCAACAAAGGCGGCTCTAACCGTTGCCGTATGCGACGCTACAATTCCTCCGCAGAAGAAGGAGATCCTCGCAAACGCAGACGCAGAGGTTGAAGCTATCACAAATGAATACGAGTATGGATATATCTCTTCAACGGAAAAGACCAAGAAGATTATCTCCCTCTGGAATAAGACAACCGACGATGTTACAAACGCTCTGAAATCCAACTTCGACAGATATAATCCTATCTGGATGATGGCTGATTCGGGCGCTCGAGGCAGTATCAGCCAGATTCGTCAGCTTGCCGGAATGCGCGGACTCATCGCCAATACCTCCGGTACGGTTATCGAAATCCCGATCAGAGCCAATTACCGTGAGGGACTTAATATCCTCGAATACTTCATTTCATCACGAGGCGCACGTAAGGGTCTTGCCGATACCGCGCTCCGTACCGCTGACTCAGGTTACCTGACACGCCGACTCGTTGACGTATCACAGGAGGTTATCATCCGGGAGGATGACTGTGAGGCAACTGACGGTATCGAGGTTTACGACATCAGGAGCGGTAATGAGGACATTGAACCGCTGATAGAGCGTCTTACGGGAAGATTCCTTGTTGACGACTTCCGTGACGCAAACGGCGAGCTTCTTGTTTCCAAGAACAAGCTTATGACCGAGGCAGACGCAAAGAAAATCGTCGATGCAGGCGTTGAGAAAATCAAGATTCGTTCTGTGCTTCACTGTAAATCAAAGCACGGTGTATGCGCAAAATGTTACGGAGCTAACCTTGCAAACGGCAATATTGTATCTGTCGGCGAAGCTGTCGGAATTATCGCAGCACAGTCAATCGGTGAGCCAGGTACTCAGCTTACAATGAGAACCTTCCATACCGGCGGTGTTGCAGGTGCTGACGCCGAAGATATCACACAGGGTCTTCCCCGTGTTGAGGAGCTTTTTGAAAGCCGTCGTCCCAAGGGTGCGGCAATGCTCAGCAGAATCACCGGTAAGGTTCATATCGAGGAAATCAAAACGACTCGCAATATCATCGTTACAAATGATGAAACCGGTGACAGCGAAAGCTATATGATTCCCTATAACCTCAAAATCCGTGTTCAGGAGGGCGAGCAGATCACTAAGGGAACACGTCTTACCGAGGGTAATATATATCCTGCCGATATTCTTTCGATTCTCGGCGTTCAGGCTGTTCAGAATTACATCATCACCGAAGTTCAGAAGGTTTATCGTCAGCAGGGTGTTGATATCAACGATAAGCATATCGAGGTAATCGTACGTCAGATGCTCCAGAAGGTCAAGGTTGACGATACAGGCAGCAGCTACCTGCTTCCCGGCTCTATGGTCGAGAAAAAGGAAATCGACGCTATCAACGAGGAGCTTCAGGCACGTATTGACGCCGGCGAATATGATGTACGTCTTGTTGAGGCTATGCCTGTTCTTCAGGGTATTACAAAGGCTGCTTCAAGTTCCGAGAGCTTCCTGTCCGCAGCATCGTTCCAGGAGACTACAAGAGCTCTTACCGATGCAGCTATCCGCGGAAAGAGCGATATGCTTGAGGGACTCAAGGAGAATGTTATTATTGGTAAGCTTATTCCTGCCGGAACAGGTATGGAGTGCTACAATAATGTCTCTGTAGTAAAAAATGAATCAATATCCGAGCATTCTGCAGTTCAGCCGGGAACTGTTGCAAGTAATGTCTGATAAATAAAAAAACCGTGAGGCTGAATTTGGTTCAGTCTCACGGTTTTTTGTTTGTTCCGCAAAAAGAAAGCCGCATGGAATTGACCATGCGGCTCGATTTTCTGAGTATCAGATCAGTCCATGAAAGATTCGGGGAGTTCGGGAAGAATCTTAGCAAGGAATTTCTGAACGGATACCGCATCACTTGCGTTAACGCCGTCTCCGTTTTTAAATACGTCTGCCTGAAGTTCTGCTTTCTTGTTTACAAATTCATTTGAATCGTCGTTTGCATATGCCATGATAACAACAACGTCGTTGATATTAACCTCGCCGTTGTCATCAGCATCGCCCCATATTTCCGGAACAATACCGGGGTCTGTGGTTGTGGCAGGCTGTGTTGTTGTAACGGGAGCTGTGGTAGTTGTGGTGGTTGTAGTCGTGGAAGTTGTGGTTGTTGTCACTGGAGCAGTTGTTGTGGTAGTTGTTTCGGGAATATCGTAGTATACCTCTACATTGTCGATTGTGATAGAATCTGCCTCACCGTAGTAATAACCGAAGTAAAGCTCGCCATCGGGATTTACAAGGTTTGTTTCGCTGTTTGAACCGGAAACCTCTGTAGGAACGATCCACATGATTTCCTTTGACTGACCGGCATCAAGAACACAGTAATTTGTCTCTTCCTGGAACCAGTAGTCATATGCTTCACCGTCTGTAACGCCTGTACCGGGGCTGTAAACGAGCTTCTTAACATCCTTTGAAGCGGAGATGTCAAATCTGATAGCGTAAACGTCCATATCTTTCTCGATGCCGAGATCAGCATATGAAACGTGGAGAGAATTAAGCGTCTCGTCTGTGTAGTCAAGAGCTTCGTTGAGAGCACTTTCAACAGAGCCTGTGTAAGGAACAGTCTTTTCGATTGTGTATGTGAGCACTGCGCTTGTGAGAGTTACCGACGGAAGAACGGTATAATCATCAGCAACCTCTTCACCGTACCAGAACTGGAATGAGATCTGGTCAACAGGACGGGTTGTAACATAAGGCTGAACTTCCTTAGGAACTTCCCAGTAGCACTCGATATAATTGCCTGCACCCTTGAGAGTAACGCCCTCGCCGGGAGTAACTCCGAATTCAACACCCTTAGCCTCAAACTCGGCAAGCTGTTCGGCACCCATGTCGTTATACCAGTAGCCTGCGCCCTCTTTACCTTCAATTCCTGCAACACCCTTTGCATACTCGGTATCTGCAGCAGAGCCGTTCTGAACATTAAGACCGCCGCCGTACATAAATGTATCAGCTTCTACTCCCTCTTCGGTTTCACAGACGCATAAAAGGGATTCAATTGTAATACCCGTAAGGTCAGTAATACCGAAGTCGGTGTATTTGAATTTATGGCTGTTAATAGGCGACTCGCCCTCAATGAATTCTTCACCGGACGAAGCATATGTATCTTCGTCATATCCCGCAGTAAGGAGATATGAAAGACCATCGAGCTGACGGGAAACAGTTGAAGTAATCGTAGCAGTGCCGTCTTTGTTATCTGTAAAGCTCCAGTCACCGCTCTGACGGTTATTCCTATCAACTTCCTGCTTTGGATCGTCGGGATTTGTTGGAGCAGAGGTATCGTTAGCCTTGATTGAGCTTATGGTGATTGTTACGCCTTTCGTGTAGTTTCTGAACTCGAATTTGCCGGGGTACTGGTTGGTTGAAGGATTATAGCTCAGCGTAAGGTCTGATACATCGAGAGTAATGGTAAATTCCTTGCCCTCAGTAACGCTTACTTCTGTGCCTGCGCCGTCTTCGGACCATTCCTTGCCGTTCCATTCATACCAGTAGGGAGAATCTGCAACGCCGATACCGAAACCGTAGGAGATATTGCAGGTTTTGTCGGCTGTACAGGTGAAAGTGATTGTTTTGATACCGCTTGTGGCGATATCAGCGGTATATCCGATATATTTACCGTCGTCTCCCTCTGTTACGGTTATATCGCCTGCATTCTTATTTGAGACAGAAACGGCATCATTGGAGAGGGAAACCGCAGACACCGAATACATAGGAACCGCAGTTGCGGCAAGCATAAGGCTGAGAACAACAGCTTTAGCCTTTGAAGAAAAAATCTTCATGATAATCATTCCTTTCGTTGAAAATATGTTTCTGCAAACATATTTCCAAATTAATTTATGTTTTATTATATCACTTTTTTTTGATAATTTTGTTAAGATACTGTTAACGAAGCCCGAAAAAATGAAAAAACATTCACAAAAAATTATCCGGTGATTTATACATTTAGTCAATTTGCCTATCGCTGATCAGAGAATCAGTATCATATTAAACAGATTATAAAGCTCCAAAACAAATCCGGGTGAGCACTGCCCACCCGGATTGTCAAAGGCATTGCCGTACAGTTATTATACGGCTGCTGCATTAAAAATATAATTGATTTTCACATATTAACGATTCTGATTCGGCAGATTTTAATCGCTTCCGTCAGCTGATCCCGTCGCTTTGGCGGTTTTTTCCGTGCATGAAAGGATCGCTTTCGAGCGTGTTGCTGCCCAGACATTGCTGTAATTCGGGCATGACAGCGTTACGTCATAATTGAACGACGCGCCCTGAATTACCGACGACGAAGCGTTTATAAGGTTAATATCTGCGATAATATCGTTGGAGGTAATTGAGTCGATGACATCTGCGGGACCGACAACATCAATATCAAGCTTCTTTGTCAGAATATTGAAATCGTAGTCGCTCGGGGGGTTGCTGATCTCGAATTTATCGATAACGAGCGTTTTCATCTTCAGGTTGTCATCATCAAGAGTAACCGTAACGGTATCCACATTTGACATATTAATATAGTCGTCCGTCTCAATTGTAAATGTCTTGGTATAGCCGGGAATAATGTCGCTGAGCAGTATTTTTCCGATTTCATAGGTATCGGGAACGTCTGAAAGCTGACTTGTTTTTGAAGCGATAGTAATTGAGTCGACTGAGTAATCAAACTTAATGCAGCTCTTGTCGAAATCTGACGGAGCTCCGACGATTCCTACAGTCAGATTGACGGTTTTCTGTGTTAGAACAGGGATTGAAATCATGAAATTGGTGTTGTCAAATTTGAACTGGGTCTGGTCGATTATTGAGCCGTCCTCGGTAAGCAGCTTGATTTCCTCACCTGCGAGAGAATATGAAGTATCAAGCTCCATAGACTTGTTGGAAATTACCGATACGCGGTCGATTTTGTCAAGCTGAGCTGACGGACCGGTAATATTGATAACTTCGGGATCACAGACGAATTCCTCGTCGTTCCGGATTTTGCCTTCGGCATAGGTTATATTCGGAACCTCCGGTGAAACGGGGAAGCTTCTTGTTTCAAACTTATCGAAAACAACTGAAGCTGTCTCAGGATAAATGGACTCGACTTCAAATTCAATTCCGGGATTGTCACAGACAATACCGATCGAAAGAGTTTTTGTACCTGTGGTGGAAATATTATCCGCTTTCAGCACTGCGTGAATGTTTTCGCTGTTGAGATTACCGATTTCTGCACGGCTGCCGAGAATTTTAACTCTGACAGAGCTTACATCGCAGGAAATAAGGCTGAGATTGTTTTCAGCAGCGGCAGTTCCCGAAATATCGGTGTCGAGTCTCACTCCCGAAATTGTTTTCGGAATTGAAGGATAAACAGTCATCGAGATAACAAACCACGCGATAATCGCAATTACAATTGAAAAAACGAACAGAGAAAAGTCGTTTTTGAATCCGCCGGCAAGTTTGTTTTTTATTTTTTTAAAGATATTCATTTTTTCTTCCTCCTTTCACGGAATGAGGAAGCCTGTTTTTTATTTGCGGTAATTAAATCCTGCCTGCTTTCGATAATTTCGCGGCAGAGCAGGTCTTTCAGCTTTTCACGGGTGTAGTCCCGTGTGAGAACGCCGTTCATAGCTACTGAGATCTGTCCTGTTTCTTCGGAAACAACAATAACAACTGCGTCGGAATTTTCGCTCATACCAATTGCAGCTCTGTGACGCGAGCCGAGTTTTTTGTTTACAAGCTCTTCCTTTTGCGGCTTTGGGAGAAAGCATGCTGCGGCGAGAATAACTCCGTCCCGCATAATTACCGCGCCGTCGTGAAGGGGAGTCTTGGGGTAAAAGATATTTCCGAAAATCTCCTTGCTCGGAGTTGCGTTCATTATAGTTCCTGTTTCAATCTGTTCGCCGAGCTTGACCTGACGTTCAACAACGATCAGCGCGCCGGTACAAGTAGCTGACAGCTCTACACACGAGTCGCATATCGAGTCGATAGCGGCATTCCATCTTTTTTTGAGCGTGTCGGTGTCTGCGCCAAATCCGAGGTAAGTAACGATTTTTGTACGTCCGACTTTTTCGAGAGCACGTCTCAGCTCAGGCTGGAACAGTATAATCATGGCGATAAGACCGATGTCAATTGTTTGTGACAGAATATATGTAATTACTTTGAGTCCGACGTAGTTGCTGACGAGATATGCCGCGACCAGAAGTAAGATACCCTTTACGAGCTGACCTGCCCTTGTTTCGCGGATAAGCTTCATTAAAATATATACCACGTAGGCAAGCAGCGCAATATCTATGAAATCTATGAATTCCATAGTTTTAAGGATACTGAACAGTGAGTCTTTCAAATCCTGAAACTGCATAAAGCACATCCTTTCTTTAAAACTTTTTGTTCATACACATTGAAATAATTATGTAGAGGGCAGTGCGCCCTCTTTTATTAGTTTTTCAGCGGCGGAAACGATTTGATTTATAAAGCTGTCAATATATCACAATAAGCCACTATAATTATATTGTACCACAAATCTGAATAATTTCAATAGTTTTTTGAGGATTTTTCGGTCGCGGAAATATTTTTAATTTTGTTAGCAAGAGCAACGGCATCCGATTCCCGGCTGAACACCGAAGGCGCGAACCTAACAGTGCCGTTTTCCGTACCGAGCTGAGCGTGAGCAAGTGCCGCGCAGTGATATCCCGCGCGCAGACAATATCCGTTTTTGGAAAGATATTCAGAGACCTGCTCGGGAAGATATCCGTCGATGCAGAACGACACTATCGGAACGTAGCTGCAATAGGGACTGCGATATATTTTAATTCTTTTGTCGGAGGAAAGCTCTTTTATAAAGCGGCGGCATATGCGTTCTTCGTGGCTTCGTATACGATCCATTCCGATTCTGTTTATGAAGTCGATTCCTTCCTTGACCGAAATCGCTCCGATTACGTTCATTGTACCGCTTTCAAGGCTGTCGGGAAGAAAATCCGGCTGTTTAAGGCTTGATGATGCACTGCCGGTACCGCCCTGAATAATTGGTCGTATCGGAAATTTTCCGTCCGAGATAAGCAGTCCAGTTCCCGTAATTCCGTACAGTCCCTTGTGCCCTGCTGTGCAGAGAATATTTATACCGTCTGAAAGTTTTAATCTGATAATTCCGCATGCCTGTGCGCCATCGACGATGAAACAGATTCCTCTTTTCGAGCAAAGCTCCGCGATACGCCTGATTGGCAGGATCTGACCTGTTACATTGCTTGCGGCAGTGCAGACGATCGCCTTTGTATCGCTGCAAATCAGTGAACGGAAGTTTTCTACCGTTTCATCATCGTCCTCGCTGACCTCGGCAATAGAGAGCTTTATTTTGCCGTCAAGAGCCATTCTGACTGCAGGACGAGCCGATGAATTATGCTCAAGATGACTTATTATCAGATGACCTCCGTCTGCCATTACTCCTTGTATTGCGAGGTTGAGCGCGTGGGTGCAGTTAAGGGTAAATACGGTATTTTCCGGCTGTGCGCCAAAAAATGACGCGGCAGTCTCACGAGCCTCAAACACTGCTTCCGACGTCCGCATGGCAAGCTCATGACCTCCACGTCCGGCATTTCCGCCAAACTGCCCGATTGCACGGCTCACCGCTGCTTTGACGCTGTTTGGCTTCGGATAGGTCGTGGCTGCGTTATCAAAATTTATAAGCATTGATCACACACCTCCATAAGGTGTAATTGTAACGGGTATTGAATAGTTTTTCAGTATCTTCTCGGCATATTCGCAGCTTCCGCTGATATACAGAGAATAACCGCAGCCGTTTTCAGCTATTTTTTCGTTTCTCTTTATTTCACAGCTTATGCCTCTCGCTCTCAGGAGCTTTTCACCTTTCATAACATAGGTGTACGATGGCATTGCCGCAATGCACGGTTTCATATTATCACCCCTGTCCGATTTTTTGTACCGCCTGATGTACAGCTTTTCCGTTTTTTCGCTGTCGGAGGTACATATTATTATATGCTTATTTTTTTTATACGTGCCATTTATGCTTTCCGGTTGACTCATGCGGAAATTTGTATTATAATCAGGATAAAGTCACGAGGATTTTTACCGATGTTATAAGGATAAATTTTATCCGAAGTATATCGCACCTGCCTTAAAGCGGAAGAATTTCTCCGGCTGAGAAAATCCGGACAGAAAGAAAAGTGTTTACAAACGGTGAAAAATATGTTATATTAGATAAAAGAGATATAAACCCCCGAAAACAAAGGAGTCGGCAATGGCAGGAAAAAGCAGCAAGCTCAAAAAATTCCGTATACTTATGCTAATTCAGACAATTATAATTCTGATACTTGTGATACTGTTGGTATGGGCGGTATTTCTCCGCGGAGGAGACGCCGACGGACGGGTAGTTCCGGCAAATGCAGATGTTGAAGGCGACCCTGAGGTCAGGACTCATGCCGTAATTGAAAAGGAGGAGACATTTTATCAGCTTGACGGAAAGAAGATTTTGCTCTCCGATAGTACTTACGGCGAGATTTATCTTCCCGTTTATGAAAATGTCCCTGCATTCTCCCATGACAGAGATTCAATAATCACACGCAACGGCTATACGTTTTATAAAGAAAACGGCGCAGTCACATCGATCGCAGGCATTGACGTATCAACTCATCAGGGCGAAATCGACTGGGAGCAGGTAAAGGCGGCAGGAGTCGAATTTGCAATGATTCGCGTGGGCTTCCGGACCTACGGCGGCGGTGAGATCAAATTTGATGAAAGCTTCCGGACTAATCTGAGCGGAGCGAATGCCGCAGGAATCAAGACAGGAGTCTATTTCTTTTCACAGGCAATTTCAACCGATGAAGCCATTGAAGAAGCGGATGCGCTTATCGATGCTATTGCTCCCTATAATATTACATATCCGGTCGTTTTCGACTGGGAGCTGATTTACGACGACAATGCACGTACGGACAATATTCCTGTTGAAACGCTTACCGACAGCTGTATCGCATTCTGTGAGCGGGTCAGGTCCGCGGGTTATACACCGATGATTTATCAGAATAAGCGCACAACTCTTTTTAAGCTTGATCTTCCGAGATTACAGGACTATGATTTCTGGCTTGCCGAATATAATGACAGTCCCTCGTATTATTATGACATTGATATGTGGCAGTATTCCTGCACGGGTACTGTTCCCGGAATTCAGGGTGAGGTTGACCTGAATATTAGCTTTAAGGATTACAGTGCTCAATAAGGAGATTTATTATTATGAAAAAAACTACAATCAAGCTTCATGAAGTTGAATGCGGAGTCTGCGGAACTCATTCCGACCACTATATTATTACTGATTCATCCTCCGATGGTGCTCCGGATCTTGATTTTCGTCCGTCATACCCCCACAGAGCTTCGATGAAGTACTGGGTTATGGAGTGTCCGGAATGCGGATTTTGCAGCGATTTGCTCAACAAGCGCATCGTCTGCGGCAGAGAATACCTTGAAAGCGAGGAGTATAATAATCTCGGCGGTTTAAAGCCTGAGAATGAGCTTGCGGCGCAATTTATCAAGGCTGCACTTGTTTTCAGACAGGAGGGACAGCTTACCGATGCGGTTAAGGAGTATCTCTATGCCGCGTGGGTCTGCGACGATGATAAAAACGACGAAGCTGCACGCTCATGCCGCATGGCAGCAATTGCAATAATGGACGCCAATCCCGAAGTTTTTGAAAGCGATGACAATACCGTTGTACTCAAAGCCGATATGCTCAGGCGATGCGGAGAATTCGACCGTGTTACAAGTGAGTTCAATCGCAGGCTGAAAACTCTAATGCCGAATATTGTACGTGAATTTGAAATCCGTACCGCAAGAAAGCTTATCAGACGTGCCTATCGCTGTGATGAAATTCCGGGGATTGCCATGAAGAAATGATCTGATATGATAAAAGCGGAAAAATAAAAGCAGAACAGCTGTAAAGTGGTATAACCCGGGAGGATATCCAATTCTTCCCGGGTTATTTATATCGTATCGGTAAATTGAAATTTTCAGCCGAGATCTGCGTGATACTTTTGCCGTACATTGAATTTTCCTGATTGACTTTTCCGATAAAAATGTGTATAATAAAAATGTATACTCTCATGAATGAATGACATAATAAATCAAGAACTTATGGGAGTGTGATAAAATGAACGGCAATAATAATGAAAACACCGAAAAGGACATGACCGAAAAGAAGCTTGATGAAGCGGAACTGATAGAAAAGCTTGGCGAGACAGTATCACAGAATTCAAAGCACCTGATCCACTGCCTGACGGTAATCGGTCAGATAGAGGGACATTACGTCCTCGGCGAATCGAACAAAACTACTAAATATGAGCATATTATCCCGTCGCTTGTTGCGATTGAACAGGACAGAAGCGTCGAGGGACTTATGATAATTCTGAATACGGTAGGCGGCGATGTTGAAGCAGGACTTGCCATAGCAGAGCTTATCGCAGGCATGAAAACACCGACAGTTTCGCTCGTGGTCGGCGGCGGTCATTCAATCGGAGTGCCGCTGGCGGTGAGTGCGAAGAAGTCGTTTATTGTACCGACAGCTTCGATGACTATTCATCCGGTTCGTATGAATGGGACGGTCCTTGGGGTGCCGCAGACTCTGACATATTTTGATAAAATGCAGGACAGGATTATAAATTTTGTCATTGAGAACAGCAATATCAGCGAAGCGGATTTTCGTCGTCTGCTCATGAACACGGAGGAGCTTGTAATGGACGTTGGGAGCGTAGTTGAGGGCACGGATGCAGTTAAGCTTGGACTTATCGACAGTCTCGGCGGACTCAGCGACGCCATGGAATGCCTTTACGAAATGATAGAAAGCTCAGAACCGAGGTATATTTAAGGCAGCACCGCGCAAAGCACACCGCCCGGTTTTGCACCGGATCTGCTTGCAGATTTACTGTTGTGTCACGAAAAATAATATGCAAAATTGCTTTAATATCTGCCGCATCGGTTTCGGTGCGGAAAAAAGTGTGGAATAAAGGTCTCAAAGGAGAAGAGAAATGGCAAGAAAAAAATACGTTAACGGAATACAGGAGGAGGTCCTGAAAAGAGGGAATCAGGACAGCTCCAAGGAACCTCCCAAGTCAAAAAAGCCGGAAAAACAAAGCAACGACTCGAATCAGTTCTGGTCGATAGTGCTGTTTGCTTCGGGAATTCTTGTCCTGCTCATGGCGGTGATAAAAGGCTCGGCAGGCTGGAACGCAATACATAATTTTCTGTTGGGGCTTTTCGGAGCGGCATCGCTGCTCGTACCTGCGATATTGATTTATACAGCGGTGCTTATCGGATTGGAAAAAAGTCAGAAATGTGTTTCCGGAAGGGCAGTATGGGGAATCGCTCTTATGTTCCTTGTAAGTGCGGCGATACAGATATTCTTTGTAGGCTTTCCGGAAGGTGACGGACTTATCGAGGCTCTTTATAATGACGGAAAAGTCCTCAAAGGCGGAGGTGTAGCAAGCATAATCATAGCTGGACCGCTGATGAAATTTTTCGGTATCATCGGCGCAAGAATTATAACCGTTATTATGTTTTTCGTATTTTTCATGCTGCTGACAGGCATGGGACTGATTCAGTTCTTTGAATTTATAACACGTCCGTTCAGATGGATTTATAAAGGAATCGTAAATGCGGCAGGACTTATAACCGGCAATTACGACGACTATGAGGATGACGACGATGAGCAGTCCGAAGCCGCACAGGCAAAGCCTGCAAAAAAGAACAGCAAGCTTGAGGATACGCTGATCGGGATAGGCAGCGAGGATTTCACCGCAGAGGAGGAAAAGCCTGCTCCGAAAAAACGCACGAAAGCAAAGGTAGAGATCGCAGACACAAAAGAGGAAACAAACGATATTGATCTGGATATTCCTCTGCCTGTGGAGAAAAAGCAGATGCCCAAGACGGAAACGGAATCTGAATCCGAAAAAGATGATGATTTTGATTTTCTCTTTGGGGGAGAAGCTTCAAAAGCAGATGAAAGTCTGGATCTGCTGATTTCAAACGCAGCCGAGACATCTGCGAAAAATGCAGCAAAGCAGGCTGAAGCTGCCGCTGAAGAGGAGAATTCAGTTCTTGAGGAGGAGAAGCAGCCTGAATATATTTTGCCGCCGATTGACATTCTGAAGCTTCCCGACAACAAGGGTAACAGTTCCGAAGCGACTGCTGAAATGCGCGAAAAGGCCGATACTATTATCAATACCTTTGACAGCTTCGGAGTCAAGGCAAGAATTACCAATATTTTCCGCGGCCCGTCGATTACAAGGTATGAAATCCAGCCGGGAGCAGGTGTAAAGGTGTCAAAAATAAAGGGACTTGAGGACGATATTGCTCTCAGTCTCGCGGCTCAGGGAGTCAGAATAGAAGCTCCTGTTCCGGGAAAAGCAGCGGTTGGAATCGAGGTCCCGAACATAAAAAAGGATCTTGTTTCTCTGAGAGAGCTGCTCTCTTCCGCAGAGTTCAGGGCTTCCGAAAGCAAGCTGACCTTTGCGGTTGGACGTGATATTGCAGGAAATGTTATTCTCGGCGATGTGGCGAAAATGCCCCATGTTATAATTGCAGGCACTACCGGTTCGGGTAAATCCGTATGTACGCGTTCAATTATAATGAGCATTCTCTATAATGCTGCGCCTGATGAAGTAAAGCTGATTCTGATTGACCCGAAGATAGTTGAATTCAAGATCTTCGACGGTATCCCGCATTTGCTTATTCCCATTGTCACCGACAGTAAAAAGGCTGCCGGCGCGCTGAACTGGGCGGTTAATGAGATGATGCGGAGGTATCAGATTTTCGCAGACGAGGGTGCGAACGATATAAAATCCTACAATGCACTTGCGGCGGATAATGAGGAAATCGTGAAGATTCCGCAGATTGTTATTTTCATTGACGAGCTTGCAGATATGATGCTTGTGGCAGGCAAGGAGGTCGAGGACTCTATATGCCGTCTCGCGCAGATGGGACGTGCCGCAGGTATGCACCTTGTTGTTGCTACGCAGCGTCCGACTACCGATGTAATCACCGGTCTTATCAAGGCAAATATCCCGAGCCGTATTGCACTTTCGGTTATGTCGCAGGTCGATTCAAGGACAATTATTGATATGGCGGGTGCGGATAAGCTGCTTGGAAACGGAGATATGCTCTATATGCCTATCGGAATGAACAAGCCGCTGCGAGTACAGGGGTGTTTTGCATCCACAAAGGAAATTGACGAAACGGTTAAATTTATCAAGGGACAGTCCGCAGGCGATTACGACAGTGACATCATCGAAGCTGTTGAGAGCCTTATTCCCGTTGGTAAAAACGACGATTCATCTGCGGATATCAGTTATGAAGGCGGTAAGGACACCGATTATGTGGAGCGCGCTATCGAACTTGGAGTCAGAAACGGGCAGCTTTCCACATCAATGCTGCAGCGAAAACTGAAGCTTGGATTTGCGAGAGCGGCGAGAATTATGGACGAGCTTGAGGAAATGGGAGTAATCGGTCCCAGCGAGGGAGCAAAGCCGAGAAAAGTTCTCATGTCACAGATGCAGTATGACGCAAGAAGGGCAAATATGCAGGATTAAGACAACACCTGCAAAGACGTCAGGCGTTCTTTGTGTGATTCTGCAATAAATACATATTCCGGACCAAGGGGGATAAAAATGATTTACAAAGGCTTCCTGCCTACAACAAGAGAAGAAATGGACGAGCTTGGGATTCAGCAGTTCGATTTCATATATATCACAGGCGATGCTTATGTTGACCACCCCAGTTTCGGAGCGGCAATCGTTACAAGGCTGATTGAGTCACTGGGTTTTACTGTGGGAATTATTTCTCAGCCTGACTGGAATTCCGACAAAGACTTCAAACGCTTCGGAGCTCCTAAATATGCTTTTCTCGTGACATCGGGAAATATTGACTCCATGGTCGCCCACTACACTGCCGCCAGAAGAAAGCGCTCCGACGATGCTTATACGGCAGGCGGCAAAGCCGGCAGGCGTCCGGATCGCGCGGTTATTGTATATTGCCGTAAGCTGCGCGAGTATTTCGGAGATGTGCCTGTTGCTATCGGAGGACTGGAGGCTTCACTGCGCCGCTTCGCCCACTATGATTACTGGGATGACGCGGTCAGACCGTCGATTCTGCCCGACAGCGGAGCAGATCTGCTCATGTTCGGTATGGGAGAGCATCAGATCACCGAACTTTGCACTCGTCTTGCAAATGGCGAAAAAATCAGTGAAATTCACGATATACGCGGAACCTGCTATATGACCGAGCCGGTGAACACTCCGCTCGGCGCAGCTCAGTGTCCGTCCTTTGAGCAGGTTTCTGCGAGTAAAACCGAGTATGCAAAGGCTGTGAAGATTCAGTACGACTGGCAGGATGAGGTCTACGGAAAGATTATCATTCAGCGTCATGGGAATATGATGCTTGTTCAGAATCCGCCTGCGCTGAGCCTGACTACAGATGAACTCGACAGGATTTACGAGCTTCCGTTCACAAGGGCATATCACCCGTCCTATGAGGCTTTTGGCGGAGTGCCCGGAATTGAGGAGGTCCGGTTCTCCATAATTCATAATCGCGGCTGCTTCGGATATTGTAATTTTTGTTCGATCGCTCTTCATCAGGGCAGGAGAATTACCTGCCGCAGCGAGGATTCGGTTATCCGCGAGGCAGAAAAAATTGCGGCAATGCCTGATTTCAAGGGCTATATTCACGATGTGGGAGGTCCTACTGCCAATTTCCGCCGCCCCTCATGCGATAAACAGCTCAGCAAGGGTCTGTGTATGGGCAAAAAGTGTCTTGCTCCCGAGCCATGTCCGGCGTTAAAGGTTGACCATACGGAATATCTTCATATGCTCCGTCGTCTGAGAAAGGTCAGGGGAGTAAAGCGGGTGTTTATCCGTTCGGGAATTCGCTACGACTATCTTATGCAGGACAAAAACGACGAATTTATGCGCGAACTGATTAAATATCATGTAAGCGGTCAGCTGAAAGTTGCTCCGGAACATTGCTCGGCAGCGGTTCTCGATAAAATGGGAAAACCTCATATCGAAGCATACAAAGCTTTTTTGAAAAGATTTTATGAAATAACAAAAAGCATAGGCAAAGAGCAGTATCTCGTTCCCTATCTGATGTCCTCCCATCCGGGAAGCACACTTAAGGAGGCGGTGGAGCTTGCGCTTTTCCTGAAAGAGAACAAAATACGTCCCGAGCAGGTTCAGGATTTTTACCCGACTCCCGGAACGATTTCCACGGCGATGTTCTATACCGGACTGGATCCTTACACAATGGAAAAGGTTTATGTTCCGAGAACTCCGGAGGAAAAGGCTATGCAGAGGGCACTTCTCCAGTATTTCCGCCCTGAGAACAGGAAAATCGTAATTGAAGCTCTTAAAAGAGCAGGCAGGCGTGATCTTATCGGTTCCGGTCCGAAATGTCTTGTTGATGACGATTCGAAGCCGCAGACTATCCGAAAGAGCACTGCAAAAAAACATATCGGAAAGAGTGGTGCGGGAACATGGCAAAATCAAGGAAGAAAAGACAGGAAAAAGCCTCGCCGCTGATTCCGGTAATGCTTGTTCTGCTTATACTTATTGTCGTAACTGTAATGGACAGCTTCGGTCACAATCCGATGGACTGGCTTGAAAGAAAGATATACGGCGGAAGCTCCGGATGCGATGACGATCTGCAGGTGCATTTCATAGATGTCGGACAGGGCGACTGCATATATATTACGGCAGACGGTGTGAATATGCTTATCGACAGCGGTGAGGTCGGCAGGGATGATGATGTGATCAGCTATCTGAACAGCCTGGGAGTAAAGAAACTGGACTATGTTGTGGCGACGCATCCGCATTCAGACCACATGGGATGTATGAGCAACATAATTGATACATACAATATCGGAACGGTTATCATGCCTCATCTTGATGACAGCGATATTCCGACGACGAAATATTTCGAGCAGTTTCTTGATTCGTGCGAAGCAAAGCGTTTAGCAGTTTCAGAGGCTTATTTGGGACAGATAATTGAAATCGGAGATGCCAGAGCAGAGATCATCGCTCCGTGCAGCAGCAGTTACAGCGGTGCGAATAACTATTCGGTGGGAATATTTCTAACCCATGGAAGAAACAGTTTCATCTTCACCGGCGATGCCGAGGAGCTTTCGGAAAAGGAAATGCTCGAAAACGGCAGGCTCGGTCATGTAAGGGTTTATAAGGCAGGTCATCATGGCAGTGATACGTCAAGCTCTGAAGCGTTTCTTGAAGCAATTTCGCCGGAATATGCAGTTATTTCATGCGGTGCAGGCAATTCCTACGGTCATCCTGACAATTCAACTCTTAAAAAGCTGAAGAAATACACCAAGGAAATATACAGGACAGATCTTAACGGAAGCATTGTTTTCGAGTCTGACGGTCTGAACCTGCAAATTCATACTGAAAGGAAAAGCAAATGATTATTATAGACAGATTCGAGGGTAACAAAGCTGTTCTTGAAGCGGACGGACAGATTATTGAGATCGACCGTGAGCTGATTCCAGAAAATGCGGCAGAAGGCGACGTTCTGTATATATCGGACAGCGGTTATACAGTCGACAGTGCGGCAACCGAGGCGAGACGAACAGTATTACGCGAGAGACTGAGGAAACTCAGAGGAAAAGGCAATGACTGATACTATTATTATAGGCGGGGGTGCTGCCGGATGTGTAGCGGCTGTATTGGCGGCAAGACTTGGCAAATCGGTGCTCCTGCTCGAAAAAAACGACCGTATAGGGCGTAAACTGAGAATAACCGGAAAGGGTCGCTGCAATGTTACCAACAACTGTTCAAACGATGAGCTGATGCGTAATATTCCTGTAAACGGACGATTTCTCTACAGTGCGTTTTCGGGCTTCGGGACAGCGGATACCATGAGCTTTTTTGAGGAGCTTGGAGTTCCTCTGAAAACCGAGCGCGGCAACAGGGTTTTCCCTGTCAGCGACAAGGCTGAGGATATTGTCAATGCCCTTGCTGATGAATTAAAGCGACTCGGAGTGACAATAATAAACAGGAGAGCGGAATCGCTTATCATTGAGGACGGCGTGTGCAGGGGAGTCCGTGCAGGAGGAGATGAATACCGTTCTGCGTCGGTTCTGGTTGCCTGCGGAGGAAAATCTTATCCTAATACAGGTTCGACCGGCGACGGATATATACTTGCCCGCTCGGCAGGTCATACGGTGACGGAGCTGAAACCGTCCCTCGTGCCGCTTGTCTCTCCCGACAGCTATTGTTCAGAGCTTATGGGGCTTTCTCTAAGAAATGTTACACTCAGACTGATGGACGGCGAAAAGTGTATTTACAGTGAGCTTGGCGAGATGCTGTTTACTCATTTCGGCGTATCGGGACCGCTTGTTCTCAGTGCAAGCTCGCATATCCGTGATATGAAGCCGAATCGTTATTCCCTGCTTATCGATCTGAAGCCGGGACTCGACAAAGAACGGCTTGACGCAAGGATTCAGCGAGATTTCGGAGAAAACCTCAACCGGGACTTCATTAACGGAATAAGAAAGCTGCTTCCGTCGAAGCTGATTCCCGTAATTGCGCGGCTTTCGGGAATCGGGACTGAGCGGAAAATCAACAGCATCACAAAAGAGGAGCGGCATCGTCTGGGAGAGCTTATCAAGGCTTTTCCAGTGAGAATATCGGGATTCCGACCGATTGACGAGGCGATTATAACAAGCGGCGGAGTCAGTGTTAAGGAAATAAATCCTAAAACAATGGAATCAAAGCTTGTTCCGGGGCTGTTCTTTGCCGGAGAGGTAATCGATGCAGACGCATATACCGGAGGTTTTAATCTTCAGATTGCCTTTTCAACTGCAAATGCCGCAGCTTTGTACCTCTGATTTTATGCAGGTTCGCCTGCGGAAAGGATAGATTATGAAAACAGTTAATATTGCCATAGACGGTCCTGCCGGAGCCGGAAAAAGCTCAATAGCCAAAAAGGTTTCGGCTGAACTGGGATATATATACGTCGATACGGGGGCGCTCTACAGAGCGGTTGCATTATATCTTACCGAAAATGAAACCGCCGATGCAGATATTCCCGAGGCTTTGAAAAATGCCGATATATCACTCAGATTTGTTGACGGCGAGCAGAGAGTATATCTTGGAAACAGAGATGTTTCGGGACTTATCAGAACTCCCGCGATTTCCATGGCGGCATCAAGAACATCGGCAATTCCGGCTGTAAGAGAGTATCTTTTTGAGACTCAGAAAAAAATTGCCCGTGAAAATAACGTTATCATGGACGGACGTGATATCGGTACGGTAGTTCTTCCCGATGCGGACGTAAAAATATTTCTTACAGCCTCCGCAGAGGAGCGTGCAAACCGACGCTTCAGGGAGCTTTCCGAAAAGCCGGACTGTCCGGCTTATCAGGAGATCCTTGACGATATAATCAAACGTGACTATAATGATATGCACCGCGAAACTGCTCCGCTGAAGCAGGCGGATGACGCGGTTCTGTTTGATACAACATCGATGAATTTAGAAGAATCGTCGGAAAAGCTGACGGAGCTTATTCGCAGTAAGCTGAATGGGGGATGACAGATATGTATTATTTTTGCAGGGCACTTGTGTATATCGGACTGAAAATCGCATACAACCTTAAATTTGTCGGCAGGGAGAATATCCCGAAAAAGACACCGATGATTTATTGTCCGAATCACCGTTCTTACCTCGATCCGCCGGTGGTTGCGCTTGGAGCGAGGGGGAAAATGGCTTTTATGGCAAAGGAAAGCTTGTTCAGAAATAAATTATTCAGCTGGCTGATAAGCTCTCTTGGGGCTTTTCCTGTATCGAGAGGTTCGGGCGACCTTTCGGTACTTGATAAATCGGCGGAGAAAATCGCTGAAGGAAAAAGTCTTATGATTTTTCCCGAAGGCACACGCTCAAAGGATGGCAAGGTCGGCAAGGGACACTCCGGGGCTGCGGTAATATCGGCAAAATCAGGTGCTGCTATTGTTCCGGTGGGCGTTATTTACGGTGAAAAGCTCAGATTCCGCTCAAGGGTTGTGGTGAAATTCGGCAAGCCGATTCCCGCAGAGGAATATTTCACGCAAATCGGCGGAGAACCCGACCCGCGTTCACTTGTTAAGATGAAAAAACGTTATATGAGCGAAATCAAAGCTCTTGTTGAGGGAGATGAGGTGAAAAATGAGCAGAGTTAAGGTTGCAGAATCGGCAGGTTTCTGTTTTGGCGTTGACCGTGCGGTGAAAATGGTTTACGGCGAACTTGAAAATAATACAAGGGTTGCTACCCTTGGACCGATTATACATAATCAGGATGTCGTGAATGATATGAAATCCCGCGGCGCGAGGATAATTGAGTCGGTTGACGAGCTTGAATCCGACGAGACAGTTGTTATTCGCTCGCATGGCGTGGGAAGCAGAGTTTATGAGCAGATTAAGGCAAAGGGAAACCGGATGCTGGATGCAACTTGTCCTTTTGTGTCGAGAATTCACAAAATCGCTGCGGAAAAAACAGCCGAGGGATACTTCATACTCATTGCAGGTGATAAAAATCATCCGGAGGTTCAGGGGATTGTTGGGCATTGTGACAAAAATTATCTCGTTTTCAAGGATAATTTTGAGCTAAAAGACTTTTTTGAAAAAAAATATAAAAATTTGGAAAAAAGGGTTGCAATTGTCGCGCAAACAACGTATAATATAGTAGTATGGGATATGTGTTTAAAAGTGATTCCGAAGGACGACCCCAACGTTGTAATTTTTGATACTATCTGCAATGCTACCGACGCAAGACAGTCGGACGCGCGCGAACTGGCTGAACAATCAGACCTCATGCTCGTTGTCGGCGGACGGCACAGCTCGAATACCGTGAAACTTTTCGAGGTCTGCAGCCGGTACTGTAAGACATTTCATATCGAGAACGCAGACGAGCTTCGGACTTTAAATCTTCCCGATGCTGAAAAAATCGGCATTACTGCAGGAGCGTCAACTCCTGCTTATATAATCAAGGAGGTTCAAACAAAAATGGCAGAGAATGAAATCATCAAGACAAATTCTGATGAGGAGATTGATTTTGCGGAGGCGCTTGACCAGTCTTTCAAAAAAATACATACAGGAGAAAAGGTTAAGGGCATTGTTGTTGAAGTAAACAGCAACGAGGTTACCGTTGACCTCGGCACAAAGCACACAGGTTATGTTAAGCTTGAAGATCTTACCGATGATTCAACAAAGACCCCGGCTGACATCGTAAGTGTAGGCGATGAAATCGAGCTTATCGTTATCAAGGTCAACGATGCCGAGGGTACTGTTGCTCTTTCAAAGAGAAAGGTTGACGAGCAGGCAGGCTTTGAAAAGATTACAAAGGCTTACGAAGAGGGTACAATTCTTGAGGCTGCTGTTCAGCACGTTGTTAATAAGGGCGTTACACTCAATATTTATGGCGTAAGAGTATTTATTCCCGCTTCACAGACAGGTCTCCCGAGAGGAGCAGAGCTTGACCAGCTGCTCAAGAAGAAGGTTGAGTTCAAAATCATCGAGGTTTCCGGCGACGGAAGAAAGAAGGCTATCGGTTCTATCAAGGCTGTTTCCGACGCTAAGAAGGAAGAGGCAAGAGCTAAGTTCTGGGAAACCGCTGCAGTAGGCGATACATTCACCGGTAAGGTTAAATCCCTCACAAGCTTCGGCGCATTCGTTGACCTTGGCGGCATCGACGGAATGGTTCATATCTCCGAGCTTTCATGGAAGAGAATCAAGCACCCGAGCGAGGTTGTAAGCGTTGGCGATACACTCGAGGTTTACATCAAGGATCTCAATCCTGAGGAAAACAGAATTTCACTCGGCTTCAAGAAAGCTGAAGATAATCCGTGGGAAATCTTTAAGGCAAATTACAACGTTGGCGATGTTGTTAAGGCAACAATCGTTTCAATCACAAGCTTTGGTGCATTTGCTCAGATTATCGACGGCGTTGACGGCCTTATCCACATCTCTCAGATCGCGGACAAGAAGGTTGAAAACGTAAAGGATATTCTTTCCGTTGGTCAGGAGGTTGATGTCAAAATTATTGATATCGACACCGAGGCTAAGAGAATCAGCATTTCAATGCGCGCTCTCCTTGAAGATAACGCTGATGACGCTGAATACGACGAGGAAGAAGCTCCTGCTGAGGACGTTGAATAATTCAATTGTATTCAAAAGCCTTTCCGCTGAGTTGGGAAGGCTTTTTTATTTTGAGGTGGGAATATGTTCAGAAATCCGCTTTACTATTATCCTGTTGAAGCAAATCAGCTGTATCATGCTGACAGGAAAAGCATTGAATTTAAGAAGGCAATAAGATTTTTTTCGTCTTTTATTGATAGTGAATGGTTATCAGGCGCAGATGAGGAGTCGAAAAGATGCTACAAAAAAATACACAGGATAGAAAGCACTGTGATCATCCTCTCCTTTTCCATACTGGCAGCGTTTTCCATTATGATGATCTTCGACGGAGACGATGATGTGTCGGAATTAATATTTGTACTGTGCTTTTGTGTTGGCATGGCTTTTGCGGTAGCTGACTTTATTTTCGCAGCACGCGTGATGAAGCTGAGAAAGAAACTTATTCTGCATTATCTGAGCAGCTATAAACCGATATATGAGGAACTTGACGCTGACATTCTTCGGCGAATAGGAGAGTGCTGCCTTGAAGCTGTTGACAATTGCGAGATGATTGAGATAGGATATATCTCTACGGAAGACGGAACAGATTACCGCGGCTTTGATTTATGCAGTTGTATCAATTGCGGCGAAAAGGTTAGAAATACCGATGTTACGGAGTTCGATGAGCATAAAAGTGCATTGTGTCCGAACTGCGGAATGGCTGCGCTTATTATTGCTCCCGAGCTATCCGAAAGTTTCCTCGGTAAGCTACGGCAGTATTATCGTACAGTTATGGAAGTTAGTACAAGTGACAGTTTTTAGTGTGTCGATTTGTACAATATGGCTTAATTTTTGTAAATATTCTTTTATTTGCTTGACAACATTCTGAAAATGTAGTAAATTTAAAATGTATAGGCATGACCGAATGAACAGTAAAATATTGTCATACGGTAATGCAGAAGTATTTTTAAATATTTTACGAGAGGGGCAGATTATTATGAAGTGGAAGAAATTTACTGCGGCTTTGTCCGCAGCTGTTCTTGCGGCGGGTGCAGCTGTGTATCTTCCGTCTGACAGCAGCAGAAAAATGGATGTTAATGCCGAGTCCTCCGGAGGTTACAACTATGCCGAGGCTTTGCAGAAATCAATGTTTTTCTATGAGGTTCAGCAGGCAGGAGTACTGCCGGACTGGAACGAGGTTTCGTGGCGCGGCGACTCTATGGTAAACGATGTTGTTCCCGGAGGATGGTTCGACGCAGGCGATCACCTGAAATTTGCGCTGACAAACGCATATTCGGCAGCTCTCCTTGGATGGGGACTTGTTGAATACGGCGATGCTGTTGACAAAGCAGGTCTCGGCGAGCTTTACCGTAACAATTTGCAGTTCGGTCTGGACTACCTCGTAGGCTGTGATAAGGGCAATGAAATTGTCTACATGATCGGTGAGGGTGCATTCGACCACGTATGGTGGGGCAGTGCAGAGGTGTATATGAACAAATATGTCCTCAAGGGCGGAAGTGATCCGCGTCCTGCATACACTTGTCAGGACAGCTGTATCGAGGGACAGATGGCAGCTGCACTGGCGACCGGATATATGGTTTTCAAGGATTCATCTCCGAGTCTTGCAGAAACCTATCTTGAGCACGCAAGGGATTTATTCGAACGTGCTGATGCTGAAAAATCAATCGGCGATGACACGGAGGAGCATTCTTACTATAAACCGTCGTCATTCTATGATGACCTGTTCTTTGCTGCAAACTGGCTCTACAAGGCGACAGGCGAGCAGTCTTATCTTGATAAGGCAACATCCTATATCCCTAACCTCGACAAGGAACAGCAGTCGACAGAGTACAAGTTCAGCTGGGGTCACTGCTGGGACGATACAACTCAGGGCGGATTCCTGCTTTATGCTCAGAACACGGGCGATAAGGAATGGATTGAGCAGGTAAGAAAACATCTTGAATACTGGACAACAGGCTACAACGGCAAACAGGTAAGCTACACACCCGACGGTCTTGCATGGCTTTTCCAGTGGGGTTCGCTGAGACACGCAACAACTACGGTTTACCTTGCTCTTCTTGCTTCTGATACGATTTTCGCTGACGATGCAGCTGCTGCTGAAAAGTATAATACATGGTCAAAGAAGCAGATGGATTACTGTTTCGGCGATAATGACCTTGGATTGAGCTATGTTCTCGGAATGGGTACAAATCCGAAATCGTTCCATCACAGAACCGCTTCCGGTATCCACGATGATCATTGGAATGAACTTGGAACTGACGGCTCAACAGCCGGCGGCGAGGAATGGCAGACCGAATATGCTCATGTTCTTTACGGTGCGCTTGAAGGAGGTCCGAATCAGGACGGCACATTCACGGACCAGATTGCTTCCTATCAGAACACTGAGGTTGCAATTGATTATAACGCAGGCTTTACCGCTGCACTCTGTGCTATGATCGACGACTACGGCGGAACCAAGCTCGAGGACTTTCCTCCGACAGAAGAACCAAAATGGGCTGAATGGGAGATTGCGGCTGTACTCAACGGCAAGGGCAACAGTTACTCCGAAATCAAAGCCTGGGCTATGAACCACACAGCCTGGCCTGCAAGAGTTGAAAAAAATATTTCGTTCAGATATTTCTTTGATGTTTCTGAAGTCCTTGCAGCAGGTCTTTCGATTGACGACATCAAGGTTGAGACAAAATCTCAGCAGTACGGTGAGGGCGAAGCGGGTCATGCCGTAGCAGAGGGACCGTTCAAATATGAAGGCGACCCGACAGGAAATACCTATTATGCCGAAATTAAATTCCTCGACGGAACTGCAATTATGCCGACCGGACAGAGCGAACACCGTGATGAGGTTCAATTCAGAATCTCAATTCCCGATGCGATCGACGGCAAGCCTACAACAGGCGCATGGGACTCGTCGAATGACTGGTCATATGAAGGTATCGAGGACGCAACTGATCTGAAAAAATCTGATTCTCTGAACAGCCATATTACGATGTATGTCAATGATATTCTCGTTTGGGGAACAGAGCCGGACGGTTCGACTCCTCAGGTTACGGAGCCTACATCCAGACCACAAACAACTACCGATGATGTTCAGCCTACAACTGAACCGGACGGGGACTATCTTTGGGGCGATGCCGACGATAACGGAGAAGTCAATGTAAATGACGTTGTTACAATTCTTTGTTATGCTGCCGATGAAAGTGCCAACAAACTGCCGTCGGATGAAGCTTACATTCAGGCGGACGTTTATAAACACGGCGACGGAATCAACAGCAGTGATGCAGTTTCTGTTCAGAAATATAATGCCAAGTTGATTTTATCGCTCCCCGAAAGCTATTCGTAAGTTGCTTTAATAAATTCATAAAATTTTCAAAAGAGGGTTTTGCACCCTCTTTTGTTTTTTTAACGAATTGGTCGAAGTGAACAAAAATCGGACTGCCACTTTAGGAAAATGCACGAATTTCCAAAAAGCTATTTACTTTTCTCAGTAGATATAATATAATATTGTATGAGAAGTGAATTATGTGCCTGCTGATTTTCAGCCGTTCACTGCTCGTGTTCATCGACGATATAACCGCAGTGTTTGCACTGGCATTGCGTTATAATTAAAAATATTTAAATTTTCAGGGAGGGTATTTTAAATGCACAAGAAAATTTCAAAAGCAGTTACCGGCAGCGTTCTTGCTGCTTCGATGCTTGCTTCTGCAACGGCTGCGTTCATGCCCATGAGCGCTTCTGCCGGTTTAATGGTAGGTCAGTCGACGTTCGACGAAGGCGTTGGACTTCCTTGGCATACCTGCGAAACCAATCCTGCTAAGCAGACATTCACAATCAGCGGCGGAAGCTATAATGTTAAGGTCGTTACAGGTAAAGGAAGCGAGGGAAGATGGGATCTTCAGCTTCGTCACAGAGGACTTAAGCTCAAGTCCGGACATTCATATAAGGTAAGCGGCGAGGTTACATCCGATACAGCCGGTTATATCTATTCAAAAATCGGTAACTACGCAGGTGATGTTGAGATTTGGCATGACCTTGGCGCAGGCGAGTGGCAGCCGGTAAAGCTTCAGGCAGGCCAGACTCTCAAGTTCAGCAGCACATTTACATCAAATCAGGATCTGGATGTTGCTGAGTGGGCATTCCACTATGCTGATAATCAGGGCGCACACGGAAACAACGACACAGGTATGCCCGATGGCGCAACACTCAAATTTGATAACCTCGTACTTGAATGTACAACTTGCGGAGATGCATCCGGAGAAGGTTGTAACTGGGATACTACAAATGAATATGGTGTAATCACACCTCATTCTAATGTTCGTCTTAATCAGGTTGGTTACTTCACAAAACTTTCCAAGAAAGCTACATATGTAACTGAGGCAACATCACCTCTTGATTTCGAGATTCGTGATTCAAGCGGCAAAACTGTTTATACCGGAAAAACTCAGCCCGGTTCAGGCAGAGATGAGGATTCCGGCGATGATTATCATATCATCGACTTCACCGACTTCAAAACAGAGGGTTCGGGATATACAATCTTTGTAAAGGATACTACAGGTCTTAAGGATTCTGATAACTACAAGACTCCTATTACAAGCTATACAACAACTCTCAGCGGTGATAAACTCCAGTATACCAACAAGACAACCGGAGATACATATACCGTAAACGAAAGTCCATCTTTCAGCATCAACAACAATATATACGATGGCATGCTCAGAGATGCACTTAACTATTATTATCAGAACCGTTCCGGAATGAAGATTGAGAGCCAGTATATCACATCAGGTGACGCTGCTACTCTTGCTCATCCAGCAGGTCATACAAAGGATACTGCTTATGTTCAGTCTGAGTGGGTAAGATCATATGGTGCTGACTTTGACGGAGATAAGAGCTACTCAATCGACGGTACAGGCGGTTGGTACGATGCCGGTGACCACGGTAAATACGTTGTAAACGGCGGTGTATCCGTATGGACACTTCAGAATGAGTATGAGTGGGCCAAGAAACAGGGAACAGCTTCAAAGTTTGATGATGGCAAAACAATGGCTATTCCTGAGAACTCAAATAAATATCCGGATATCCTTGATGAGTCAAGATATGAGCTTGAGTGGATGTTCAAGATGATGGTTCAGTCTAACGATCCTTACTGGGGCAAGTATGAGGGAATGGTTTACCATAAGCTCCACGACCATAAGTGGACAGGACTTGCTGCAAAGTGCTGGAACTACGTGGATGAGTGGGGAACAACACGTATTGTTAAGCCACCGACGTATGCTGCTACACTGAACATGGCTGCTTGTGCTGCACAGGCTGCACGTCTCTGGAAGGGCATTGACGATGACTTTGCTGCTGAGTGTCTTGCAAATGCTAAGAAGGGTTATGCGGCAGCAAGTGCTTCATATGAGGATTATAAGTCTTCAACAAAGGATAATCCGAATAATCAGCCTCTTTATGGTCCGCTCGACCAGGCTATCGGCGGCGGTGCTTACGGCGATAACTACGTTCTCGATGACTTCTACTGGGCAGCTTGTGAGCTTTACGCTACAACCGGTGACTCTACATATTACAATGATCTCAAGAGTTATTCAAACGCAAATGACTCAACCGGAATGGATAAGGCATTCAGCGTAACAAACAATCTCGGCGGCGGTGAGAACAACGGTTCGTTCAGTTCATTCAACTGGGGCTGTACTTCCGGACTTGGTACCCTTTCACTTTACCTCAATCAGGATAATCTCTCTGCATCCGAAATTTCTGCTATTGAAGATTCAATCGTAAAGGTTGCCGATTCTTATATCGATCAGGAAAATTCCGGTGCTATGGGTATTCCTTATAAGGGCGCATCATTTGAAGATCCGGTCAACATCGGTCCTGGAATCACAGTAACAGGTTATGAATGGGGTTCAAACTCATTTGTTATCAATAACGCAATTATCATGGCATATGCTTATGATATCAAGGGCACATATGAGTACATCAGCGGTGCTTCAACTGCACTTGACTACATTCTCGGACGTAACGGTAATGGCTTCTCATATGTTTCGGGCTATGGCGATTATACACTGACATATCCTCACCACAGATTCTGGTGTAACGGTGTTGACCCTGAATTCCCGCTCTGTCCTGCAGGCGTAATGTCCGGCGGACCTGGTGCAGGTATGCAGGATCCGTATGTTGGCGGTCTTGGCTATCAGAGAGGCAAAATGGCTTCACAGAAGTGCTATGTAGATAACGCAGAGGCTTGGTCTGTAAACGAAGTTACAATCAACTGGAACGCTCCGTTCGCATGGGTTGTTTCATTCCTCGAGGACGAAGCTCCCGATGCACCTGAACAGGGTCAGAATCCTTCAACTCAGCCTACAACAGGTTCTGAAAAGGACCTTCTTTGGGGCGATGCAGATGATAACGGCGAAGTTAATATCAACGATGTAGTTGTAATCATGGCTTATGCAAATGACGAGTCAAATGATTTTGTCAATGCTAAGGCTAAGAAGCAGGCAGACGTATTCAATAACGGCGACGGCGTTAACGCAAGTGACGCAGTATCCGTTCAGAAGTACCTTGCTAAGATTCTTTCTGAGCTTCCCGAGTCATTCATGTAATAACTGAATTTACATTTAAAACCGCACGGTCAGTTCCGTGCGGTTTTTATTTTGCAAACATATCATATGTCAAAAAACACCGGACAGGATTGATTTCCTGTCCGGTGATCTGTTTGATATAATTCTTAGCCTTTAAGCTCTACACGGCGAATCTTACCGCTGATTGTTTTGGGAAGTTCATCACGGAATTCAACAATTCTCGGGTATTTGTAAGGAGCGGTATGTTTTTTAACATAATTCTGAATCTCCTTTTTGAGCTCTTCAGTGCCGACAGTACCCTTTGTAAGAACGATTGAAGCCTTAACGACCTGTCCTCTGACCGGGTCGGGAGCTGCGCTTACACCGCACTCAAGGACGTATGGAAGCTCCATGATAACGCTTTCAATTTCAAACGGTCCGATTCTGTAGCCTGAGGACTTGATAAGGTCGTCTACACGTCCGACATACCAGAAGTATCCGTCCTCATCTCTCCATGCAGTGTCACCTGTGTGGTAAACATTGTCGTGCCATGAATCCTTGGTTTTTTCTTCATCCTTGTAGTAGCCGCAGAAAAGTCCGCAGGGAGTATTCTTATCTGTTCTGATTACGATTTCGCCTGTCTCGCCCGTTTTAGCACTTGTGCCGTCGGGAAGAATAATGTCTATGTCGTAGAGAATGCTCGGTTTACCCATTGAACCCGGCTTTGGAGTCATGCCGACGAAATTTCCGACTGCGAGGGTTGTTTCAGTCTGACCGAATCCCTCCATGAGCTTAACACCTGTAGCTTTGAGGAACTGGTTGTAAACCTCGGGGTTCAGTGCCTCGCCTGCAACAGTAGCGTATTTGATTGAGCTGAGGTCAAATTTAGACAAATCTTCCTTGATAAAGAATCTGAACATAGTCGGCGGAGCACAGAATGTGGTAATATTGTATTTCTTGAACATGGGGAGTATCTTGTTTGCATCAAAACGATCAAAGTCATAAACGAAAACGCAGGTTTCGCTGAGCCACTGACCATAGAGCTTGCCCCAAAGAGCCTTGCCCCAGCCTGTATCGGAAATTGTGAAATGAACGCCGTTGGGGTCAACATTATGCCAGTAGCGGGCAGTAATGAAATGACCGAGGGCATATTTATGGCTGTGCATAGCAATTTTCGGATAACCTGTGGTGCCTGATGTGAAGTACATGAGCATCGGTTCAGAGCCGTAGGAGCCGTCTTCACGTTTAGCCGGCTTTTCGAAAACGTCGCTGAATGTCTCAATTTTCTCATCGAAAGAGTCCCAGCCGTCGCGCTGACCGTGGGCAATCATTTTAATGATGTCCATGCCGCACTCCTCGATGGCAAGGTCAACCTGATGAGCAACATCACCGTCACCGGTGCAGACGATAGCCTTAACGTCAGCAGCCTTAAAGCGATAAGTGAAGTCGTGCTGAACAAGCTGATTGGTGGCGGGGATTACGACCGCACCGAGCTTGTGGAGTGCGATAATTGAAAACCAGAACTGATAGTGACGCTTCAGAACGAGCATGACCTTATCGCCTTTTTTGATTCCGAGGGAGCGGAAATAATTCGCTGTCATGTTTGAGTATTTCTTTATATCAGCAAAGGTGAAACGCTTTTCCTCAAGGTCGTCTGAGACGTAAATCAATGCCGTTTTATCGGGAGATTTCGCGGCAAGTCCATCTACGATGTCAAATCCGAAGTTGAAGTCCTCCTCATTGAAAAAATCGATAGATGTCATCTGCCCCATTTCATTTGTTGAAACCTTGACAAATTTATCGGAAATAGGGTTTTCGATATTTGCAAGGTCAAAATTTGTAACAGCAGGTGATTCAACAGTCTTTGTATGAATTTTGGAGCGCTTGTCCGTACCGAGAACCATGGCGTAAATTACGCATTCCTCGCCGTCGCCCGCCCAAACGTCGTGCTCCTCGGAGCTGTCGTAGTAGATTGAGTCGCCCTCGTGGAGAACGTCCTCATTGTCGCCGATTTTAACCTTCAGCGTACCCTTTATGACAATGTCGAATTCCTGACCGCTGTGTGTGCTCGGGTGTGGTTTACGGGTGCTTTCGTCAACATAGGGAATCGTTACGAGGAACGGCTCACCGATCTTGTTTTTGAAATTCGGGGCAAGGCGCTGATATACAAGTCCCTTGCGCCGTGCAATCGGAAGACCTTCGCCCTTTCGGATTAGGTCATAGCTGTCGATTTTAGGGCTTTCACCCTCCATAATGTCGGTGATTTCGACCCCCATTGCATTGGCAAGCTTGTAAATAAAGGTAAAGCTGAAATCCTTTGAGCCGCTTTCATAGGCGAGGTATTCTTCAGTTGAAACATCTGTTTTTGCAGCAGCTTCTTCGGGAGTAAGACCTACAGATTCACGCAGGGCTCTAATTCGCTGAGCGACCTCCTTTATTTTTAATTCGGGATTGATGATTGAACTCATAGTAAGCCTTCTCCTTTCTTGAAAATTACAGGACTTTAAAATTCAGGCAGATATGTGCCGTCCTGAGCTTACACGAATATTATTATACCATTTTTCATCTGTAAAGTCAATATATGCCATGCTATTTCAGCAATTTTTCTTCTGTAACTTTATATTCAGTGAATATAATCGGAGAGTAAAAAAATTCATTTTCGCTATAAAAACATCAGATTAAAAAAGCCGGCTGTTGATATATATACAATTGGAATCATGTATGTTTTTCAGAAAATCCTATTGACAAATTTTTGCGGGTATATTACAATAATAGTATAAAATATGCAAAGTGAAAGGAATTAATTTATGGAGAAACTTTACAAGGTCCATATGGGAAAAGCTAAGTGCGCTGTCGATTTAGGCGACGGCAGTGAACGCGGCGAATATGTTAACCAGGACTACATACTCAATCGACTAGGCAGACCTCATAGAAGTATCAGCCTGATGTACTGCTATTACCCTCTCGATAAGGAGTGGCCAGCGCGGATATCAGAGGCGATGAAGGATGCCGACGTGTCATTTCAGTGGGATTATTCTTATGATGACTATTTCCCTTACCTTGGGGGAATCGGCGGCTCAACAGACGGCGAGCCGTTCACATTTATGCGCGATATACGCCGCCATGGTCAGGATGTAACGCTTACGCTGACTATCGACCCGGCTGTTTCGGACGAGCAGCTTGCAGCTATCGGCGATGATCTCAGACCATTCGGCAGAATGATGCTGCGTATTAATCATGAGGCAACGGGAAACTGGTTCTCATTCAACAAGCGTGCAGACTATCAGGAGGTCGCGGATTTTTACTGCCGTGCCGTACGGATTATTAAGGAGCACGCTCCGAATGTTTCGGCGATTTTGTGCATAGGCGGAGTCGAGAATCCCGAAACGGGCGAAATAGAAAAGGAAAAGGAATTTTCACAGGCGGTCAGAGATACCGATATATGGTCGGTTGATAAATATATGGCGCTTCATTGGGGCTGGCCATACGATGTTGCGGAGCACGGCGGAAATTCCCACAACAGAAGTTCTGTCCGTCAGACTTATGACATGACTAAAGCGAGCTACGAGCGATTCAAATATATCAACGGCGGTGTTCAGAAGCCAATGGTTATGTCGGAATTCAATTCCGACGGCGACGTTACAGGAGCATATGAGCAGGCTGAAATGGTCAGACTTTTCTGCGATATTCTTAAATCCGAGAATGCTGACTGGTTCAGCGGATTCACGTTCTATCAGTTCCGCGACAGAGGCAGACTCGGACTTGAAATTGAAGATCCGAATAACCCCGAAGTTGGCATTGAGCAGCCGGTCATGGATACTTATCGCAAAATAATTCATGATGATTGGTTTCTTCCGAAGATGACCAGAAGTGAAGAAACCTCTCTTCCGGTAACACTCCGCTGGGGAGGCTCGGAGGACGCCGACGGAATTGAAATCCCTGTTCACTTCGATGCAAATCCTGTTTTCTGCGAGCTTTATTTCGAGGACGACTCAAATCTGATGCTTGAAATAAAGGGCAGATGGTTCTATAAATCTCCTCAGGCACATATTATAGACCTTATGCCTGCATTTTACAACAGTCAGCTCAATGGGGAAGCTGACCTTGCACTTAGAATATTTGCTCCTCCTGCAAGCGGAGAAAATGACCTTTCCGTAGAGGACGGACTTATCAACAGCTATACCGTTATTGAAAAGCTTCCTAAAATCCGTATAAGATATACAGCGATTGAAAAATCACTTGATTGATA
>JAQXHC010000023.1 GCA_029007035.1 Oscillospiraceae bacterium
ATGGCTTACCGAGTCGGTAAAAAACTGTGTAAAACAGCTTGAAAACGGCACTTACAATGAAACAGTACGCCGTGAGCTTCCGCCAAAAGACAGAATTGGTACTATTGTAAGAAGAAAGTATTGGGAGATATTCCCTGAATACAAGGAAAACTATTTTTCAGATATATCAAAGGACGATATTGATGAGTTTTTGCATATCATTGAAACAAGAGGAGCTACAACAACTGAAACTATACCCGATATGACGGCAGAATTGTTTTATGGCTATTGCAAGCTCGGTTATAAAGCTAATCAGTATAAAGGAATTGATAAACTTACAGCGAAAGAGCTTTATCTTATGCACGCTGACGGACGGGATGAAGGCTTGCGTGATATAGACGGTAATTCCCCGACAGCATTTAGCGAATGGTACGAGAGCAGCAGAAAAGGTATCGGACACCCGTGGGAAGTCTGCCGTGGCGGTAATTCAACGCATATTTCCTTGTATTTGCGTAAAAATGAAAATGAATACAGTCTGAAATTGGCAGGCTCATCATATGGACGTTCCGTAGAAACAATAAAGTTCTTTCTTGCTCTGGTTCGTAACAACATCCCCGTTTCTCTCTATGAGGGTGAAGAATTAGCCGCAAGAGTCCGTGCTGACGATAAAATCGGCATTGTTCCTGACGGAGTTATGCCATTCTACTGTTCTTCGTACTTTCCCGATGATGAGAACATATCTGATTATATGAACATCGAGCTTTATGAGGATAAAGAGCGATGGAAGAAAGTAATCGAAAATGTGATTTGGCAGGAGATAGAGGAACAAAGGCTCTTGTAATTTGGCACACAGTGTGTACCAAATTTAATTTTTCGACCTCTTGAATATTCCGACAGAATATGGTATATCTTAAACGTATAACAAACAGGCGTATGCATTTTCGTTGCATACGCCTGTCTTTTGTTTCATTAGCCACCGTTTAGTCAATAACCAGTATTATTTTTGAAAACTTCTATATGGTCATCGCCCTAATAGCCGTCCGTTTTTATTTTTATATAATGTTTTATGTAAAGGTGCATGAAAATGTTCTGTAATGCTTATCTTCCGGCGGGAGGATTTTCTGAAATATATTTGTCGAGAATTTCCGCAGCAGTACGAACAAAATTCACACAGGGACGCACACGGTAATACTCGGTCGTTCTTTTTTCCGGAACATGAGTGTTTGTCACGCTCAGATTTTTTAGCAAATCGCGGCAGATTATTGTTTCGTGACGTTCTCTGAACTGCGCGGCAAGGTATTGGATTCGCTTGTAGTGCTCTGCCTTTTCCTTGTCGTTGCCGACGGAGGTATATCCGTAAAGCAGTCCGGTAACCATGAACATCGCCGAGCATGCACCGCAGACCTCACGCATACGACCCATTCCGCCGCCAAAGGATGACGACAGCAAAAGCGATGTTTCGGTGTCAATTCCGGTAATATCTGAGAAAGCCGTGAATACAGCCTGAGCGCAGTTTCTGCCTTCAGCGAAAAGCTTGGAGGCAATGTCAGCGTGATTTATCATAATAAATTACATCTCCTTTGGACGTGACGGGGTTTTGCAGCAGGAAGCACAGTATACAGCAGCCGCACCGCATTTTTTCAGAAGCGATGTGATCTCGGTAAGGGTGCTTCCTGTGGTGCATACGTCGTCAATCAGCAGAATACGGTTGCCTTTTATCCGGCTTGTATCCGCTGCGGTAAATGCTCCCCTGAGATTTACTTCACGTTCCGATTTTGTAAGGGTTTTCTGAGAAGCAGTCTTTTTCGTTTTGTAAATTGCATTTCTGACGACAGGAACGCAAAGCTCTCTGCTGATTTCCTTTGCAATAAGCTCTGACTGATTATATCCGCGTTTTCTACGGTCAGATTTATACAGCGGAACGGGAATTATTACATTGATATTGTCAGCTACGCCTTCTTTCATCAGCGTTTTTGCAAGGGAAGTACCTAACGCATAGGCGGCATTTCCGCACACTCCGTTTTTAAGCAGAATTACCGCAGGTGAAATATTTTCATCGTACACGAATGCAGCGGAAAAGCCCTCTGAGCCAACAATACCAAAAACATCGGTATATCGGGAAATTTTAGATGTACATTTTTCACAGAAGCTGTCGCAGAAGCCTATAATTTCATTGCAGACAGGACATCGGTTCGGATATATCAGATTGAGAATAAATCTTTTTGTTTTATTCAGCATACATTTTCTGCACTAAAAGTACATATAAAGCTGGCATTTTATCATACCGTTGTAGAGCTTGCGTCTTTTTTTCGCATTCAGGCCAAAAAATGACTCAAACTGTTCGTGCGGCGAAATAATATAGCTTTGTTTGCCGCCGCCTTTGCCGAGAACCTGTCCCATACGGCGGTAGATTTCCTCGGCCTCGCGCAGCTCGAGAAGCCGTTCGCCATAAGGCGGATTACAGATAACGACAGAAGAATCCGGATGACGGAATTTAGATATATCCGCCTGTTCAACATGAATGCGCGACTTGATTCCGGCTTTATGGGCATTGTCGAGAGTCAGAGCAACTGCGCTGTCGTCGATATCAAAGCCGTAAGCCTCAAACTTTGCGGAGCGGTCAACGCGGTCAATAGCATTTTTGCGCTCATTACGCCATATATCGGGATTTATGCAGTTCCATTTTTCGGCGGCAAAGCGTCTGTTGATACCAGGAGCAATGTTGAGAGCTTTCAGACCTGCTTCAATAAGCAGAGTTCCGCTTCCGCAGAACGGGTCGCAGACGACCGAATCGGGACGAACTCTTGCCAAATCAACGATTCCCGCGGCGAGAGTTTCCTTTATAGGCGCAGAATTGGAATTTCGCCTGTAACCTCGTTTATGCAGACCTGTTCCGCTTGTATCGAGATAGAGACTGACTTTATCTTTGAGTATACTGAACTTAATCTGAACGTTTGCGCCTGTCTCGTCAAACCAGCTTACGCCGTATTTTTCCTTTAGCCGCTCGACAGCGGCTTTTTTTATTATAGACTGGCAGTCGGGGACGCTGTGCAGCTTTGAATTGAGTGAATAGCCCTTAACGGGAAATGCGTCATTTTTTCCGATATACCGTTCAAGCTCAGCTGATTTAACTCCCTGAAAGAGTTCTTCAAAGGTAACGGCATTGAACTCTGCAAGTTCAATGAGGACGCGTTCAGCAGTCGCGAGACACAGATTTGCGCGTGCAATCAAGTTCTCGTCGCCGCTGAAGCTGATTTTTCCGTTGGAAACGGACAGTTCCTCACCGCCTATTTTGAGTATTTCGTATTTTAATACGCTTTCCAGTCCGAAATGGCATGGACAGCAAAGTCTGATTCTGTTTTCCAAAGCAATCATTCCTTTATTCGACCGGTACTCCGCCCTCAGGCTGAACCGCAGGTTGTTCAGGTACTGCGGGTTGTTCAGGCTGAGCAGGCTGCTCCGGTTGTACAGGCTGTTCCGGCTGCTGAGCTTCAGGAGTCTGCTGACCTGGATCATCTCCATTTGCGGATGTGGCTTCCTGAGTTATCGGCTGACCGTTTTCATCGGTAGGAAGTTCGGGAGCAACATAATGACTTCCCGAGCAGGTGGGAGCGTTTGTGGATTTCCAATATCCGATAACACCCTTCGGACAGTTCGGACCGGCTATTTCGCCTGAAATCGTACACATCGGCGATTCGATAACGCTGTCAACCGGATCAAAGTCGGAATCGGTCGGGAGACTGTCAGCGTAATCACCGATAATGCCTTTCCAGATTGCCGCGGATTTAACAGATGTAGGAATCTGGAGAGCCTCGTTGTTGATTTTATATCCGATAGTAATTCCGCTTACGAAATCCCGTGTCATTCCGACGAATGTGAGATTATACCAGTTTTCGGTTGTACCCGTCTTGCCGCAGACAACCTTGTTATTGAGTTTGGCTGCGGTACCGGTACCGTTTTCAACGACATTTTTCATAAGTCGGTTTATTACCCAGGCGGTCTCGTCGCTTACAGCCTGATGGGGGTTACCATTGTTTTCATAGATTACATCGTGAGTGCCCTGTTCGATTTTTGTAACGATGTGAGCCTCGTTCTGGACTCCCTTGTTGCCATAGGGGAGGTAGGCATTTACGAGGTTTTCAAGAGTGATACCATAGGTCAGCGCTCCGATTGAAAGCGGAGAAAGCGCTTCGTCGGCAGGGTCAAGCTCCATACCCATTTTTTCGGTACAGAAGTCATACACCGCCTTTGGAGTGAGCTGGTCGCAGAGCTGAGCAGGAATGGTATTATAGGATTTCTGGAGTGCATAGTAGATATTGATTGTGGCATGGGAGATGCTGAGACCGCTTCCGCTTGAATAGTTGGACGGCCATGGTCTGCCGTTTACTTCGGTAACAGCTTCGTCTTTTACCTGACTTCCCCAGTGGATTGCGTCGGTTTCGATAGCAAGACCATAGGTGGAAATCGGCTTCATGGTTGAACCGATCTGTCTCGGTTCGCCGACAGCATAGTTAGTACACAGCGGAGCGGTTTTTTCTCCGATATTTCCGACAGTGCATCTTACCGAGCCGTCATAGTTCAGAGCGACGAAAGCAATATGGGGAACATATTCCTCCGGCTCTCCGTCATCATCAAGGTCGATATTACGGATAAGGCTTGTGGGGAGTCCGATGTTTTCAAGGCTCTGCATCTTGTTCTCCACGTATTCCTGCATTTCCATATCGACGCTGGTATAAATCTTGTAGCCGCCCTTGTTGATACGTTTATATGCTTCTCTGCGGTCAATATTGTACATTTCGCAGAGGTAGTCGGCAGCTTCGTAATACATTGCGTCGAGAACCCACGAAAGGTTTTTCTGCTCATCTTCAAGCTCCTGAACGGCGTCCTCCGGGTGGGTTGCGATATATTCGGGCATATCGGTAAAAATCAGCTTTTCGTCGAGATACTGCTGATATTCATCGTAAGTGATTGCGCCGTTTTTATAGATCTGCCAGAGAACATACTGCTGACGTTCCTTATTGGCGGTTCGTCCGTCAAAGGTTATTTGTCCGGTATCGTCGTCGGTTATCGTAATTGGACGATACTTGTTCGGACTTTTTGGGATAGCGGCAAGGGTAGCAGCTTCTGCTGTTGAAAGCTCGCTCGTGTGCTTGCCGAAGTATCTGATCGATGCAAGCTCAATTCCGTTAATAGGACCTCCGAATCCGATGTAGTTGAGATACTCCTCGAGGATTTCGTCCTTGGAATATGTTTTTTCAAGCTGCATGGCACGGAAAATCTCACGAATTTTACGTGACGGAGAGTGCTCGTTATCGCCGGTGAGGTTCTTTACGAGCTGCTGAGTAATCGTAGAACCGCCCTGGTCGGTGTCGTAGATATGCATGAACATATTCAGGAAAGCAGAGAATGTACGTTTATAGTCAACTCCGTCGTGGGTATAGAATCGCTCATCCTCGGTATAGACGAAAGCGTCCCTTACGTGCTGAGGAATTTCGTCGATTCCGATAGGCATACGCTGAATGTCGGTTTTAACCTCAAAAAGCTTGACATACTCGACCTCTCCGTTTTCGTTGATCGTAGTATTGTAGAAATAGGTATTGCTTCCGGATTCAAGCTCCTGCAGGGTGATACCGGTGGTTTCCTCCATAAAGTCGAGGACATAGACCGTCAGTGCAGTGGCTACGATAGTACCGGTGATGATCATAATGAGCGTGAGAGAAAGCAGCGTTGTGGCGATAACAGCCAGGAATTTCCTGAATATTCTGAAAACCTTGCTGTGCTTTTTTTTCTTTTTGCGGTGAGCCGGTGATACGGCAGAGTTATTCGCAGATGCAGACTTACGGTTTTCGGGATGGGGAGCGGACTGTCTTTCGGGCGGTCGCTTTCCCTCGGGAGGAATTCTTTTATCGTTCATTGTATCGGACTGCCGTAAGGGGCAGCTCTCCTTTCAGTTTTTTCGGTGATATACCCCACAGGGCATAATTGCGGAAACACCGCACAAGGCACACCGTTCGGTATAGCCTTACACATAATTATTATAACATAAAAAAAAACGTTTGTTAATACCTTTCCGCAAATTTTAACCAATTTGTATAAATTAGAAAAAAAAGGCTATAATAGCGATAGAAATTTGAGACAATACCGCATAATGATCGTTTATTATGCGGCGCTGTTTCAGGCGGAGGTGAAAAATGACAGACAGAAAAATACTGTTTACCCTGATGGGGGCAGCGACGGTCTCGGGGTTTATCGTGATATGCACCCTCGGACAGACGGTTTATCATCAGAAAGTCGAGGCAAAAAGCGCAGAAATCGTCCGTACACTTCCAGATGCGGAATATATAATCCGCGAATATAACGGAAAGGTCGCGGTATTCAGGGGAGAAAGCCCCGTTCCCTACATGACTGCCGACTGTGAGCTGAGTCTTCTTTCCGACTATGACAAAGCCGCTCTTAAACAGGGCGTAACGCTGAAAACCGCCGAAGAAGTCAATACCTATCTTGAGGATCTGACGACGTAAACGTAATTATTGTTCGGATGTACAGAAATGCTCCGTTTACTTTCTGTCAGTCTTATTTTTGTGCTTTTTCTTTTTTCTCACAGAGAACCCGAAGTCGCCGAGCTTACGTCCGAGAGCAAAATATTCCCCGTGGGCATAGGCGGCGAGTCCGCATTGCTGTAAATTAAGCTTGCCCTTTGAGTCTATATACTTCTCGTCAGCATCGATTCCGACAATTTCCGAAAGGAACATAGTATGCGAGCCAAGCTCTTTTTCCTCAATGACGCGGCATTCGAGGGCAACGGGACATTCTTCGATAATCGGAACGGAGATCTCCTTTGCCGGAAGCAGATGAAAACCGCAGGCGGCGATTTTGTCGGTATCTCTGCCGCTTTTTACTCCGCAGAAATCAGTCTCGCGGCACATAGCCGATGTCGTAAGGTTAACCGCAAATTCTCTCTGCTCCCGAATCAAATTATACGAAAACCGCTCAGGACGCACTGATATATAGGTCATTGGCGGTCGGGTGCAGACTATGCCTGTCCAGCCGATTGTCAGTACATTGGTATTTTCTCCCGTTCCGCAGGTGACGAGGGCGGCAGGTACAGGGGCGAGCAGTGCGCTTCCTTTCCAGAATTGTTTAGCCATAAAAAGCTCCTTTCGTTTTGCTTATGTGCTTATTATATCATATAAAACAACGGGTTTCAAGAAAATTATAAACAACGGTGTATATGCGACAAATTTCAACCGTTTCAAATAGTATAATAACCATAAGGCAACACTGAAGCATATTGATAAGGAGGTTAAATATGAAACTTGACATAAAAAAAGAAAACGGAAGTGCAGTGGCGGTACTAAGCGGAGAAATCGATCATCATAACGCGAAGGAAATCCGTTCGGAGCTTGACCGTTATATTATTTCCGCTCAGCCGAAAAGTCTTGTGATGGACTTCGGGAATATATCCTTTATGGACAGCTCCGGCATTGGACTGATTATAGGCAGATACAAGCTTATCCACGAATGCGGAGGAGTGCTGACTGTCCGCAATCCGCAGTCGTATATCCGCCGCGTTATGAAGCTTTCGGGGATTGAACGGCTTGTGCAAATCACCTGTGACAGGTAAAGGAGGTCTCAAATGAAAATATTAAACGAAATTAAATTCACTATGCCGTCTCTTTCGGTGAACGAAAGTACTGCGAGAGCCGTGGTATCGTCATTTCTGACACAGGCGGACCCTACCGTTGAGGAGCTTGCCGATATACGCACAGCGGTTTCCGAAGCGGTAACAAATTCGGTTGTACATGGATACAGACGTCTTAAAGGAAATATCGAGATGACGGTACGGCTGCTTCCGGAGCGTGAAATATACATAAAAATCAAGGACAGAGGCTGTGGTATAGCTGATGTAAAGCAGGCAATGGAGCCGCTCTTCACTACTGCTCCCGAGGAGGAGCGCTCAGGGCTTGGATTTTCGGTAATGGAGTCTTTTACGGACAAGCTTCTGGTTAAGAGTACGCCGGGAAAGGGCACGACAGTTATCATGCGGAAAAGGCTCGGGAATCATGGAGACTGAACTGAAAAAACACCCTGCGGCAGAGGAAAATCTCGGACTGGTGCATCTCTGTGCGAACAAGTTCAGAGGACGCGGGATCGAGTATGACGACCTGTATTCGGCTGGCTGTATCGGTCTGCTGAAGGCAGTCAGGGCATTTGACAGCGACAGGGGAGTAAAGTTCTCGACCTATGCCGTACCGGTTATCCTTGGCGAAATAAAGCGCCTTTTCCGTGACGGAGGAACGGTTAAGGTCAGCCGCAGTCTTAAAGAGCTATCCATGCGGATTCAGCGGATTTGCGAAAGATTCAGGCAGGAGCAGGGCAGAGAGCCGGCAATCAGTGAAATAGCGGCGCTTTCGGGAGAATCGGAAACCACGGTTGCAGAAGCACTGTGCGTCAGTCAGCCGATTATATCGCTTACGGCAGGGGACGACGGTGACGGTCAGCTTGATATTCCGACGGAAGCGCCTGACGGGGAAATTGTGGACATACTTGCTCTCCGTCAGATAATGTCGGCTCTCGAACCGGCTGACCGCGCACTGCTGGAGCTTCGTTATTTCAAGGGGCTTACTCAGACCAAAACCGCCGCTGCTCTTGGCATGACGCAGGTTCAGGTTTCGCGTAAAGAGAAAAAACTCCTTGCACAGATGCGCAAAGAGCTGTTGGAGTAAAATATAGGCATTCTATTCAAAAATCAGCGTTCCGATAACAGCGTTTGAAACGAGAAATCCTTTCGGCGTGAGAGCAATGTTTTCTCCGTTTCGTCGTATATAGCCGTTTTCTATAAGCGAAGGGAGTTTGCGTTCAACAGTCAGGCGCCGTTCTCCGAACTCGCCGAGATTGATTCCCTCAGTAAGTCTTAGTTTCAGCATTGCCCGTTCCTCAATACCGAGCGGATTTTCGTCGGTGATGTAAACAGGCTGCGTCGGACTGCCGATAAATCGCTGTATATCAGATTCTGCGGCGAATCTGATACCGCCGCTGCACGAATGTGCCGACGGACCGATACCGATGTAGTCCAAACACTTCCAATACCGTGAATTATGCCTGCTTTCAAAGCCATCGAGCGCAAAATTCGATATTTCATATTGTTTGAATCCGTTCTCTTCGAGAAGCTCGACTGCTCTGAGGTACAGGTCTGCCGTTTCGTCGTCATCGGGGAGCAGTTCCGAAACTCCGCTGTGTGCGAAAGGCGTACCCTCCTCAATTTTTAAAATATAGGCAGAAACGTGCTGAATCGGGAGTTTTGCGAGCCTTTCAACGGTTGCTGAAAGAGAATTTCTCGTCTGATTCGGCAGTGCAAGCATGAGGTCACAGGAAATATTGCCGAAGCCTGCATCGCAGGCGTCAAGAACTGCCTTTTCCGCGCGTCCGGCAGTGTGAGTTCTGCCGAGGAAACGCAGTTCATCGTCGTTAAGAGACTGTACCCCTATTGAGAGTCTGTTCACACCTGCGCGTGCGTATTCTTTAAGCCGTTCGGGAGTAAGCGTATTCGGATTTGCTTCCAGGGTGATTTCCGCGTTTTCCGTCAGCCTGAAATTTTGACGAACCGCGCAGACAATACTGCCGATCTGTGCTCCGCTCAGCAGAGACGGAGTGCCTCCGCCGAAATAGACCGTATCGGTAATCTGCGAAATATCGCCGTAAAATTCAAGATTCCGCAGAACGGCGTCAACATAGCCTTCTGCGGAATTTTTATCGTATGGAAGCGAATAGAAGCTGCAATAACTGCATTTTCTGCCGCAGAACGGTACATGAATATAGATACCGAGTCCGCTCATGGCAGATCAATTCTGATAGCTTCCGCCATTTTGAAGAAAAATGCGTTAACGATACGCGGTACAATCAAAATTGAGAGAATCAGGGCGATAACCTGAATAATCTCAAAAATTGTGGGGTGCAGGTAGATATAGACTACCAGAGCAAATGAGCACAGGCAGTAAATTGCATTGAAAATCGTTGCACCTTTTCCGTTTACGCAGCGTGTGCCGCATTTTTTGCATGGTCTGCCTTTTGAGTTGAGCTGACCTGCCATTGCCTTTGTTAAGGGATTGAATGTTTTTTCACCGCAGTGGGGACATGTATAAATACTCATTTTTTCACCTTTCTGATCAGCTGTCAAGCTTGAGAACGCTCATGAATGCCTCCTGAGGCACTTCTACCGTGCCGAGCTGACGCATACGCTTTTTGCCCTCTTTCTGCTTTTCGAGGAGCTTTTTCTTACGTGTAATATCGCCTCCGTAGCACTTTGCAAGAACATCCTTGCGCATTGCTTTGACGGTTTCACGTGCAATAACTTTTCCGCCGATAGCCGCCTGAATCGGAACTTCAAAGAGCTGGCGCGGAATGTTTTCCTTTAATTTTTCGGCTATTTTGCGCGCTCTGCCGTAAGCCTTGTCGCTATGGATGATAAATGAAAGCGCGTCGACGATTTCGCCGTTGAGAAGTATATCAAGTTTCACAAGCTTGGACGGAGTATATCCGAGCATCTCATAATCAAACGAAGCATAGCCCTTTGTGCGCGATTTCAGTACATCAAAGAAGTCGTAGACAATCTCGTTAAGCGGAAGCTCATAGTGGAGATTCACGCGTGTATCGTCGAGATACTGCATATCCTTGAAAATGCCGCGTCTGTCCTGACAAAGCTCCATGATATTTCCGACGAATTCCGACGGAGACAGGATATCAGCCTTTACCATCGGTTCTTCCGCAAGCTGAATAAGCGCAGGGTCGGGGTAGTTGGTGGGATTGTCGATATATCTCACTTCACCGTCTGTCATGGTAACTCTGTAAATAACCGACGGAGCAGTTGTAATCAGGTCGAGGTTGTATTCACGCTCGAGACGCTCCTGAATTATTTCCATGTGGAGAAGTCCGAGGAATCCGCATCGGAATCCGAAGCCAAGAGCAATGGAGGTCTCAGGCTCAAACGAAAGTGATGCATCGTTGAGACGGAGCTTTTCGAGAGCGTCGCGGAGATCGCCGTATTTAGCACCGTCTGCCGGATAAATGCCCGAAAATACCATAGGATTGACTTTCCGGTAGCCAGGGAGAGGCTCGTCGCAGGGATTGTCATTGTTTGTCACAGTATCACCCACGCGTGTATCCCCGATGCTCTTGATTGATGCGGCAATATAGCCTACCTCGCCTGCTTCAAGTCTGCCGTTGTTAATGAGCGAATCCGGGTCCATGCAGCCGGCTTCAACAACGGTGAAAACCGCACCTGTAGCCATCAGGCGGATATTGTCGCCGGTGCGTACGGTGCCTTCCTTGACGCGTACATAGATGATAACTCCCTTGTATGAGTCATAATAGCTGTCGAAAATCAGAGCTTTCAGAGGCTTTTCAGGGTCGCCTGACGGAGCGGGAATATCGGTTACGATTTTCTCGAGAACCGCTTCGATATTGGTTCCCATCTTTGCTGAAATCTGCGGCGCGTCCATAGCGGGAATACCAATTACGTTTTCGATTTCGGTGCAGACTCTTTCCGGGTCGGCGGATGGAAGGTCGATTTTGTTCACGACCGGAACGACTTCAAGGTCGTGCTCAATGGCAAGATAGGTGTTTGCAAGGGTCTGTGCCTCGATTCCCTGAGAGGCATCTACAACAAGGATAGCTCCCTCACAGGCAGCAAGTGACCGTGAAACTTCATAGTTGAAATCGACATGACCCGGCGTGTCGATGAGGTTAAAGATATAATCCTCACCGTCCTTAGCTGTATATCTTAGGCGGACGGCGCGTGCTTTAATAGTGATTCCGCGCTCGCGTTCAATATCCATATTATCGAGAAGCTGTTCTTCCATATCGCGGACAGCGACTGTCTCGGTTTTTTCGAGAATACGGTCTGCGAGGGTAGATTTACCATGGTCTATGTGAGCGATGATGCAGAAATTTCTGATTTTATCGTTTGCCAATTTTATTCCTCTTTTCGTGGGGATTATGGTTTTAGGTAACACCGTACAAAGCACACCGCTCGGTTTTGTACCGAATCTGTCTGCATATTATTTTTCATATAACACAAAAATCTCTTGCTATGCGTCAGTCTGCCCGCGAGCTTTTTATGAAATCTGCGCATCTTTGGCATAAACTTTGTACGGTATTGTCTTTTTTCTATTATAACAGATTATAAACGCTTTGTAAAGCTGAAATTATTCTGAAAACGTGACTTTTGCTTCAGCTGTTTATTGGCTAAGGTCCTTGATAACCGCGTCAAATACAGAGAAATCCTTGTTGTAAGTTTTTTCCATTTCGTCCTTGTCGCAATACATTAGTGAAACAGGTTCACGTATGGCAAGATACAGATCTTCGGTGATCACATCGTCGGACACACCGATTTTTTCAGCAAAGTCTGTTCCTTTCAGATAGAATCTGCATCCCTTGACGTGCGGATTGCCGGGATATATCTCACTCAGGTCAGTGAAAACATCTTCCGGAACGAACGCATCGGAAAGCTTGCTTCCGGCGATGACCATAACTGCGTCGGCTGATTCAAACTCAACCGTGAGCTTTGTATCGACTCCGTAGGCGTAATTTGTCTGCGGATTGTCGCTGTAGGGGATATAATGGACTGTGGTCAGGATTTCGCCGTTGCCGTTGGAATCGGAGGTGAATTGCTCAAAATAGTCAGCAAGACCGGTGCAGTTATTCAGTTCCTCGTTTTGTGTAACGACCATGACGATCGAGTCGGGACGTTCTTTAGAAACAATGTCATAAATCAGGAATACAGCCAGAGCTGCAAGTACAGACGCGATTCCAAGCCACCATTTGTTTTGGTAGAAAAAATTTTTAATCTTCTGCCACGGAGTGAGCTTGATTTTCTGCTCGGGCTGTTCGGAAATCATTTCACTTTCCGTGATCTGTCCCTGTTTCAGGCGGATTAGTTCCTTTTTTTCCTCGAGAAGCCGGCGTTCATAGGCATCGCGTTTTTTCTTTTCACGTTCTTCCTGTTTCCGCTGAAGCTCGCGCTGTTTTTCTTCGGCTTCGTTTATTTTGCTGATCTGCATCTCCTGTGCTGTTTTGAAAACACTTTTGGAGACGTGGATTTTACCCTCTTCTTCGTCAGCAGAATGGAGAGAGCTGATTTTATTTTCCTTTTTTTTATTGCTCATAATTATCCTCGCATAAATAAAAAACTAAAAAACATTATAACAGAATAATGTGACTTTGTAAAGGAATATATGTGAAAATTCTGCGATATTTTCGGCTTTGAACAGCTGACATAAGAACTGCAAAATAATATTAAAACCGGCTCTCGGTTTTTAGCAATGCAAATTCATTGTGAAAATGCACAAAAAACAATGTTTGAAATTGTTTAAAATTCTGTTTATATTCAAAGATGTCATTGTTTTCTTCATTTCCGCAAAAAAATGCTTGCAGTTTTTGGTGAAATGTGATAAAATATATTGATACTGAATACATCTTTATTACTTTTAAGGAGAATTACTATGGCAAGAATCAAGGCGGCGGTTATTTTCGGCGGCGTTTCTGGGGAACATGAACTTTCTCTCGCTTCGGCAGCCCATGTGATAGATAATATCCCTGCTGAAAAATACGAGGTAATCTGCATCGGAATAACCCGAAAAGGACGCTGGCTTTTCTACCCCGGCGGAACGGAGGAAATTGCGGACGGAACATGGGAGCTCAATCCCGACTGTACCTCGGCGGTAATCTCTCCGGACCCGATTCATAAGGGCATACTTACGATTGAAAACGGCGAAGTGTCGCTGAAGCGGATCGACGTTGTGTTTCCGCTTCTGCACGGAAAATTCGGCTCGGACGGTTCAATACAGGGTCTGCTCGATATGGCGGGAATTCCTTATGTAGGCTGCGGACTTCTCGCTTCGGCTTCGTGCATGGATAAATCCCATATTCACATGATTCTTGACGATTATAACATTCGTACTGCTGAATGGCGGCTGATCACACAGCGCGAGATGAATTTTCTCGATAAAAGATGTGCTGAAATCGCGGATGAGCTTGGCTTTCCGCTTAAAGCCAAGCCTGCCAACAGTGCAAGTTCACTCGGCTGCAACAGAGCGGATTCTCTTGAAGAACTTGAAGCCGCTGTCAAGACTGCTTTTTCTCACGACAATAAGGTCGTTGTTGAAAGATTTATCGAGGGGCGCGAGCTTGTCACCGCTGTATTTGGCTATGATATGCCGTTTTCGTCGTATGTGGGCGAAATCGTATCGCAGAACGGACAGATCCGCTCGAAGGAGACCTTTGCCTGTGACGGCGGAGAGCTTGTAATACCTGCTGATATGGATTTCGGGGAAATGGAGAAAATCCGTCAGACAGCCGTTGATGCATATAAGGCGATGGGCTGCAAGGGAATGGCAAGAGTCGATTTCTTCATGGATAAGGACGGGCTTCTTTACATCAACAAAATAGCAGCAATGCCCGTATTTGATAAAAATGCTATATATCCGCGCCTGATGAAGCATCTTGGAATGGAGCTTCCGTATCTGCTTGACAAGCTGCTGGAACAGGCGATTGAAAATTCCGAGAGGACGTACTGAATTTTGAAAGAAAAGGATAATAATCTGAATGCAAAGGTGACAATTTCCCTGACGAGCATACAGTGGCAGGAAAGGGAAAAAAGTGAAACCGAGCTTATTACCTGTGCTGAATTAACAAGAACCGGCGACGGAAGCTTCGTGATCTCATATGAGGACACCGAGGCTACCGGATTTAAAGGCTCGGTCACCACGATAAAGGTCGATAACGAAAAGAGCGCGTCGATAATCCGCAAGGGTACGGCGAATTCGCTGCTTTCACTGGAAAAGGGAAGAAAGCATTTCTGCCAGTACGGCACGCCTTTCGGTAATATGCAGATCGGGGTATTTACCCACGATATATGCAACAAACTGTGTGAGGACGGCAGTCTTTATCTTAAATACACTCTCGACCTCAATTCTTCGTATCTTTCGGATAACGAAATAATTCTTAAAATACAGAACCCTCCATGCAGCGATATACACGCATAACAGAGGTTCAAAAAGGAAAATGAAAGGAAAATACCAATATGTCTGACCTTATAAAAAATGCCTCCGACCGTCTGAGAGAGCTGATAATGGAATCCCTCGGAATCCTCGTTGCGGAGGGTGCTGTTCCGGCAGCTGAAATACCTGCGTTTGCCGTTGAGATTCCGGCGGACAAATCCCACGGCGACTTTGCATCAAATGTTGCAATGGTCAGCGCGCGAAGCTTTAAAATGCCTCCGAGAAAAATTGCCGAGCTGATTGTCGGCAAAATCAGTCTTGACGGTACGGAGTTTGAGCGCGCAGAGATAGCGGGTCCCGGATTTATCAACTTTTTCCTCGGCAGAAAATGGTTTTCAGATGTAGTTGAAGATGTTCTGCGTGAGAATGATAATTACGGAAAAACCGACTATGGCAAAGGCAAACGGATTCTTGTAGAATTTGTTTCCGCCAATCCAACAGGTCCGATGCATATTGGCAACGCAAGGGGCGGAGCTATCGGCGACTGTCTGACAAGCGTGCTCCAGTGGGCTGGCTACTATGCCGAGCGCGAATTCTATGTAAATGACGCGGGCAATCAGATAGAAAAATTCGGAAAATCACTTTCTCTGCGATATATGCAGATATGTTCTCCCGAGGGTCTTGAAATTATGAAATCTTCCTCTGATACGGAAACTGTTTGCAGGGAAATCTACGGAGAGGACGGAAACAGCGAAAGCTTCCCGATGCCCGAAGATACATACAGAGGACAGGATATAATAGAGCACGTCAAGAATTATTACGACGAATTTGGTACGGGACTTACAGAGGTCACCGAGGAGGAACGCAGAAAGGCTCTTGTTGACTATGCCCTCCCGAAAAACATCAGCGGACTCGAACGCGATTTGAAAAAGTACCGCATTGTCTATGATAACTGGTTCCGTGAAAGCAGACTTCATGAAAGCGGAGAAACTATGCGTATTGTTGATAAGCTCCGCGAGACGGGACACACATACGAGCAGGACGGCGCGACCTGGTTCAGGGCGACGGATTTCGGAGTTGACAAGGACTTTGTTCTCGTCCGAGCAAACGGAATCCCCACTTATGTAGTACCCGATATAGCCTATCATTACGACAAGCTGGTTACGAGAGGCTTTGACAAGGCAATCAATGTGCTCGGCGCTGACCATCACGGCTATGTTCCGAGACTTAAAGCGGCTCTTACCGCTCTCGGAGTCGATGCGGACAAGCTTGACGTTGTACTGATGCAGATGGTGCGTCTTGTACGTCAGGGCGAGGTTGTAAAACTCTCGAAACGAAGCGGCAAAGCGATCACACTTGTAACGCTCCTTGATGAGATCCCGATTGATGCGGCAAGATTTTATTTCAACCTCCGCGAAGCAAATTCCCAGTTTGAATTTGACCTCGACCTTGCAGTTGAGAAGTCGTCACAGAATCCGGTTTATTATGTTCAGTATGCCCATGCGAGAATATGCAGTCTTATCGCTAATCTTGCAGCGGAAGGAATTGAAATACCCGAAAAGGCAAATCTGAGTCTGCTTGACAATCCGCGGGAAATTGAGCTTATCAGGCATATTGCGTCGCTTCCGTCGGAGATCGTGCTTGCTGCGAAGAATTATGATCCCGCAAAGCTTACGAAATACGTCGTTGATCTTGCGACGCTTTTCCACCGCTTCTACGACTCGTGCAGCGTAAAAAATGCCGAGAACGCGGAGCTGCGAGACGCAAGAATCATGCTTTGTTCGGCAGTCCGGATTGCGATTCGCAACGTCCTTGCAATGCTGAAAATCGACTGTCCGGAGAAAATGTAACCGGAAATACTAAAAAATTACATTTTGGTTACATAAAAATGCAAGCATTTGTCGTTTTTTAACAGCTTTGACCGTTCCAATATAGTACATTTGTAGATTTTCAGACCAAAATTAACAGTTTGTTAACAAATTAGAGCCGAAAATATGTTACAATTTGTAATATATTAAGGCGCCTGCCGCCTGTTACGGGACAGGCTCTGAGCGGTCGGAAGTTTACTTTTATAAAAATAAAAGTCAGAAAGGGATTAAAATTATGTCCAACAGATTATTTCAGGGTTTAGTTCATCAGATGCGCGACACAATCGACGCAACAATCGGTGTTGTTGATGAAACAGCAACGATTATCGCTTGCAGCGATCTCACCCGTGTAGGTACTACAAATGAGTTCGTTTCCCTCGATTTAAGCGATTCCCATGATATTTTCATCAGAGACGGCTTCACATATAAGCCGTTCGGCGCCAGGGTCAAGCCTGATTACGCGGTCTTCGTCGAGGGTGTGGACGATGCTGCGTCAAAATATGCAAGCATTCTTGCTATCACGCTTTCAAATATCAAGCAGTATTATGACGAAAAATATGACAGAAATAACTTCATAAAGAACGTTATTCTCGATAATGTTCTCCCCGGTGACATCGTTATCAAGGCAAGAGAACTTCATTTCAATGCTGAGATCAGCCGTGCCGTGTTCCTTATCAGAATCGTTTCGGCTAATGATATTTCGGCATATGACGTTATTCAGAACCTCTTCCCTGATAAGAACAAGGACTTTGTTTTCAACATCACCGAGACAGACATCGTTCTCGTTAAGGAGCTTAAAAGTGCGGTCGGCTCAAAGGACCTCGAAAAGCTTGCCCGCTCCATTGCCGATACTCTCAGCGGCGAGTTCTATACAAGAGTTAACGTTGGAATCGGTACTGCCGTAACAGGTGTCAAGGAGCTTGCACGTTCATTCAAGGAAGCTCAGATGGCTCTTGAGGTCGGAAAGGTATTTGATACCGATAAGGTTATCGTAAGCTATGATAATCTCGGAATTGCACGCCTGATTTATCATCTCCCGACAACCCTCTGCGAGACATTCCTTCATGAGGTGTTCAAAATGGGAAGCATTGAGTCTCTCGACCACGAAACTCTCTTTACAATCCAGAAGTTCTTCGAGAATAATCTCAATGTATCAGAGACATCAAGAAAGCTTTTCGTACACAGAAATACCCTCGTGTACAGACTTGAAAAAATTAAGAAGCTTACCGGTCTTGACCTTCGTGAATTCGACCACGCGATTATTTTCAAGATTGCGCTCATGGTAAAGAAATATCTTTCCGCCAACCCCGTAAAGTTCTGAGTGCATCGGTGATATAGGGCTTTGTTAGAGTTAAAAGGAAGGTGTATATTCTGTGGTAGAGCTTAAGAACGTATCGGTGACCTACTCCAGCGGAGTTGACGCTCTGAACAATGTCAGCCTCAAGATAAACGACGGCGATTTTGCATTTGTTGTAGGTTCATCGGGTGCGGGAAAAAGCACCATGATTAAGCTTTTGCTGAAAGAAATCGACGCAACAAGCGGCGTGGTTTCTGTAAACGGCTACAACCTTAACAAGCTTAAAAGACGTAAAATTCCTGAATTCCGCCGAACTCTCGGTTTTGTATTCCAGGACTTCAGGCTTATTCCCTCAATGACGGTGTATGAGAACATCGCATTTGTACTGCGTGTTATCGATGCTCCCGTTAAATTTATAAGAAAAAGAGTCCCCTATGTTATCAGTCTTGTGGGACTTCAGGCAAAAACCTATTCTTATCCCGATGAGCTTTCGGGAGGAGAGAAACAGCGTGTTGCCATTGCAAGAGCGCTTGTCAACGACCCTCAGCTCATTATCGCTGACGAGCCGACGGGTAATATCGACCCTGAGCTTTCATACGAAATCGTTGAACTTCTGAAAGGCATCAACGATCAGGGCACTACAATCCTCATGGTCACTCACGAACATGACCTTGTCCGTCATTTCGGCGGACGTATCATCAACATCACGGACGGTGAAATCGTGTTTGACGAGGTGATTGGAGGTATAAATGAAGCTTAGCGGTATAAAATATCTGGCTGATCAGGGTGTCGAAAATATCTGGAAGAATAAAATGATGGCATTTGCCACTTTCTGCGTTCTTCTGATTTCTTTGATGCTTGTAGGAGTATCGGCGCTGTTCTACATAAATATTGATTCAATAATAAACGGAATCGGCGGAAAGAACGAAATAGCGGTCTTTCTGAACAACGATACTTCTCAGGAGCGTGTCGATGAATTCGGAGTTCAGATTTCCGGAATCGACGGCATAAGCGATGTTGTCTATGTTTCAAAGGAACAGGCACTCGCAAATATGACCGATTCAATGCCGGATTACAGCATTATTTTCCAGTCGCTTCAGGGTGATAACCCCCTGCCGGACGGTTACAGGATAAAGGTAAGCGACTATGAGGATGTTGCGGGAATCGTTTCTCAGCTTTCGGCTATGCCTGATGTTAAAAAGGTCAATGCTTCATACGATTTCGTTGATTTTCTCCGTCAGCTCAGGAGAATCCTGACTTTAGTTGCCGGTGCGGTTATCATAGCGCTTGTGGTAGTTTCGATGATTATGATTTCGAATACCACCAAGGCAAGCGTTTTCGCGCGGCGCGAGGAAATTCAGATTATGAAGTATGTTGGCGCGACTAACGCATTTATCAGAACTCCTTTTTTCGTGGAGGGCATGGTGACCGGAATTTTTGCCGGAATCGGTGCGTTCATAATTACATGGTTCGGCTACCGTTCGGTTTATAACGCGATATTGGGGCAGATCGAGCTTATGAACGTTATCGGAATGGGAAGTCTTATCCCGTTCAGGGACATACAGTTTTACGTAGCTGCTGCTTATGTTGCGGCAGGCGCAGTTGTAGGCGCACTCGGAAGCGTAATCTGTACAAGACGTCACATTGATGTATAAGCCTAAAAACAGGGATTTACGGGTGAAAGGAGCTGCGTCCTCAGCGGCGCATTTGATTATGTTTAAATTAAAGATGTTAAAAAAAGCTGTGACATTTGTTCTTTGCACTGCAATGGCGGTTAATTTTGTGGCTATGCAGGGCTTTAAGGACTCAAACAAGGACATCTCCGCCAAATCAATCAATGAGCTTCAGGAGGAAAGGAAACAGAACGAAGCCAAAATAGAAGAGCTTGAAAATCAGATCGCTCAGTATGAAAACGATGCTGCAAAGGAGGAACAGTATCAGCAGACGCTGTCCTCACAGATTGACCTTATTCAGCAGAATATCCTGAGTATTGATACAGAGCTTGCTCAGATTACGGCTGATATGAATACAATTCAGACAAATATCGACAATCTGAATCAGAGCATTATTGACCAGCAGGCTGAAATAGATAAGAATATCGAGATTTTCAAGGAGCGCCTCTGCGCGATGTATGTAACAGGCAACGACAGCCTTGCACTTGCAGTTCTTGGTTCTTCCGACTTTTATGATATGCTTTCGAGGATGGAAATGGTAAATTCCATTGCCGCCCATGACGAGGAACTTGTTGAAACTCTGAAAACGGAAATCGGCAATCTTGAAACGTCGAAAAGCTCTCTTGAAACAGAAAAGCTCAGTCTTGAAGTAAAAAAAGAACAGCAGGAGACGAGAAAATCCGAGAAAGAGGCTGACATTGAGCAGCTTAATACGCTTATGCAGAAATCCAAGGATGAAAAGGCTCGTCTTGAGCTTGAAGCCTCCAATGCAAACAAGAGTAAAGAAGAGCTTGAAGAAGAAAATAATCGTATCAAAGCTCAGGAAGATGAAATTCAGGAGCAGATTCGCATAGCTGCCGAAGAAGAAAGAAAGCGTCAGGAAGAGGCAAAAAAGAACAACAGCAACTCCGGTTCGACTAATATTATAAATCAGGGTCCGTCCTTTGTTGATACATCGGTTGCAGCTTCGGGTTTTGCATGGCCTACGCCGGGCTTCTACTATGTTTCGAGCGGATACGGCTCGCGCTGGGGAAGACTGCATCAGGGTATTGATATTGCAGGCGGCGGAATTTCGGGTGCGCCTGCGGTTGCATCTAAATCGGGAACGGTTATAAGTGTTTCATGTCCGTGCACGCACAACTATCCAAAGTCGGGAAACTGCTGCGGAAACGGCTACGGAAATTATGTTATTATCGCTCACGACGGCGGTTATTCCACGCTTTACGGTCATCTTGCATCGGCTTGTGTGTCCGTTGGCGATACGGTTTCACAGGGACAGGTTATCGGCTATATCGGAAGTACCGGTCACTCCACAGGCTATCATCTCCACTTTGAGGTTCGTCTGAACGGAGTTGCTCAGAATCCGAGAAATTATGTATAACAGCGGTTTTACCGTAATATAGGGCAGTTTCGCGCTGCCCGTATTTTTTGGAGCGCATTTTCGGTGGTCGGTTTATCGGAATCTGTGCTCACAGATTGAAAGTGATGATAAAAATATGAACAAAAAAATCAGTCTCGGACTCGCCATAAGTCTGATTGCTATTGCGGCGGCGGTAACGTTTATTTTAACGTCTTTTTTCTCGCTCCAGAGTTTTAATAAAATGGTCGTGGACGTGAATGAAAAGGCGAAAAAATATAATAGTCTGCAGATTCTTGACAGTTATGTCCGCGAAAATTATTACAGTGACATTGACGAAGAAAGCCTTAACGATGGTATTCTGAAAGGTTACGTAAACGGTCTTGACGATAAATATTCGCGCTATCTGACGGCGGAGGAGTATCAGGAGGAGCAGAGTGAAGATTCCGGAGAGCTTGTCGGACTCGGACTGACTCTGACCGAGGATGAGAGCGGATATATAAGAATTGTTGAGATCATGGCTGATTCACCGGTTCTTGATTCGGGACTTCGTGCAGGAGATATTATTACCTTTGTCGACGGAAACGATGTTCTCACCGAGGGCTTTAATGAATCAATCGAGGCGCTGAAAGGACAGGAGGGAACAAGTGTTTCTATTACTGTGCGCCGCGATGGAGTAGATACGGATTATATTTTTACCCGACGAGCCATGAAGGTCCAGACTGCCGAGGGCGAGATGATGAGCGGATATGTCGGATATATCAGAATTTCCGGATTCAAGAAAAATACATCTGAGCAGTTTATCAGTGAGCTTGAGCGGCTTATCTCCAACGGTGCGAAAGGATTTATTTTTGATCTTCGCGGAAACGGCGGCGGACTTGTTTCATCACTTGAGGAGTGCGTCGACCCATTGCTTCCGGAGGGTGTTGTGGCGACAGCAGAGTATAAGGACGGTCATTCGGAAACTCTTGTTTATTCGGATGAATCGGAAATTGATGTGCCGATGGTGGTTCTTGTGAACGAAAAAACTGCGAGTGCCGCTGAGCTTTTTGCTGCATCGCTCCGCGACTTCGGGAAAGCTCAGCTGGTAGGTACTCAAACATACGGTAAAGGAGTCATGCAGACCACTGCCGAATTTGATGACGGAAGTGCGGTTGTTCTTACGGTTGCTGAATACAAAACAGCATACTCCGACTGTTATGACGGAATCGGACTGACACCTGAATACATAGTCGATGAAAACGAAGACACCGAAGCCGATGAGCAGCTTAACCAGGCGCTTGAAGTGATTCGTACTGCGATGGCAGGATGATCCATAACAATCCTTGAAGTACTCTCAGATAGATCTGCCGAATGATTGGTGTTTCAGCAGTTTTGTATGCACAATCAGTGTTTCATTACGTATTATAAAAGCCACTTTTGATGTTAGTATCAGAAGTGGCTTTTCGTTTTATAAGTTGACTTTTATATTTTGTGATGATATAATAAAGTAACCGTCAAATTGAATTTGTGGAGGATGTATGAGACTATTATTTGAAATGGATAAAAAAGATCATGAGCAATGTACAAATACATTTGTTCGTAATTCTGCCAGAAGTATTATCATAAATAATCATAAAATTGCCATGATTCACAGTTTGAAATATGATTATTATAAATTTCCCGGTGGAGGAATAGAAGATGGCGAAAATCCTGTTGATGCCATGATCAGAGAAACTCGTGAAGAATCAGGACTGATTGTAAATCCTGAAACGGTAAAAGAATATGGATATGTTCATCGCATTCAAAAGAGTGATAAAGATGATACGGAATGTTTTATTCAGAATAATTATTATTTTCTTTGCGAAGCCAATGGGGGAGCAGTTCCTCAGGATTTAGATGATTATGAAGCGGAAGAATCTTTTACTTTAGAATATATTGAACCAATGATTGCCATAAACAAGAATCGCAGTGAAATCCATAGTCCATATAACCGTATAATGCTTGAAAGAGAAGCAAGAGTCCTTGAGTTACTCCTGACTGAAGGTTTCTTTAACTGACAGGTTTAGATATTGGCAAAGGCCTGTTTGAGGTCGTCGAGAATGTCTTCAACATTTTCAAGTCCGACAGAGAGACGAATCATACCGCCGTTGATTCCGCAGGCAATAAGCTGTTCATCGGTAAGCTGACGGTGAGTTGCACTTGCCGGATGAAGAACACAGGTGCGGATGTCGGCAACATGAACTTCGTTTGATGCAAGTTTAAGAGAGTCCATGAACTTGACGGCAGTTTTTCTTCCGCCCTTTATGACGAATGAAATAACACCGCTGCAGCCCATTGGCAGATATTTTTTGGCAAGCTCGTGATACTTGTTTCCGGGCAGACCGGGATAGTTGACCGACTCTACCTTGTCATTTGCTTCAAGGAATTCCGAAACGATACGTGCGTTTTCGCAGTACTGTTTCATGCGGATTGCGAGTGTCTCAAGTCCGAGATTCAGATAGAACGCCGACTGAGCAGCAGGATAGCATCCGAAATCTCTCATGAGCTGCATTCTTGCCTTTACGATATAGGCAGCCTTACCGTAAGCTTCGGTATACACAATGCCATGATAGCTGTCATCCGGCTCGGTAAAATCAGAGAATTTGCCGTTTGCCCAGTTAAATGTACCTGCATCGACGATAACACCGCCGACCTGAACAGCGTGTCCGTCCATATATTTTGAGGTGGAGTGAATAACGATATCCGCACCGTGCTCGATGGGACGGCAAAGAATTGGCGTTGGGAATGTGTTATCCACGATAAGTGGTACGTCGTTTTCATGAGCGATTTTTGCGAATTTTTCGATATCAAAAACCGTAAGAGCCGGATTGGCAAGTGTTTCGCCGAAAACAGCCTTTGTATTAGGCTTGAATGCTGCACGGATTTCATCTTCAGAGGCATCGGGGCTTACGAAAATGCACTCAATTCCGAGTTTTTTTAATGTCACCGCGAACAGGTTGATAGTTCCGCCGTAGATTGTCGCAGCTGAAATGAAGCTGTCGCCTGCCTGACAGATATTGAGAATCGAACAGAGACTTGCAGCCTGACCGCTGGATGTGCACATTGCACCGATTCCGCCTTCAAGAGCTGCTATTTTTTCCTCGACCGCCATAACAGTGGGATTTTCAAAACGCGAGTAAATAAGGCTTTTGGTTGGATCGTCGAAAACTGCGGCAACGTCGTCGGTTGAGTCATAAACATAGGTTGTACTCTGAACGATCGGAACAACGCGTGGTTCGGTATTCTTCGGTGTATAGCCCTCATGGAGACATTTAGTTTCAATTTTCATAGGTCTTGACCTCCTTGGATTGTCCTGAATTATAATTCAATTATACCACAAATATCGAAATTGTCAACACACTCTATATACAATGAATGTGCAAATTAAATGTAGGCAAAGGTGAATTTTGACAGCGTATTCCACCGCCGTAAGGCGGGGGAATACACATATACGACCTTGCCTGCAAAAATTTTAGAAATACATATACAATTGAATATTATGAAATCAGCTTATTTGAATTGTTTTGTATTTAGAATTCTGATAGAATTAAAGATAAGGAGCATGGCAACACCCGAGTCGGCAAATACTGCAAACCACATACTTGCGAAGCCGAGCAGACCGAGAACGATAACAAGAAGCTTGAAAAGCAGCGCAAAAACAATATTTTCTGCGGCTATACGAAGTGTTTTGTCAGCGATTTTCTTTGCGCGGACAGCAGAATCAAGTTCGCTGTTCATAAAAATCACATCGGCGGCTTCGTGGGCAAGCTCTGAACCGTTATGCATAGCCGCTCCGACATCTGCTCCTGCGAGAACCGGACCATCGTTGATACCGTCGCCGACGAACATTACCGCTCCGTATCTGCTGCGGATTTTTCTGACTTCATTGAGCTTTTCATCGGGCATGAGTCCGCCGACGGCTTCGTCAATACCGACGGATTTACGCGTAATATCAGCATTTTCAGCCTTGTCTCCGGTGAGCATTGATGTATGGATTCCCATCTTTTTCAGTTCTGCAACCGCAGCTGCCGAACGCTTTCTGATAGTATCCGAAACCACGATCCGTCCTTCTGAACAGCCGTTCCGCGCGACATAAACAACACTTCCTGCAACAGGACGATTGTCCGGAACTGTAACTCCATTTTCATGCATTAGCCGTTCGTTGCCGCAGAGAACATGATCCGTACCAATGGTACACGAAATTCCTCTGCCTGCAAGTTCAGAGACATTTTCTGCTTTTGTAAAGGTGATATTCCGTTCACGACAGTACTTCATGATGCTAACCGCTACCGGATGACCCGAAGCTTCTTCGCAGGCAGCACAGAGTGAAAGCAGTATATTCTCATTTTTTTCGCCGAATGGCATAACCTCTGTAACTTCAAAAGTACCGTTTGTGACAGTACCGGTTTTGTCGAATGCAACAGCTTTAATTTTTGCGAGCGCTTCAAGTGACTGACCGCCCTTAAATAGAATTCCAAGCCTTGAAGCCGCACCGATTCCCGAAAAGTAAGCAAGCGGAACACTCAGTACAATAGCGCACGGACAGCTTATAACGAGAAAGGTCAGAGCGGTGTAAATCCATTTTGAGGGATTTCCAGTTAAAATCGAGGGGATAATGGCAACTGCAAGCGCAGCCGCAAGTACGATCGGTGTGTAAATCCTTGCAAATCGCGTAATGAAACGGTCTATATTCGGTTTTGAAGCAGCTGCATTCTCGACAGCATTGGCAATTCCTGCTATTGTGGAGTCTTTTGCTTCAGCCTCGGCGCGAACAGTGATTACGCTGCCGAGGTTGATACAGCCTGAAACAGCGCGGCTGCCTACAGTCAGGCTCGCAGGAGTAGGCTCACCCGTTATTGCGGAGGTATCAACTCTTGTGCTGCCCGATTCAACTATGCCGTCAGCAGCGATTCTTTCACCGGCTTTTACGCGGATTAAGTCTCCGACACGGATTTCATCGGCGTTAAGGCGAACATAATCCTCACCGCGCAGGATATCCGCCTCGTCAACCTTCAGTGTAGCAGCAGCGGTAATCGCATTGCGGCTTTGTCTGACGGCATAGTGCTCAAAAAGCTCTCCGATACTGAAGAACAGTACAACTCCGACAGCTTCGGAATAATCACCGAGAATCATCGCACCAACTGTTGCAATGGTCATCAGCAGATTTTCGTCAAAAATGCTGCCGCTTTTTATATTTTTAAATGTGTTGATGATAATTTCTCTGCCAAGGACGAGGTACGAGATGATATAAAGAACGGTTGAGGCAATTTCAAGGTTCAGCCGAGAACAGACAATCGCGGAAGCATAAATTATCGCTCCGATGATGAGAGTAATAATATCACCTTTCAGGGATTCTTCTTCGCCGCCTATATTATCTTCATCTTCGGGGAGAAATTCCACATCGGACTCAATTTTTCTTGCGGCAGCGTTGAGAATTTCCAGTGTTCCGGAGTTTATTTCACCGCTGATTTTCAGTTTTCTTGCGGCAAAAAACAGTACGGCTGAATCTATTCCCTCAATCCGGTTAAGCTCCTGTTCGATTTTTGTTCCGCAGTGAGCACAGTCGAGATTTTTGACAGTGTAGGTTTTAGTCATAAATACATCCCTTTCATATGAATATCTGTTCATATGTTTAATATATCATATATTTTTCTGTTTGTCAATAGGTTTGCGAATTTTTTTGCAGAATATACATTGTTCATAGAAATAAACAATCGATTCAAGTTATATTAGAACCTGTCCACATAGGCATCTGCGTGCGTATTTGCGGCAAATTGTGCTGCTTACTGCGTTAAAAATGCTTGTCATACGTTAAGTATGCCTGCACATTTTTGCCTTGTCAGTGACAAGATTCTGCTCGAAAATCCGCACACATTTCCTATGCGGACAGGTTCTCAGATATTTTCACAGCAGTAATAACAAAAAAACGTCTCCAAAACGGAGACGATAGGTAACTGTAAACGCAATATCAAATTATTGTTGTCGTACAGATATACAGCCGGATTATTCTGCAGATTGAATAAAAGACATGGAGATAATATTTCAGAGTCTGTCCAGCCACGAGAAAATTGTCTTTGCGATATCCTTGTATACAACGGAATTGTTCTTTTCGTTCAGGATTTCGTGGCGCATACCGTCAAAAAGACGGTGAGAAATGCTCTCATATCCGACTTTTTCCATGAGCGAAAGTGCCTTGAAAAAGCGTTTTTCCGACAGCATACACGGGTCTTCCTTTCCCGAGAGGAAACGAATTGGCAGGTGTGGATTCTGTACATTCCAGCCGCGCTTCGAGTAGGTTTCATTCAGCAGGTAAAGCAGGCCTTCGTATCCGTTGAGAGTATATATAAAGCTGCAAAGCGGGTCGGAGTTGAATTTTTCAACTACGTCGGGGTCGCTGCAGATCCAAGCGTGCTCGGTATTTTCAGCTGAAAACGGCTTGTTGAAAACCGACTCGAGAGCGCTGCTGATTTTTGCACTTCTGTAATGGCTGCCGAGCTTCTGGGAAACCGCTGAATTAACCGAGCGTGTGAAGCTTGAAAAGCGCGTAAAACATGGACAGCCGAGGACAATAAGACCATCAATGTCAGTGTCGTGTTTTTTGACGAAGCACCGCGCACCAAGTGAACCCATGCTGTGTCCGATCATAAAAACAGGCACGCCGGTATATGCCTCACGGATAATACGGTTGAGCTGAGCAATGTCTGAAACAAATCCGGCTCCGCCGTTTTTATACATGAATCCGAGGTCATCTTCTGTGCAGATGCTTTTTCCGTGACCGCGGTTATCATGAATCACAGTTATGAAACCCTCACTTGCGAGATAGTCCATAAAGTCGAAATATCGCTCCTTATATTCGCACATACCATGAACAATCTGAATTATTCCGTTTACATTTCCCGATGGTACGGCGATTACTGCGCTTATTTCGAGTCCGTCGGCTTCGGAAGTGAAATTAAAATCTTTAACGTCCGCGTTAAGCATAGAATTCCTCCATTACTGAATAAACAGTGCTATACTGCAGGCAGCACCGCACGGTAATGTCTATATTTTACCATAAAAGTGCGTTCAAATCAATAGGCATAATTTGCATTGATTTCGTTAATATGCACAAATTCATCTCTCGTAGGCAGCAAGAACTTTCAATGCAACCTCTTTTCGCGTCTGTCTGTTGTTCATTGCCTGTTTTTCGATATATCGGTGCGCCTGCGGTTCAGTGAATTTCAGATATTGCATCAGGGTGCATTTGGCACGGTTAATCAGCCGCATCTCCTCGATTTTAGTCAGAAGACTGACATTTTCTTTTTTTGAACCGAGCATTCTTGCACGCGTATCACGGATCTTTTTCAGCAAGCGCAGGAATGCGTCGGCGGCAAACGGCTTTGATATGACGCAAATCCCGGAATCAGAGACCCTTTCGCCCATGTCGGCAGCGATGTCGTTACGGCAAATAAGTATGATACCTGCCGCAGTGACCTCGGAAATCGTAATCGCAAGCTCATGTCCGAATTCGTCGGGAAGCGGCGAATCAATTATTACAAGCTCAAACTCGCTGTCCGAAATAATCCTCCGCGCATGACTTCCGCTTGAAGCTTTGGTCAGCTTAAAGAATCCGTTGATGTCAAGGAGCCGCTGCATGGTATCGGTGTTGCGAACTGAGTTTGATACAATTAAAGCTCTTTCCATTTTTTACACCCGTATCAGATAGACTTAAAATAGTATTTTTTTTCGAATTCCTCGTCGTCGTCGGATTTTTCGTAGTCGTCAAGCTGTTTTTCAAGCTTTCGGAAGATGTTATGTCTTATCTCATCTGAAAGCATTTCACGGACAAACTCACTTTGTTTTGCAAGCTCCAACGCTTCGTTAAGGGATGAGGGAAGATGCTCAAACTGTGTATTATTTAAATTTTCCGTGAGCATACTGTCGTAAAAAAGCGAACAGTCCCCACTCTTTATGCCTTCAATTCCGGCAGCGAGAATCAGTTTGAACGTTACGTATGGGTTGCAGCAGGCATCAGCGGAGCGAATCTCAATCCGCGGAGCTGTACCTGCGGAGACAGGCACTCTGATAAGGGGAGCATTATTTCCGTAAGAACAGTTGACAAATGACGGAGCATAGCCGCTTCCGAAGCGTTTATACGAGTTTGTGGTCGGGTTTAGGAAGGCAGTGATTTCGGTTATTCTGCGAAGGACTCCTGCAATAAAGCATTTACCCTCGACGCTCATTTCTCTCGGTGACGGACCGAAAATGTTTTCGCCGCCTTTTTTGAGGCTGACGGAAATGCTCAGTGCGCTGCCGTAATTATCGGGGAGCGGCTTCGGCATAAATGACGCAAAAAGGCCATTTTGCGCGGCTATTGATTTAACGACGGTCTTATAGTGAACCATATTGTCGGCAGCTGATACAGGCTCGTTTTCGCGGAATTCGATTTCGTTCTGCCCCGGACCGTGTTTATGACAGGAGCTTTTCGGACTGAGTCCCATTTCCTCGAGGGACAGGCAGATTTCGCGTCGTGCATTCTCACATTTATCGAGGGGAGCTACATCAAGATAGCTTCCGTCATCGTGGGGAATATGAGTCGGATTGCCGTTTTCGTCGAGTTCAAAAAGATAAAATTCGCATTTTGTACCCATTTCGCAGGCATAACCGTCAAGGCGCAGCGAGTTCATATAGCTTGAAAGAGAGCTTCGCATATCTCCTATATAGTCTGAGCCGTCCATGTTTTTCAGGTCGCAGAAAAAACGGACAACACGTCCTGATTTCGGACGCCAGGGGAGAACGGAAAGTGTCGAAATATCGGGAACGAGCAGCAGATCAGAACATCCGTCACTGATACATGAAGCGTCGAATGGGATCCCGTGGCTGAACGCGCGTGGAAGCTCGTTAGGCATAATGGCGATATTTTTTAGGTTTCCGAACATATCACAGAAGGTAAGACGGATAAATTTAACGTCGTTTTCCTCGACAAAGGTGAGAATTTCGTTTGGAGAAAAGCTGTTCATGAGTACCTCCGAAAGTTTTATAAGTCAATTATACTACAAAAGAAAAGAAATGTAAATACATATATGAAAAAATCATCTGCGTGCAAATTTTACAGCACATCTGCTGAAATTGCTGAGAAGTCCGCACGTAAAAATCAGAAAAAGCGTTAGAAAATGTTCCTGTGAGAGAAAATGTTACATATCGGAAAAAATTTCAAAAATGCCTTGTAACTTCACGAGGAAAATGTTATAATATATATGTGCAGCAATTTGAGAGTGTGAAAGCTTTCAGATGTATGGAGGTAACAATGAAAAAATTTTTTTCTAATATATGGACAAAAAGAGTCATTTCTCTTCTGAGCGGTCTGTACGCTTTTATGGCGTGCTGGCTTTGCTATTGTTCAATATTTTATAGTATAGAAATATCATCACGCATATCACTTTGTATGCTCGTTACGGGTATCTCGATTTTTGCGGTTGTTGTAATGCTTTACACACGCAAACAGATTATAACCAGGATTGCAAGCGTTGTGATTCTTCCTGCAATGCTTCCGGTCGTTCTTTTGTATTTCGGCGAATGGGGAATAATTATTCCGATTATTGCCGCAGGAGTTACAATTCTTCTCCTTTCAGGCGCCGGAGAGGGCTTCAAAACTGCATTTGGAACGATTTTCCTGTTGCTTTACATATTTGGAGCGCTGGGCTATTTTCTCTTTACATCGTTTTTCGTAACTACCAGCAAAACGGACGTTATAGCTTCGGGTATTTCTCCGTCGCAGCGATATCGCTACAAAGTTGTAAATACAGAGGATTCATCCGACGGAAGTACCGCTGTTATAATCGAGCCGAATTATGCCGACAAGCATTTCCCCTTTGTGACATTTTCACTTAAAAATATGGATAGGACTGTTTATCTCGAACGTCCTATCACCGAAACAGCCGATGTCCAGTGGATAACTCAGTCACGTTCCGAGATCACTCAGTACCTCAATTCAATTTCGGATACGATTTCCGTGCATCTCAGCGAAAGCAGCCTGAAAAAGCTCGGATATACCTACGATAATAAGCTTGCACTTACCGGAATTACAGCAGAGCAGAAAATCCAGATCGGTCACAAACCGTCTGACATTGAAAAGATTTATCTTGACACGCTTACTGACGAGCAGCTTGCAATTTTCTCACTTGCGCGCTCATCGGACGGAAGATATTATATTCCCAATCCGCCTGCGAAGCTCTATACCGACAGCAAGCTCGACAGCGGAAAAACCGCATATTTAAGCGATATTACCCCTGCATGGCGCGAGGAATACTATACCGAAAAAGACGATTCGGTTTATCTAAATACGCTCACTGACGAGCAGCTTGCAATGCTCGGAGTGCCGGAAAGCGGTGATGTTATGATTTTTAACGGTAAAATCTGCTTCCGTTACTATATTGCCGATCTCGAAAATTACTTCGATGTCGACGACAGGAGTATTTCAATTTCACTTCTCAGCTAAAATCGGAGCAAGGTATGTCCGCTCGGAATTAGGCAAAAATAGGCAGACAACCGAACCGATTAGGGAAAGATATAATCTGTGTCTTTCCGCAATATATCAACTTTCAGGAGGATATTATTTATGGGCGAATTCTTTAAAGGAATAGGCAAAATCCCCTATGAGGGGAAGAACTCGGCAAACCCTCTCGCGTTCAAGTACTACAATCCCGAGGAGGTAGTCGGTGGAAAAACCATGCGCGAGCAGCTTAAATTCGCGCTTTCATGGTGGCACACAATGGGCGGCGACGGTACGGATATGTTCGGCGTCGGAACAGCCGACAAGACGTGGGGACAGACCGATCCATCCGCCAGAGCAAAGGCAAAGGTTGACGCGGCTTTTGAGATCATGGACAAGCTCTCAATTGACTATTTCTGCTTCCATGACCGTGATCTTTCACCTGAGTACGGCAGCCTTTCGGAGACTAATGCAAAGCTCGATGAAGTTACAGACTATATTGCTGAAAAAATGAAAGCTGATCCGACTAAAAAATGTCTTTGGGGAACGGCTAAGTGCTTCGACCACCCGAGATATATGCACGGTGCAGGAACTTCTCCCTCTGCAGATGTTTTTGCATTTGCAGCTGCTCAGATAAAAAAAGCTATCGATGCAACTGTGAAGCTCGGCGGAAACGGATACGTTTTCTGGGGCGGACGCGAGGGATATGAGACTTTGCTCAACACCGATATGGGGCTGGAGCTTGACAATATGGCGCGTCTGATGAGACTTGCCGTTGACTATGCTCGCTCGATTGGCTACACAGGCGATTTCTATGTTGAACCCAAGCCCAAGGAGCCTACAAAGCATCAGTACGACTTCGACACCGCAACAGTTCTCGGATTCCTGCGCAAATACGGACTCGACAAGGACTTCAAAATGAATATTGAGGCTAACCACGCTACTCTTGCTCAGCACACTTTCCAGCATGAACTTCGTGTGGCAAGGGTTAACGGTGCATTCGGCTCAATCGATGCTAATCAGGGTGATACATTACTCGGATGGGACACTGACCAGTTCCCGACCAATGTTTATGAGACAGCTCTGTGTATGTATGAGGTGCTCAAGGCAGGCGGTTTCACAAACGGCGGACTCAATTTCGATGCAAAGGCACGCCGCGGTTCGTTCACTCCCGAGGATATTTTCCACTCCTATATCGCAGGCATGGATTCCTTTGCACTCGGTCTGAAAATTGCCGACAGAATGATTTCCGACGGCAGAATTGACAAGTTCGTTGAGGACAGATATTCCTCGTGGACTACAGGTATAGGCAAGGACATAATCGACGGCAGGGCAACAATGGCTGATCTCGAAAAATACGCGCTCAGCAAGGGCGAGGTTACTGCTTCTCTCGGCAGCGGACGGCAGGAAATGCTTGAAGCAGTCATGAATAATATTATGTTCAGTCTTTAAGCTTTAGTTTTTTAAAGGACGTTCAGGACATCTCTCCCTCATGGAGTCAGCGTCCTGAACGCCTTCTTGTTCATAGGTTGTAATAAGATAAATCGGGGGTTAGGTGGTATTATATGCACGCATATGAAAAAGCAATTGCAGACTCACTAAATAGTATTGCAAATAAGGAAATCTACTTTAGCACATCTGAAATTATGGCTCTCTCTGAAGAAATTGCTTCAGAAGTTGTAGGGGAGCTTATCTCTTGGGCTTGTCAGCCAACAAATGTTATGCCGATTACGATTGCAAGAAATTGTTTGAAACAGTTTCCTGTTGAATGGGTATCTCCCAAAATCAAACAAACAGTATTTCGTTTTGTAGATATTACCGATGACTGGGATTATCGACGATTATTAGAATTATGTGAACTTTTATCGCTTGATTTACTGAAATGGGCAATTGAATTGAATGATAAATCAACTAATCCTGATATCGCAGAAGCAGTTGATGATTTCAATGAAAGATTACAGCAAGGATTATACTGAAATAAATTCTGATTTACATTAGCAGTGCGGTGAGCGAAAGCAAATTACAACTTACGAACAGAAAAGCGAGTTTACGAGCGGCATCGTGACTGCGGTCGAGCTGGCTCAGCTCGTAAATTCTGATTTAGCTCAATAATGAAAGGAATAATAATATGTCATATATAATAGGTGT
>JAQXHC010000024.1 GCA_029007035.1 Oscillospiraceae bacterium
ATTGATGTTGATATTCCCCTCGGAATAATGACCGTAGTAACAGGCGTTGCAGGAAGCGGAAAATCAACCCTCATCAGAGATGTTTTTGCAAAGCAGTATGAGGAACAGGTGGTTCTTATCGACCAGAGTGCCGTTACCGCAACAGGACGTTCAACCGTTTGCACCTTCTTAGGATTCTTTGACGAAATAAGAAAAGTTTTCGCCGCCGAAAATAATACAGTACCCGGTCTTTTCACCTTTAACGGAAAGGGCGCCTGTCCCTATTGTAAAGGACGGGGTGCAATAACTACCGAGCTTGTCTTTATGGAGCCTGTTACAACCGTCTGTGAGCACTGTAACGGCACACGATACAGCGAAGAAGCTTTAAAGTATTCGGTTAAGGGAAAAACCATTGTTGATGTTCTGAATATGAGCGTTGAGGATGCTGTGCCTTTCTTCGCGGAAAACAAGAAAATATCTTCAATGCTGAATGCTCTTACGGAAGTCGGACTGTCCTACATCTCGTTAGGACAGCCATTATCAACTTTTTCCGGAGGAGAGCGACAAAGAGTAAAGCTTGCACAGAATATCAGGAAAGAGGGCAATATCTATATATTGGACGAGCCCACAACGGGGCTTCATGCCGCTGATATTGAAAAGGTCGTAAGTATTCTCGAAGCCTTTGTTGACCGAGGAAATACGGTTATTGTTATCGAACACAACACAGATGTTATGAAGCTTGCCGACTACATTATTGATATAGGTCCCGACGGAGGCACAAAAGGCGGCGAGGTTGTATTTACAGGAACGCCGAAGGAAATGCTTGAAAACGGCAGAACGATAACGGCGAAATATCTTAGAAAATAGCAGTCGAGCTTTTTATTTTTGCCTATCTGCTATCCCGAAGGCTAAAGAAAGTAGAGGTCAGAGAGTTGGTGGTTGAATGATGATTTCGGCAATAAATGTAAAATCAGCGATTGTTTCTTTTTTCAGTATAAGATCACCTGACTTTCGATGTGTAAATATTGTTCACTTATTTTCCGTCTAAATATTGCATCAAAATATGTCAGTCATATTTGTGCAACATTATGCCATAAATTCAGATGTTTCTGATTGTATAAACAATCAAGCAGATAGTTGAATTGCCTAAATTTTCCAAAATTATATATGCAAACTGACGATTTTTTCTTTGAAAGGCAACAATTACGCTGCTTTGAGACACTTATGTATTAGAATATCATTTGAAAGGACAGTCATTATGAAACGATACTTGATATTACTCGGAGCATTAAGTCTTATTCTTACATCATGTGGTAGGACAGTAGATGATACCGCACAAGTAGAAGATAACGCTTCTTCTACTGTTAAACTGAGCACCGTAAATGAAACTGATAAATATTATTCTGCTGATGGTGTAGAGCTGAACATAGATATGAGTCAGTACAGCGGGAATGCAAAACTCCTGACGGGAAGCGATATATACTTGCTGAGTTATGATTGCGGATATATATCGGGTAATCATCCGGGTGCACTTATAATTGAAAATGAAGAACAACTTGATTATGCAATGGAACGATATGGGCTTGCCTTGCCGCCTGACGGATTGACAGAAGATGAATTATGGGATTACAGTACGGCTATTTCTGAACCATTCAATGATATGATAGCTGAATATCCCGTCAGTGATTATAGCTATGTAATAGAGTATGAAGAAGTGAGCTGCGGCGGATATTACCTTAAAGTCGGTGCTTTGCTTGTTGATAAGGATAGCTTGCGTTTTGTACGGACAGCAGATAGTAAAACTCCCGATGGAGATGAACAACCGGAGGTAATGGGCGGCTTTTGCTATATGGCTGCAATTCCTAAAGGTGTGCTGATGAATGAACACTACGAGGGCTGGACATATCCCGAAACAACAGATATAGGTGATGCCTATTATAAAACGGCTGCTGATAAGGATATTGTAATTGATGAAAAAACAGGAGTGCAGTATGTCAGAAATCAGTTGTTGATAAGTGCGTTTGCTGATACGGAAAAAACAGAAATAGAAAAGATAGCAGATGAACTTAATGCTGATATAGTAGGATGTATTGAGCTTACGGGAGATTATCAAATAGAATTTCAAGAAGAAAAGTCATTAGAGAAACTTGAAGAAATAGCGGACTATATAAATAGCTATCCTTTTATAAGTAATGTTACTCTTAATATGGTTAGTCAATCCTATCCCGATGCAGAAGGAAATGACAACGATGATAACATTATGCCGGAAAATAAAGAATCACAAACTGTAAAAGACGGATACATAGCTGTCTTTCACGGTGATGAAAAAAATATGATTCATGAAACTTATATTTATAAGATAGACAACGATGCAGAAAACTATGGATTTGACTATATCAATGTTGTTCGTAACAGAGCAACAGAAAGTGATTATGCTAATGTAAATATAACGGGACAAGGATCTGTACAATGGACGGATGATGTGTTCAAAGCCGCAAAGGATAACAAAGCCTATTCATATGTAACAATGCCTGATGACGAAAAGAATTATACAATAGACGAGTTTATGAATATGTTTCTAATGAATTGATAATCTGTCAACACGCCCTAATACCGAAAGCCACTTCTCATCATTAAATGAATCCGAAGCGGCTTTGAATTTAACCGTAATATGCTTTGAGATAGATCTCTTTAATCTCGCTCATAAGAGGATAACGCGGATTAGAAATAATACACTGGTCATCGAATGCCTGCTCGGTCATTTCGTCGAGAGTGGCGAGAAAATCACTCTTGCTGATACCATAATCCCTGATACTCCTTTTAATACCGATAATCTTTTTTAATTCATCAATACGTTCAATTAAAGCATTGAAAAGCTCGATATCATTTTCACCTGTCAGTCCAACAAAAACAGCACATTTTGCATATCGTTTCAATGTTTGCGGATAGCTGTAATATGGAAATGCTGTAAGCTTTGAGGGAGCTTCTGAAGCGTTGAATTTCATTACCTCCGTAATAAGCAGTGCATTTGCGACTCCGTGGGGAAGTTTATGAAAAGCCCCCAGTTTATGTGCCATTGAATGGCAGAGTCCGAGAAATGCATTTGCAAAAGCCATTCCTGCAAGAGTTGCAGCGTCAGCCATCTTTTCACGGGCAATTGGAGCGGACGAGCCGTTCTCGTAGGCGCAGGGAAGATTCTCGAATATAATTTTTATTGCACTGAGTGCAATTCCATCGGTATAGTCTGAAGCCATTACAGATACATAAGCCTCAAGAGCATGAGTAAGCGCATCTATGCCTGATGCGGCGGTCAGCGGCTTAGGCTGAGTCATAGTCATATCGGCATCTATCACGGCAATGTCGGGCATGAGTGAATAGTCAGCGATCGGATATTTAATTCCGTTTTTTTCATCGGTTATGACCGTAAACGGCGTTACCTCCGAGCCGGTTCCCGATGAGGTAGGAATCGCTACAAAAAGAGCTTTATGATGATTTTCCGGAATAGACGAAATTCTTTTGCGAATGTCCATGAACCTCATGGAAATTTCAGTAAAATCAAGCTGTGGATTCTCATAAATTGCCCACATAAGCTTGGCTGCATCCATAGCCGAACCACCGCCGAAAGCAATAATACAGTCAGGATTCAGATCATTCATTGCTTTTGCTCCTGTAAGCGCAGAACTGAGAGTCGGGTCGGGATTAATGTCATAAAATGTCGAGTATCCGATACCAAGCTCGTCGAGACGTCTAGTTACGCTTTTTACATATCCGTTTTTATAAAGAAATCTGTCAGTGACGATAAAAGCTGTTTTCACTTTATAAATGTCCCGGAGCTCCTTTAATGCTTCGGGCATACAGCCGCGTCGGAAATAGACTTTATGAGGCGCTCTGAACCACTGCATATTGTTTTTTCTCTCGGCGACTATTTTGTAGTTGAGCAAGCTTCGGATTCCAACGTTTTCGGACACTGAATTACCGCCCCATGAACCGCAGCCGAGAGTCATTGATGGAGCAAGTCCGAAATTATAGAGATCGCCTATTCCGCCGTGTGCCGCAGGACTGTTTAATATAATCCGACACGCTTTTATTCTGTTAGAGAATTTTTCAATCAGCTCTTTTCTGTCTGGATTTACAAAAAGCGATGCTGTATGACCAAAGCCTCCGTCACGAATAAGACGGTCAGCAATTTCAATTGATTTATCAAAACTTTCCGAGCGGTACATTGCAAGAACAGGGGAGAGCTTCTCCCTTGCAAAAGGCTCGTCCGAGGTGAAAATACTTGTTTCGGCAATTAAAATTTTTGTGTCCTCAGGAACGCTGATTCCTGCCATTCCGGCAATTCTGCACGCACTCTGACCGACAATTCCGGGATTAAGATTACCGTCCTTTATGATGATTCTGCGAAGCTTTTCAAGATCATCGGTATCAGGAAAATAACAACCGCGCAGTATTAATTCAGATTTTACCATATCATAAATATCACTGTCAACAATTACCGATTGCTCTGATGCACAAATCACTCCGTTATCAAAGGTTTTGGAAATTATAATTGAGCTGACTGCGGTACGTATATCTGCGGATTTGTCAATAATTGCAGGTGTATTTCCTGCTCCTACACCAATTGCAGGTTTTCCGCTGGAATATGCCGCCTTAACCATGCCCGGTCCGCCTGTTGCAAGAATCATATCCGACTTACTCATAGAGATACCGGTAAGCTCTGTTGACGGCTCGGCTATGCAAGCCATTATGTCATGGGGCGCACCGGCTTTTACCGCTGCTTCAAGTAAAATCCTGACTGCTTCGGCAGTTGATTTTTTTGCCCTTGGATGGGGAGCGAAAATAATTCCGTTTCGTGTTTTAAGGCAGATAAGGGCTTTAAAAATCGCTGTTGAGGTTGGATTTGTCGTTGGGATTACAGCTGTGATAACTCCGACAGGCTCGGCTATTTTAGCTGTACCAAGAGCTTCATCCCGTTCAACCACTCCGCAGGTCACTGCATTTTTGTATGCATTGTAAATGTACTCCGATGCGTAGTGATTCTTGATTACCTTATCTTCAATAATACCCATTTTCGTTTCATCAACTGCAAGCCGCGCAAGTGGAATACGTGCTGCCGCACCGGCTGATGCTGCTGCCTTGAATATGCGGTCAACCTGTTCCTGAGTAAATTCAGCAAACTTTGCCTGAGCCTTTTTAACACGATCAATAGCTTTTAACAGCGAATCGCTGTCAGTAATTGTTATTAGTTCATTCATATATTACACTCCGTTCAGATTTAATATCTGATATTAATTTGTCCCGAAAAATCTGAGGTATTCATTATAGAATGCAATAGTATAAAATGTGATTTACCGATAATAATAAAAACCTGTACAACAGTACAGAATAAATTGCGAGGTGATATAATGGCAAAGCAGGGAATGAAAAGATTTTACCGCAGCCACGATGATTCAGCTGCTGTTCCCGAAATACAGGGAAGAGCAAAGCACGGGCATATAAAAGCAAATCCGATAATTGTGGGTACAGAGCCGCCGTCACAAAAGGTTTATCATACAATTCCTCATAAAGAGGAACGTCCTGTATCAGATGTATATTCCGTAATTGACAATGACCTTGCCCGCGATAATCTCGAAAACGACCTTACAGCAGCAGATATACAGGATTTATAACTAAAGAATCACCTGATATATACAGGTATGCCTGTGCGAATGTTATTGAGATCTGTGCGTAGGATTTCGTAACTGCTTCCAAAACAAAATAGAGCGCCATTGGGATAATTCCGATTAATCATCTTTTTGTGGCGCTCTTATTATTTGAAATTACAGTGTTGATTTTTCATGAAATACGTGCTATACTTATAACTATTATAAATACAATTATGGGGTAAATTCATTATGCTGTTTAAGGTTATAATTTGTTTCATTGCAGGAATCGGAGCCGGTCTCGGAACGGGATTCGCAGGCATGAGCGCGGCTGCTGTTATCAGTCCGATGTTGATTGTATTTCTTGATATACCTGCATATCAGGCTGTAGGAATTGCTCTTGCAAGTGATGTTCTTGCAAGCGGAGTTTCCGCTTATACATATCATAAAAACAAAAATCTTGATGTAAAAAACGGACTTGTAATGATGTTTGTTGTCCTGATATTCACCCTTGCAGGAAGTCTGCTGGCGAGTTTGCTTCCGTCAGCGGCAATGGGGAATTTTTCAATGTTGATGACTTTGCTGCTTGGCATTAAATTTATTATTAAACCCGTTATGACAACCAAAGAAAATATGAGTGAAGTATCAGCAAAAAAACGAGTTATTCAGTCGATAATATGCGGAACTGCGATTGGTCTTATCTGCGGCTTTGTCGGTGCAGGCGGCGGAATGATGATGCTCCTTATTCTTACCTCTGTACTCGGATATGAGCTTAAAACAGCAATCGGAACAAGTGTATTCATAATGACTTTTACAGCGATGACAGGAGCAGCTTCGCATTTTGCAATAGGCGGTTGTCCGGATGTTTTCGTATTGATTATATGCATGCTGTCGACGCTTCTCTGGGCGAGGATTGCTGCAAAATACGCTAATAAAGCGGAACCGAAAATCCTCAACCGTGTTGTTGGAGCAGTACTTACCGTCCTTGGTGCAGTCATGCTGATCGTAAATAAGTAACGGCGGTCACTTTTACAATAATCTAATTGAAAATTAGTATTTCAAAAATATTATATTTTTGTTGACTAAATTCTGTAATAGTAGTATAATAATAAAGAGGCAATGACGTATCTGCGGAGCTTATCCATATAATCGCCGATGCCTGAGGGAGGCAAATCAAAATGTTATTTTCACAAAGAAAAATACGTATATTTATTATTGCAGTTTTAGCCGTATGCACGGCTTCATCTGCTTTTACGGGCTGCGGGAAGCTTGTATCTGAAGTTTCAGATACTCCTTCAGTTCCCGGCACAATTGATAATACAGATAATACTTTGATTTCTGAGAACACAACTCAGTTTCATGATGCAACGGATGGATTAACGGAGCAGGGAAGTGATTCAAATTCATCTGTGAATTCTTCATCTAATGACCCGAATGCAATAACCGGTATCTCGCTTTCGATGACAGAAATCACACTATCAAAGGGACAGACAAAAATGCCCATAGTCACCATGTCGCCGCAAAGTTCCGCTGAAAAGGGAGAAATCTGGAAAAGTTCAGATGAGAACGTTGCTGTTGTTGATGGAATCGGAAATATAACCGCTGTCGGAGCAGGCAGCTGTATTGTAACTGTTATTTCCGAATATACACCGGAAATATCTGCTGATGTAAGCGTTACTGTAACCGAATCACCGTCCGAAACAGTTTCATCGTCTCAGTCCGGTAATAATCTGACATATATCAATGGTATTCTGGTTGCCAATAAAACATACGGACTTCCGGCAGACTATAATCCCGGACTTGATTCAGAAACAAAAATAAAATTCGATGAACTTTCGGCAGCTGCAGCGAAGGAAGGCCTGAATATTTATCTTTCGTCGGGATTCCGTTCCTATGAATATCAGAAGAAAATATACAGCAACTATTCAAGTATTTACGGTTCTGAAACAGCTGATACATTTTCGGCGCGTCCCGGACACTCTGAGCATCAGACAGGGCTTGCGATTGACGTAAATACAATCGATGATTCATTTGCAGGAACTCCCGAAGCGATTTGGCTTGCCGAACATGCTCATGAATTCGGATTTATAATTCGTTATCCTGCCGATAAGGTTGCGATTACCGGATATAAGTATGAGCCGTGGCATATTCGCTATCTCGGTGTTGAAACTGCGACAGCAGTCTACAACAGCGGTTTATGCCTTGAGGAATATCTCTGCATTGATTCAAAATATAAAGAATAATATAATCACAGCATCAATTAGATAGATACTCATAGATAAGTATTCAAAAAATATGAAAGACCTGTACGACAGGCTATGATAAAGCTCCTGCAATGTGAAGCATCACATTGCAGGAGCTTTTCTGTGTTATAATAAATACACGTATGCTGTTTAAACATGACTTAAAGCAGCATCTCACAGAGCATAACGTTACATAATAACCTTTATAAAGTCGGTATCCTGAGCAAAATTACTTATCTCGTAAAGGAAAAGGACGGTATCGAAATCCTTTGATACCGATTTTACCGAGCCGCTGAAATACCTCAGATCGAGCATGGTAATCTGACTATAGCTGTCGGTGAGGAACGGCACAAAGCAGTTTGCGAATGAATCTTTGACTATAAGGAGCTTTTCAGCATCGGATGACTCATTTGTGATGTCTATTCTGCCGAAATTACCTCCGAAGAATACTGCATATTTGTCCTTTGTATCAAGCTTTTCCATATCATAAACCGATGACGGAGTACCGTTTGTATATACCGAGATGTCGTCAGACACGCTGCAGGCGAATATCCTGTCGTAAGCACAGTCCGGTGAGAGCACCTTTGAGTAAAGTGTGCCTCTGAACGTATCAGAAAGCTCTGTAAGCGGTTTTTCGGAGTATTCGAGTCCGCAGAGTCCGCACCAAATCCTGTATGCTTCACCGGCTCCCATAGTTGTCCAGTGATGATCGGTTTTGTAGTATGAATCGTCACCAATGTTGCCAAGCGTATCGCGCAGATCAATGAAGCTGCATCCGTTTAAAAGCTCATTTGCCTTACTGTAGGCTTTTTCTGTATCGTACTGAGAGTTGTACAGCGGAAGCTTCTCGTAGAGCACATCGGAAGCCGACGGTACGAGCATAACGTAGGTTTCACCCTCGAATTCCTTTGTAAAGCGGTTTATCGCATTGAGATTGCGTTCAAAGCGCTGAGTGAGAATATTGCTGTCTGTGAGCTTTTCAAACAGGAAATCATCATTTCCGAGGTAAGCTCCGCCGATGTCTCTGTTTCCCGAGAGCCTCAGCACTTCCGAGCGCATGGATATCATGGAGTCACGCATCGGAAACTGGTCGTTAAATGCGTTTTCAAGTTTCGGGATATATTCTCCTTTGAATAGTCCGTTTAAACTGAATTTCGGGTATTTTTCAAGGTATCGGTTTTCGTTTTCCGAGAAATCCTTTTGAGGCAGAATGAACATTGCTGTGCCAGATCCAAAGATAACAGCAAGAAAAATTACAGTCGAAATAATATTGAAAATTTTCTTCATATGCTCACCTCAGAATCTGAAATAGAGGAAGGGATTGTAGGTGTCAGCCACGAGAAATGCCATGCTGACAACGAGTACAGCAGCTGTCAGAGCAGCAGCGGCAGGGTAGTACGCTGCAGTTTGCTTTTTCAGTCTGTCATGGAAGAGTCGTGGGAGCGAGCTGCTCATCAGCAGACAGACAATCAGCAGAGGAACATGAGTCGTTATAATATATATCGTCTGATTGTCGATAAGCCGTCCCTCTCCGAACATCACATCTATCCATGAAAGACCGTCGGAAATTTTGTCATTGGCGAATATGACCCAGCTGATCAGTACACAAAACATAGTATAAATACGTCCCGCAAATTTAGGCAGCCTGTCAAGGAGCTTTAATAGGAAACTCTTTTCGAGTATCAGGAGAACTCCGAAATAGGCTCCCCATAGCACAAAATTGAGACTCGCACCATGCCAGAGACCTGTCAGCAGCCACACGACAGATATATTTACGATCTGTCTCAGCAGCCCTTTTTTGTTGCCTCCGAGGGGGATATAAACATATTCTTTGAACCAAGTGCCGAGGGAAATGTGCCATCTGCGCCAGAAGTCCGTAACGCTGACGGCTGTATATGGGTCATTGAAATTTTCGTTGAATCTGAATCCGAGCATCCTTCCGAGTCCAATCGCCATATCTGAATAGCCTGAAAAGTCAAAGTAGATCTGAAATGCAAACATGACCGCCCCGAGCCATGCCGATGAAACGCTCAGCTCTGCACCCTTTATCTGTTCATAGATAGCTCCTGCACGGTTGGCAAGGAGAACCTTTTTACCGAGTCCGAGGACAAACCTTCGCACTCCGGATGCAAAATCGTCCAGATTCTCATGCCTTGATTCAAGTTCGTCCTGAACGTCCTTATATTTTACGATCGGACCTGCAATAAGCTGCGGAAAAAGCGTGACGTATGCTCCGAAACTGATGATATTATGCTGAACACGAACAATCCCCCTATATACGTCGATAGTGTAGGACATGGTCTGGAACGTGTAAAAGGAAATACCGATAGGCAGGGCAATTTCAAGCAGCGGAAAGGAAGCTCCCGTGAGTGAATTAACGGAGCTGAGCAGGAAATCGGTATATTTGAAAAAAACTAATATAGCGAGGTTTCCGACCATTGATACAATAAGCACAGCTTTGCACAGCTTCTCCTTACTCTGCCTGCGGAAATGCCCGATCAGTATGCCGTTCACATAGTCAAAAACGGTTGAGAACAGCATAATAAGCACATATACGGGTTCTCCCCACGCATAGAAGATAAGGCTGACCGCAAATAAAACACCGTTTCGTAGCTTTTTAGGACACGCAAAATAGAGCAGCAGCGTTATCGGCAGAAAGAAGCATAAAAATGACGTACTGCTGAAAACCATATTCTACTCCTGATTGATAAATGATTCAAATGCTGATTTGACGTCGTTCTGATTGTTGCTTATTATGAGCACAGCATACTGCTTCTCGGTGAAAATAAGGGCATTTTCCGCACGGCTTGTCTGAGACGGGTCATACTGAGTATACAGCTTGACCCTGTCAGCGGCGTGGTCACGGAGCGTTGCCTCAGCCGCCTTGACATCGTTTTCGTTTTTCACAGCAATAACTGCAATCTCGTCAGCGAGTCCTTCGGAGGAATAGGAGAGAAAATAGGAGTCTACCTTGCCATAGTCAAGCTCTGATACGTAGGTGAAAAGGTCGGCAGCATTCTCATCTGAGCTGCTTGCATAGGACATATCAGGAAGTGAGCTGTCAGCATCTTTCATAGCCTTTTGGAGATCATACATACTTACCGACTTCATGATTGAGGATTCCATCGGCTTTTCATTTTTTGAACCGCATGAACAGGTCATCAGAAACATAGCGGTACATGAAAGCACACATATAAATTTCATTATATTTTTCATTGTCGTTTACCTTTCTTAATTTATGTTCAGCCCTCTGGAATAATCAGACCGTCCGGGTATTCGGAATCCCAGTCTTCATTGCCCCATTCTTCGCCGCTCCAGTCTTCGTCACCCCAGTCCATGTCATAATCGGGGAAGTATTCATTGACAGCCTCATTTATCTTATTATAATCGTCATCGGAAAGTTCATAATCAAATGTTCCGTCACTATCCGACTTGGTAACGATAATATCAAGATAAAAATCATCTTCACCCTTTGGAATCCATGTATATGTCAGCATTTCATAGAAATCTTCATTATTATAAGAAATACGTTCTGAAATTGTATCCATTATCATAGATGCTATAGCCTGATTTTCAGCTGAGAATCCGTTTTTAGCCTCTAAGAAACAGCTTGTGCTGTTTTCTCCTTCATATAATTCACTGATTAATTCGGGAATATCGTAAACATCCTCGAAGATCCTGCGGTTCTGATATCCATAATTGTATTTGATTCCGTTAGCGGCAGGGAAGAAGCTTGTATTCCATGACTGCTCCTGAGAACGGACAGCATCGTTCACATTAAAATTAGCATAGTTTGAGGTGTCGGAGTCGGAGTAGATGTCGGTATGATACCATTCATCGTCAAGCTTTACGAGGTTCCACGAATGGTATCTTTCGGAGTTATGTACAACCATACACTCTATGTCCATCATCTGCATGAAGAGGCGGAATGTAGTTGCGTAGCCTACGCATACAGCATTGTGGTACTTCAGAACGCCATATGGATTGTCACAATCTTCCTGAGTAGTCGGGATTACAACAAGGGCTCCGTTATCATATCTGAGCTCGGTAGTCATCCACTCGTAGACAGCAAGCTCCTTTTCGTAGTCGGTCATGTCATCGCTGATGATATCGTCGAGGACTTCGGAAGCCATATCGAGTACTTCTTTGTCTTTATCGCTGAGACTGTCTGTATTTCCTGTTATGTAGGCATCGGAAATATGAGTCGTTGACTTGATTTCGTAGCCGCCTGAAATAGTTACATCGTCCTCCTGATTGACATCACCCTGAAGTTCTGTATCAAAGAGCTTTTTGAATTCTTCGAGTGTTTCGTTAGTCTGCTTATTGTCGTTATTAACCTTGTTGAGCTGATTCATCATTCTAATTCCTGCATAGGTGTTGAAGCCGATTCCTGCAGCGAATACAGCAATAACTATGCCGAGTAAAATTTTCTTGATTTTTAACATGAACTGTTTGCCTCCTATGAATGTATTGATTGAGCTAATACATATATTATACAATCTTGGTATTGGTTTTGTCAATAAAAATTTTTATTAAGAATAAATTATTTTATATACATATGTAAAAATAATCTACTGATTCGAATTTTCGATATTTATATCTTAAAATAGTTTTTTCATAAAAAAACGTTAATTTTCTGTATGTTATCATCATTTTATCACATTAGAGTCTATAATTATAAATAGATACAGTTAAGATCTGTGGAGTTATCGCAGATGAAAGGAAGTTGTTTATGTCTGAATTAAATAATGACCCCAATAATAACCTTTCTGATGATTATTCAGGCTCATATAGCTATGTTTCGGAAAACAGCTCTGTTTCGCACAAAAAAAACAAAAAGCATAGCGGACTGAAAATTACCGCGTTTATCTTGTCTCTGGCAATTGTGGGAGCAGGCTCAATCCAGGTTTATAAATATGTTGAGGCAAACAGTCCCGAAATATCGGATTTTGATGAAAGCAGCGATAATTCGGAGAACGATAACAGCAAAAGTCAGAATTCTGAAAGTGACAGTTCTGAGGATGAAGTACAAAAGGTTCAGAGCGTTATTGATATTTCTCCAAAAACAGACGCAATGGCAATACCTGATATTGTTGAAAATGTAATGCCCTCGGTTGTCGGAGTGTCAGCAACCTTTGCATATTCTCAGCCTAATTATGGATACGGCTGGGGCTGGGGTTACGACAGCGGAGTCGAAGGTTCTTCGAGGAATATGATCGGCACAGGTACAGGCATTATTATGTCAAAAGACGGATATATCGTTACAAATGCTCACTGCATCTATGACGAAAGCGAATACAAATGCGGTCTTGCAGTGGACGTATCGGTGCTTTTTATGGACGAAACCGAAGCGGAAGCAAAAATAATCGGTTATGATACCGAAACTGACCTTGCAGTTCTCAAGGTTGATAAGAAAAATCTCACTCCGGCACCGTTTGGCGAAAGCTCAGAGCTGAGAGTAGGCGAGACTGTTATAGCGATAGGAAATCCTCTTGGATTCGAGCTTTTTGGCTCTGTAACAAGCGGAATCGTATCTGCTCTCGACAGACAAATATCAATAAACGAAAAAAATATGACTCTGATTCAGACCGATGCCGCGATTAATTCCGGTAATTCTGGCGGACCGCTTCTTAACGGCTGCGGTCAGGTAGTGGGTATAAATTCCGCGAAAATGTCGTCAAGCTACGGTTCTGCAAGCATCGAGGGTCTTGGATTTGCAATTCCTATTGATTCAGCAAAGGTTATTATTGATGACCTTATAAATTACCGTTACGTCAAGGGCAGACCTCAGATCGGCATAAGCACCAAAGACGTCACCGAAACAATTTCAAACTACTATAATATTCCAATGGGCGTTTATGTAGTATCTGTTCAGGAGGACAGTACAGCAGAATTTGCAGGAATTAAGGTGGGTGACGTAATTATAGCCGTTGACGGTGAATCAATTACAACAGGTGAAGAACTGAATGAGAAAAAGAGCCTGCATAAAGCAGGTGACGAAATAACTCTTACCGTTTCAAGAGGCGGTGAAGATATTGATATAACTCTTGTTCTTCAGGAAGCGAACAACTCGCAGCTCACCGAATCCGAGGATTAGGATTCTGATGAATAAAATAAGATAACTTACAATTCTCCATATAGACGATTGTCGTCACGTGATTGAAAAATCACAGTTTTTCTTCTCCTTACCAAGCCAAAGCCATTCCTTTTTCAGGAATGGCTTTGGTGCTTTTTGCTTTTGGTCAGAAAACCGTATTCATATTCTTTCCGCATTTTTCTGGTGCATACTGCCAACTTTTCATATGATCCTCTTCAAAAAAATATTTTCCTTTTGAAGGTGGACTTTTTTCACCGCAGACATCAACAATGATGAGCTTGATTTTCATTTTATCAGGTATAATAGCCTTAATGTATACGCTTATGTTCTGTCCGGGAGTCAATCCTTCCCTCGGCTCGGCAAGACCTGCAAGATTCGGGGAAAGCTCGACAAATATACCGTAATTTTCAATGGAGCGAACTATACCCGATACTGTTTCTCCAATCTTGAAGCAGGCGGCATTCTCCTCCCAAGTCCCGAGCAGTTCTTTATGGGTGAGAAATATTCTGTTTCCGTCGTTTGCCTTGACTACTGCGCGGATTTCCTCACCGATGCGGAATCGGTCGGATGGATGGGAGATTCTTGAAACAGAGATCATGTCAATTGGAATAAGTGATGGAATTCCGCACCCTATATCAACAAAGCAGCCGAATTGTTCAAGGTGTGTAACTTTTGCACCGATAACGTCGCCCGGAGCAAGACTGCTTATGTAACGTTCGGAGCATTCCTCCTGTGCGAGACGGCGCGATAGTACAGCACAGAATCCATTCTCGTCAATGTCATTCTGAACAGAAACTACCTTGAAGCATACAATTTTGTTGACTCTTGAAATAAGGGCGATATCACGTACAGAACCGTCGTTTATTCCCAAAGCTCCTTCAGTGCGCGGAATAACGGCTTTTCCGCATGGAAGCTCAACGATAAGGTTATGGGAGCTGTCGCAGACTATTGCCCTTGCTTCTGCGATGAATCCGTTCTCCATAGCCTCTTTCAGTCCCTGGATCGTTGAAATAAGTCTTTGATTATGGGCTGATCTGAAATTACAGCCCTCTGGTTTATAGTTGTTCATTTTTACCTCCGTCAATATTATTATCATTCTACGGCAGTACCATACGGTGAACTGCCGTCCTATCCGACACTAAATACTATGCGGAGGATTACCGCGGTATGACTCATTCTTTTGGATTTGAAACTTTCATTCCTCCCATTGCGCTAAACAGCGCCCTGACGTTAGCGGCTGAATCTCCGTCACAGAAAATACAGGCATAGGTTTTTCTGCTCCTGTTCGGCTCTGTAATAACATCCTCGGAGGCAGGAGATTCCACAACCGCTGTGATGTAATTGTGGGTCGTAACAGCGGTCGGTATAATTGTATAGATATTTCCGCTGCGAAGCTTCATTGCCTTGTCCGAGATTTTATTGTAAATAATATTTGAAGAATGGATTCCTTTGACTGTATTTTTAACCCTTTTTATTGCCAGTTCGGCAAGTTCAGGGGACTCAAATTCTGCTGATATTCTAATCATTTTTTCAATAATCCTTTCAATATTTGGGCGAGTTTAATATGTTTAGGCATCAGTTTTTATTATTTTTACACAAAAGCAAAAAAATATACTCCAAAAATATTGATTTGCTGAAAATTTTAGGGTATAATGTAAGATGTGAATTTGAGCGCATATTTTTTGGAGGTGGAAAACTATGGATATCAGACCGGGAGATGTTCTTGTAATGAAGAAAAATCATCCCTGCGGAGCAAATGAAATGTATGTTATCCGCTCGGGAATGGATTTTCGTTTAAGATGTGTGAAATGCTCCCGCGAATTCATGGTTCCGAGAAATAAAATTGAAAAAAGTATCAGGAAAATCAGGCGTGAAGACGAGGCATAGAATTCGGCTCGTATTATTTGATTCAGTTTTATAAGGAGATTTGGTTTATGTTTGAAAAGCTTGCCGTAATGGAAGAAAAATACGAGGAAATCAGCCGGAAACTATCAGATCCTGAAATCGTAAACGACAATAAGCTTTATACTCAGCTGATGCGGGAATTCAAGAATATGACCCCGATTATCGAAAAATACCGCGAATACAGGAAAACCTCCGAAGCATATGACGAAGCACGCGAGCTGCTTGAGGGCGGTGGACTTGACAAAGATTTCAAGGAAATGGTTCAGTCAGAGCTGGAGCAGTCAAAAGAAAATTCCGAACGAATCGTATCGGAGCTTAAAGTTCTGCTTCTCCCAAAAGACCCCGATGATGATAAAAATGTTATTATCGAAATCAGGAGCGGTGCGGGAGGCGAGGAAGCTTCGCTTTTTGCCAATTCGCTTTATCGTATGTATACTATGTATGCCGAGTCAAAGGGATGGAGGCAGGAGATTCTCAATGCCAATCCTACGGAGCTCGGCGGCTTTAAAGAGATAAGCTTTTCCATTGAGGGTGACGGTGCATTTTCAAGGCTCAAATACGAAAGCGGTGTTCACCGCGTTCAGAGAGTTCCCGAAACGGAATCGCAGGGAAGAATCCATACATCAACGGTTACGGTTGCCGTTCTTGTCGAAGCGGACGAGGTTGAGCTTGAAATTAATCCTGCCGACCTGAAAATTGACTATTTCCGTGCAAGCGGTGCAGGCGGTCAGCATATTAATAAAACAGAATCGGCTGTCCGCATAACGCATCTTCCTACAGGAGTTGTCGTAGAATGCCAGGATGAGCGTAGTCAGCACAAAAACAAGGATAAGGCAATGAAGATACTCCGTTCGCGTCTTTATGAGGCGATGATGGAGGAACATGATGCGAAAATCGCGTCAGAGAGGAAAATGCAGGTAGGCACGGGCGACCGTTCTGAACGAATCAGAACCTATAATTATCCGCAGGGAAGATTAACGGATCACCGGATAGGTCTTACAATTTACCGCCTTGAGGACATTCTCAACGGCAATCTTGATGAGGTTTTCGATGCTCTTGCAACTGCAGACCGCGCTGCAAAGCTCGCAAATCAGGAAGCGTAGGAATATGGAAACACAATTATTGGGCGACAGTCTGCAGCAGCTTGAGGCTGCCGCAAATTTAATAAAAAACGGAGAGGTTGTTGGTATACCGACAGAAACCGTATACGGACTCGGCGCGGACGCGGCTAACGAGGATGCTGTCCGAAAGATTTTTGCCGCAAAGGGACGTCCGGCGGATAATCCTCTTATCGTTCATCTTGCGGATTTTTCTGACGCTGTTCGCTACACATCGTTGATTCCGCCGCTTGCTTATGAATTGGCGGAAAAATTCTGTCCCGGTCCGCTTACGATGATTTTTCCAAAAAATAGTACAATTCCCTATGTGACCTCCGGAGGTCTTGACACAGTCGGAATAAGGATTCCGTCACATCCTGTGATGCATCGTATTATTGAGATTTCAGGCTGTCCAATAGCTGCCCCGTCGGCAAATACTTCGGGATTGCCCAGTCCCACTTCCGCTGCTCACGTAATGGATGACATGAAGGGCAAAATAGCTGCTGTAGTCGACGGAGGACAATGCCAATTCGGAGTGGAATCAACTGTTATCTGCTTCGAAGGTGAAAGCCGTGTAAGAATTCTGCGCCCGGGTTGTGTGACGAGGCAAATGCTTCTTACCGTATGCAGAGAGGTAATAATTGACGATGCAGTTCTTAACGGACTTTCCAAAAATGAAAAAGCGGCTTCTCCGGGAATGAAATACAAGCACTATTCTCCAAAGGCTGATGTTGTACTCGTGGACAGCTCGCTTGATAAATTTATTGAGTATATCGGAAGCTGTAACGAAAGCGGGGTATATTCGCTGATTTATACAGCAGATGCGGATAAATTTCCGTATAAATACATGACATACGGCGATGGAAGTCTTGAACAGGCTCATTATGTTTTTCAGCGTTTAAGAGAGCTTGACGAATGCGGAGCAAAAAAAATTTATGTAAGAGCGCCCTCCAACGATGAGGTCGGACTTGCAGTATTGAACCGTCTGATAAGGGCGGCGGAATTCGAGGTGATAAGGATATGAGTAATCTCAATGATGTTATGGTGGTTGGGCTGACAGGACAGACAGGCGCAGGCAAAAGCACAGTTTCAAAGACTTTTGCAGAAAACGGATTTGCAGTAATCAATGCTGATATGGTTGCGAGAGATGTTGTGAAAAAAGGGACAAAGTGTCTCGACGAAATCCACGATCTTTTTGGTGACGAGGTCATTAATCCCGACGGAACGCTGAACCGGAGCATGCTGGCAAATATAGTCTTTTCCGACAGCGGCAGGCTGGAAATGCTTAACACAATTACATATCCTTATATCACCGGTGAAATACTGAATGAAATAAGGATACATTCGCTCAAGGGTGAAAAGCTGATTCTTCTTGATGCACCTACTCTTTTTGAGAGCAGAGCCGATGATTTCTGCGAGCTGATTATCTCAATTGTTGCCGATTCCGATATCCGCGAAAAACGCATTATCATCCGCGACGGATTAACCATTGAGCAGGCAAGAAAACGCATGAATTCTCAGCTTGACGAGGATTTTTTTGTCAAGCATTCGGACTATATCATAACTAATGATAGTACAATTGAAAGACTGGAAGACATTTCCAAGGAAGTTTCCGACAGAATCAAGGAATACTATATGAATAAGGTTAACCCTGCCGCCGAAAATGCAGTTTAAGCGGCTGAATGATAGGAGAGATATGAAATGTCAGAAAAAAACAGCTCAGCAAAGGAATTAAAGGAAAAGCTCTTTGCTCGGAAAAAACACGGATTCTTTCGCATGACTGAGGAACAGTACAGCGATTGCAGCAGTTTTTGTGAAGACTACAAAAAATTTCTCGACAGTGCAAAAACAGAACGAGAGGCTGTAAAAACTTCCGTTTCACTCCTTGAAGCCAAAGGTTTTAAGGAATACAAAAACGGAATGTCTCTCAGCGCAGGTGACAAAATCTATCGAAATAACAGAGGAAAGGCGATTATCGCGGCAATAATCGGTACTGAGCCGATTGAAAAAGGCGTAAGACTTTGTGCCGCACATATTGACTCCCCGAGACTTGATCTGAAGCAGAATCCCTTATATGAGGATAACAGAATGGCTTTGTTCAAGACTCATTATTACGGCGGAATCAAGAAATATCAGTGGACAGCTATGCCTCTTTCACTTCACGGAGTTATAATAAAAGCTGACGGAAGCGAAGTTTGTGTATCAATCGGAGAGGATGAGAACGATCCCGTATTCTGTATCTCGGATCTTCTTCCTCATCTTGCAGGAGAGCAGATGAAGCGCAGCTCGGCTCAGCTTATTAAGGGTGAGGAGCTTAATATTATTATCGGCTCACTTCCTTATCCGGACGAGGAGATAAATGATGCGGTTAAGCTTAATATACTGAATCTTCTCTTTGAAAAATACGGTATTACCGAGTCTGATTTTATTTCCGCAGAGCTTGAAGCAGTACCCGCTTTCAAGGCTAAGGACATCGGCTTTGACAGAAGTATGATCGGTGCATACGGTCATGATGACAGAGTCTGCGCATATCCGGCGTTGGCGGCGACGCTTGACTGTGAAAATCCTGCCCATACCGTAGTTACGGTATTAACCGACAAGGAAGAAACAGGAAGTGACGGAAATACAGGACTTTGCTCTGATTATCTCAGATTCTTTATCGAGGATCTGGCAGAAGCTCTCGGCTCGAACGGCAGAACGGTTCTTTCGGCTTCAGAATGTCTTTCAGCTGACGTAAATGCTGCGTTTGACCCGACATTTCCTGATGTAAACGAGAAAAACAACTGTGCTTATATAAATAATGGCGTATGTGTAACGAAATTTACCGGAGCACGCGGAAAATCCGGCACATCGGATGCATCTGCTGAGTTTGTGGGACGTGTTCGCCGTCTCCTCGACAGTAATAATGTAATCTGGCAGACAGGTGAGTTAGGCAGGGTTGACGGCGGCGGAGGCGGTACGGTTGCCGCATATATCGCCAATATGAACGTGGATACAATTGATGTTGGTGTTCCGGTTCTTTCAATGCACGCGCCATATGAAATCGTCGCAAAAATTGATGTTTACAGCGCATACAGGGCTTTTGCAGTATTTATGGCTGACTAAAGCCGGCGAATAACGACAGGTGTGATTATTGCCATGAAGAAAATTTCAGTCGTATTATGTTGCTTTACAGCGGCATTCATTATGTTTTCATCAAATGCTCTCCCGGTTTTTGCCGCGGCGGAAAACAATTCTGTGCGTGAAAGTCCGGAATTAGGCAGCAGAGTGGCTGAAATACTGCTTTTTATCGGACTTTTTACTGCGGCTTTTGTGCTGAGCGGTGTTGTCACCTATAAGCGGATAATGAAAAAGAACCGCAGTAAATCTGATAAAGACGATAAAAAATCATGATACGGTTAATTATCGGAGGTTTGTGTGATGAAGAATGAAACAAGCCTGTTTATTGATACAAACTATCAGGGATTTTTTCAAAATTGCGTAATTGAGGAATATATGGCGGAATATGAGGAAAAGGCTGAAAAGCTTGCCGAGAAAATCGACTGGGATGAGGCTGTCTTGTACGCAATTCTTCTTTACGACAGTGAAACTCAGGCATGTATTTCCGCTGACTTCATGCTTTATCGCCTTGATTACAGCCGATATGTAAAGCTTTGCGGAAAGATTGCTCCAAATTGTCGTCTTTTCATAAAGCGCAGCTGTTAGGAGGTCCTATATGATTATTAAGAAAATATCCGCCGTTTTAACTGCGGCATTGATGTCGATCAGTTTAGCATATACCGTAAATGCCGATGCAACAGCCGTCGGAGACGATGTCAAATATACGGTTGAGTTCAGGGATTATGACGGAAATCTTATTATGACGCAGATTCTTGCCCAAAATGAAGCGATTGACTATTCACTGATTGACACATCTTCAGATACATTTAATAAAAACATTACTAAAAATACAGAGATACGATTCAGTTCATGGAGCTACAACGGGGATTACGCTCCCGGAAATATAACTATATATGCTCTTTTTCAGCGTGCAACAATTTCATTGGATTCGACTCCGGAACGAAGCGAATTTTATTCCAAAACGGGAAATATCAACCTTGACGGTCTGAATGTATCGATTTTGCTTGAAACACAGACTGCCAAAAAGGATTCCGACGATCAATTCATTATTGAGAGCCAGGAATTCAATATTAGTTCGACCTGCTACACCGTTCCGGCATCTTTGGACAGTGCGTTTAAAGACTCAGATTCATCGTCAGTTGAAATATATCCGCCCAATTCTAACATTCCGATTTACACTTATGATATAACATATTACAATGAGCTTGGTGACTACAACAGTGACAGTACAGCCGATGCAACAGACGCTTCGTCAATCCTCAGCTATTATGCAAATGTCAGCACAGGTCTGAAGCCTGAGATAACCGCCAGACAGAAAAAGAACGCTGATGTCAATCTTGACGGAGTTATTGATGCAACTGACGCGTCGCTTGTACTTAATTTCTATGCTTTGAACGCAACGGGAGCTAAGCCGCAGTGGGAGGAGCTTTTATTAAAATTGAAATGACTGTAAAAGGGGCGTGCAGCAATGACGGCTTTGGTGATATTATTCGTAATTTCATTGTTATATCTTCTGAGCATCAGGCCGTACACCAAACGAAGAGCTGAGTTTGCCCCATTTGAAAAGCAATTTATTGCTCACAGAGGTCTTTACAGAGAGAATGTGCCGGAAAACTCACTTGCGGCATTTGCACTCGCTATTGATTTCGGATTTGGTATTGAGCTTGATGTGCAGATAACAGCAGATAATAAGATCGTTGTCTTTCACGATAAAACTCTGGAAAGAATGTGCGGTGATAAACGGATCATGAACCGATGCAGCTATTCAGAGCTTGTGAAACTCAGACTGAGCGGAACGGATTCAAAAATTCCTCTTCTCAGTGACGTTCTGGAACTTGTTAACGGAAAAGTTCCGCTTATAATCGAGGTTAAGCCGAGGGGAAATATTCGCAGGCTTATGCCCGAGCTTGATGCAGTACTGAAAAAATACAAAGGGTTATACTGCATACAGTCGTTTCATTTCTCTGTGCTGAGATGGTATAAAAAGCATAACCCCGTAATACTGAGGGGACAGCTTTCGACGATTTATTACAGAGATAAAATTAAAGCTCCGTTTCCTGTATCGTTCATTATGACAAATTTAATGACAAATTTTATTTCAAAGCCCGATTTTATATCCTATAATTTCAGATATGCGAATCAGCCGTCATACTGGCTTTGCAGAAAGCTGTATAATCCCAAAAATGCGGGATGGACTGTTCGCAGTCAGCAGGAGCTTGATGAAATTCCGTCAGAATTCACGGTTGTAATATTTGACGGGTTTATTCCGAAGAATAAATAATCAGAAACAGCGGACGGCAGAAAATAACCGTCCGCTGTTTCCGTATAAGTATATGGAGAAGTGAAGCTGGCAAGAATTATTTATTTCGGCGAGCATGAAAGAATTAGTTCTATAATATAGTGCTTTTTCACAGACGAAAGGACGAAGTTGAAATATATTTTTTTATTTTAACATAAAATGCCGACTCATAAATGAGTCGGCATAACTTTGTTCTAAGGCAATGCCGCACAAAGATTGTGCGGAGTTGCCTTAAGATTTTTTCTTTTTCTTTTTTGGGACTTTTGGCATCGCGTAAACCGATTTAACGGGTTTAGAGTTACTTTTGAAGCGGAGGAACGAGTAAATACAAAGCAAAATGTATATCACTCCGAGAACTGTTGAAATCATAATAGCCTTATTGAACCATTCTGACTTCGGGAATTTTTTAGCAGCATAAATATTATATTTTGAAGCCGAGCGCTTAACATCGGAAACTGCAACAAGCTCAACCGAGCCGAGAACCTCGCCGGAATAAGTGAGCTTTAACTCGCCGAGACGCTGTCCTTTGCTAATCGGTGCCTGAAATGACGGCTGATCCAGAGTGATATTATCGCCGTCGCTCTTGATAAGAGAGGTATCGATCTCGTCATACCAAAGCAGAGATACCTCTTCTTTTGGCTTTGCAAGAACGTAATCATTGCCTTCCGCAAGAGTTACAGCCACCTCGTCTTTTTCAGCCGAAGCAGCAAGAACTACTTTATATGAGAAATGCTCAAATGCCCAGTCGAAGATTGAGATCGCGTCCTCAAGGTGATAGAACTGATTATCTCCATCTGCATCTTTGAGTGGAGATTTCATAAGAACAACCATGTATCTGTTACCGTCACGGCTTGCTGTAGTGATAAGATTTCGTCCAGCGGCGGTAAGATTTGCGGTTTTGATGCCTTTTGCACCGCTGTAGTAATATTCTTCAGATGATTGATCCATCATCAGATTTGAATTAGTCCAGATCCAATCTTTAAGTGAGGGGTGATTGTCAAAATTGGGAACGGACGGTGTGTACTGCTGAGTTGAAGATATAGTCTCAAAAAGCGGGACTGTCAGTGCATATTTCGTCAGCTTAGCCATGTCACGTGCTGTCGTATACTGATTTGTATCGTACATTCCTGTCGGATTTGCGAAATGAGTGGCATCAAGTCCAAGCTCAGCAGCTTTACTGTTCATCATTTCAACAAAGGTACCGACATTTCCGTTGCCGACAAAGCTTGCGATTGTCTGTGAAGCTTCGACCGAAGAAGTGAGCATCATTGCATATAATAGGTCTGAAACTGTAAGGATGTCGCCGTCCTTTATGTCAGCATACCGAAGATCTTCGGGATATTGTATTGCGTCGAGTCCTGAATAAACTGCGGAATTAATGGTTATTTCCTCGTTCAGATTTTCACAGTTTTCAAGACAGAGAACGGCGGTCATAATATTCACGAGCGGACCGGGCATCTGCTGAATATCTGCATTTTTTTCGTGGATAACAACATCAGAATCAAGATTTATAACAATAGCCGATTCGCTCTGAATCTGTGATTTCAGAGGAAAATTCAAAGCGGAAGCGTTTAATCCTGCCAGAAACGGCATCATCATAAGAACTGCTGACACAACAGCGAATAACTTTTTCATATTTACTCCTTAAATCAGGTAAGATTTTTTATGGCGTTGCCTTTAGCTTTCACTCATTATTATAACAGATTGTTCTGTAAATTTAAAGTGTTTTCAGAAAATTTTTCGGAAATTTATTTATGATAAAAACTGTCCGTTGAAAAATCAGCGGACAGAATAAGTTTTATTTCTCGGAAATCTGCTTTTTATCGGGACTTTTAAGATACTTTGATGTTTTTTTTCGCTTTTTTTCCTTATACATAACATCGTCGGCAACAGTAACAAGATTGAAAATATCTTCGCCTTCCTTTGGAACAGCGATATGATAGCCGATACTTGCGCTAAGATTAAACGGAAAATTTTCGGTATCGTTGTATTTTTTTATGTTTCTGTTAATTCTTGCAGTCAGAGCATCAGCATCAGATTCTTTAAAATCAGCTCCGAAAATAATAAATTCGTCCCCTCCGAAACGGCAGTAAACCTCGCCGCATACGCATGATTCTGCAATAACATTGGCAATTCCATGAATGGCATCGTCTCCGGCGCTGTGACCGTGATTATCGTTGATCTGCTTAAGTCCGTCCATATCAATGAACATGAGCATTACCGATTTCTGCTTTTCAACACAGTGCTTGAAAAGCGGAGCGGAACCGTTTACAAAACCATTACGGTTATAAATCCCCGTAAGCGTATCGACAGTATAGAGTTTATTAAGTTTCTGAACTGCAAGGTCAAGCGAGATGATTTTTCTGATGTTTTCGAGCATATTACTGATCGTTATGCACCACGTCTGAAACAAAGAGCTTTGCAGGGGGAATTTGCTGTTGAGAATCGCGATGTATCCAAGACACCTTTCACGGAAATGGAGAGGTATGAAGTAATACATCTTACCGTGATTGGAGCTGTCAAACAGTCCAGGAAGTATCTCGCCTGAACTGAACGGTTTCAGTTCGGTAAATCTTCCCTTTCGGTATGAAATCGGGACTAAAATATCATTTGTATATCCGTTGACAGTGAAATTTGAAGATTTCTCGCGGCAGCTTTCGGTTTCGAGATTCCAGTCGCTGCAAATGCAAAGATAAAACTCCTCCGCGCCAATTTCGCGTATAAACGGCTTTAAAGCCTGTGAGAACTCATTCAGGCTGTCACATTCGATAAGCTGGCATGAAAGCCGGTTAATGGCTGAAACATATTCCGAAGTGCTGCCAACTTTTTTAAAGCTGCTGTAGTTCATATTTTTGAAAGTTTTAACATCGCTGAGATGATCGGAGTTGTCAGTACATCCACAGCTTTCGGTGAAATGCGGGTGCATATCAAGAATAACACTTCGCTTCTGATCTATACCTTTTAGATGATTAATAAGTGTTTTGCACGCGATAAGCCCCGATTTTTTCAGTGGACGCTCAACAGAAGTAAGCTCGGTTGGAAAATTGCGTGCGCTGAATGTATCGTCAAAGCCCGAAACCTTAATATCTTCGGGAATTTTGAATCCGGAAGCATTCAGAACGGTCATAACCGAAAGAGCCATAACGTCATTGGCACAGATTATAGCATCGGGCATTGGCAAATCAGATTTCATAAACTGTTCGATGGCGTCGCGTCCGCTTGGTGAACGGAAATCGCCGTAATAGATACGTTCACTTTCGATAGTAATATTATTTTCCTCCAGAACAGCGAGAAAGGAATCGAGACGTTCCTGGCTTTCCGGATTATCTACGGGACCGGATACGTAATTGAAACATCTGCATTTGTGTTTTGAAATAAAATGTTCTGTTATTTCGCGCATTGCCTTTCCGTTGTCAATTCCGATATGATAAAAGCTCTGAATATCGTTGTCAATGCTGACCGCAGGAATACCTGCGAGCCTTATTCTACGCAGTATATTGTCGATAACGGGCTGATAGGCTATGGTATTTGTAAGCAGAACTGCGCCGTCGAATAAGGAAAAATCCGGAAGCCGGAAAATATTGAATTCGCCCACATCGTGACGGTGATTTCCCATAACGCCGCTGAACGAAACGAAAACGGAAATATTCACACACTCCTCAGCGGCAAACTCCTCGATGCCTGTAAGAATATCGTTCTGGTATTCCTCATCAATACCGGCTATAATCACAACAAGATTAAAACTGCTTTTCTCCATATCCTCATCTCCTCGTACTAACTTTACATATACATTATACCATATTTTTGAGAAAAATCAATAGAATTTTGTATATTTCAGATTTTTTAATTTTATATTTTTTTCGTATCTGCAGCAGCAAGAAATAATTCTGCAATAAAAAATGAAAAAAAGGTCTGAATATTCGATAAAATGTATCAGAATGCCGAAAATTGTTGTCGTTATTGACAAATCGAGAAAAAATGGTATACTTATAATAGAATATTTATGTAGATTATTCTTGAGGAGGAAATTTATGAACATCTGGCATAAAATAAGTCCAAAACGAATAAGTCCCGATGATTTCGTTGCAGTTATCGAAATCGAAAAGGGAAGCAAGATCAAGTATGAACTTGATAAGGAAACGGGTCTGATTATTATGGACCGAATTCTCCATACTTCAACCCATTATCCCGCAAACTATGGTCTTATTCCACGTACATATTCCGATGATAATGATCCTCTGGACGTGCTGGTGCTCTGTTCCGAGAAGCTGAAGCCGCTTACGCTTGTAAGATGCTATCCGATCGGAGTCATCAGAATGCTTGACAACGGTCATCATGACGATAAGATTATTGCTATTCCGTTTAATGACCCGAACTACAATATGTATAAGGATATTGACGAGCTTCCGAAACACATTTTCGATGAAATGAAACATTTCTTTACCGTCTATAAGGAACTTGAAAACAAGACTACCGCTGTAAACGAAGTTGAGCATGCCGATGTGGCAAAAAAGATTATTGCAGGTGATATTGAAAGCTATATCAACAATTTCTGCAAGTAATTTCCGTAAATTAAAAATTTGAAAGGAGTATCACTGCCCGGTGCAGTGAAAAAAACTATGACTGCTGCAAGAGAAATTTTATTTAATCACGAGACAAGCGTAGCTCCCCTCGGACTAATCGCAATGGATGGTATTTCGGAGCTTGGAGACAAAATCAACAAATACCTCGTTGAGTGGGCTAACAAAGGCGGCTATGATAAGGACAGCTTCCTTATTGAAAGTCAGTGTCCGCGTTTTGCTTCCGGTGACGGAAAGGGGCTTATCAAATCAACTGTAAGAGGCTCTGATCTGTTTATTCTTATTGATGTCGGAAACTATAACTGCAAGTATCAGATGTTCTCAAAGGAAAATTCAATGTCTCCTGACGATCATTTTCAGGATCTCAAGAGAATTATTCAGGCTGCCGCTGGCAAAGCCTACAGAATAAATGTAATCATGCCGCTTCTTTACGGAAGCAGACAGCACAGACGCAGCTACAGAGAGTCGCTTGACTGTGCCTGTGCTCTTCAGGAGCTTGAAGCTATGGGCGTTTCAAACATAGTCACCTTTGACGCTCATGATCCGAGAGTGCAGAATGCCGTTCCGCTTATGGGATTTGATAATGTTATGCCGACATATCAGGTTCTTAAAACGCTGCTCAGAGATTTTAAGGATATCAATCTTTCAAAGGACAAGTTCATGATTGTAAGTCCCGATGAGGGCGCGCTCAACAGAAATATGTATTACGCGTCAGTACTCGGAGTAGAGCTTGGAATGTTCTATAAAAGGCGTGACTATTCAACAATCGTAAACGGAAGAAATCCGATTGTTGCCCACGAATACCTCGGCAACCCCGTTGAGGGCAAGGATGTATTTATCGCTGATGATATTATTTCCTCTGGTGAGTCAATGCTTGATCTTGCCTATGCTCTTAAAGCAAAGAAGGCAGGCAGAATTTTTGCTTACGCAACATATGCAATCTTCACAAATGGTCTGGAAAAGTTCGACAAGGCATATGAGGACGGATTTATTGATGGTGTTCTTGGCACAAATCTCACTTACCGAACTCCCGAGCTTCTCAGCAGACCCTGGTTCCACGAGGTTGATGTATCAAAGTACATCGCATATTTTATTGAAGCAATAAATCATGACGTTTCAATAAGCAAGATTATTGATCCTCATGAAAAAATCGAGCTTCTTCTCAAGCAGTATGGATTGAGATAAAACAACGGTCGGTCAATTGAGTTTGACCGGCCGTTTTTCTTGATATGAGTCAGTTTTATGTCAGATTATTTCGATTTGACACATTTTCATAGCTTCAAGGGCATTGAGATGAGACAGCGGAGTAACTCCGGCACAGCAGCTGCTGTCGACGATTACAGGAAGCTCAGGGTAAAATGCCTTGATCAGCAACGCATTTGAAATTACACATATATCGGTGCATACTCCTATTAACTCAATTTCAGAAATCTTTTCTTCTGCCTCACTTTCGATTTTTTTAAAAATTCCGGGAAGTTCTCTTGCTCCGAATGTATTTTTCTTTATGCAGACTGCATTTTCGCCGATAATTGATTTGAGTTTTTTCGGAAGCTCCCAGCCCTCTGTTCCATCAATACAGTGAGGTACAGGAAGCTTCTTTCCCTCCTGTGTATCAGAGTAATTATCTCCGTGAGTATCCATTGTATAAACAAGCGGAAAACCGCCGCTTTTCAGGTATTCTTCAACCTTTGAACAAACATTGGACAAAACAGCGGCAGTTTCGGGATTACCAAGTGTGCCTGTAAGAAAATCATTCTGCATATCAATCATAATGAGTATCTTCATTTATAATCCTCCCTTATTTTATAAGATATGGTTTCAGATAGCGTCCGGTATAGGAAGCTTCGCATTCGGCAACTTCTTCCGGAGTGCCCTGAGCAACTATAGTTCCTCCGCCGTCGCCGCCCTCCGGACCGAGGTCGATTATGTGGTCTGCAACTTTGATTACGTTCAGATTATGTTCGATTATCAGTACGGTATTACCGCTGTCGGTAAGTCTCTGCAATACGTCAATCAGCTTGTGGACATCAGCAGTGTGCAGACCGGTAGTAGGCTCGTCGAGGATGTAAATAGTACGTCCTGTGGCTGTTTTGGAAAGCTCGGTTGAGAGCTTTACCCGCTGAGCCTCTCCGCCCGACAGAGTAGTCGCAGGCTGTCCGATTTTTATATATCCAAGTCCGACCTCCTGCAGGGTTCTGAGCTTTTTCGCTATTTTCGGTATATGCTCAAAGAACTCAACACCCTCGTCCACAGTCATTTCAAGGACATCATAAATTGACTTGCCCTTGTAGTGTACCTCAAGTGTTTCGCGGTTGTATCGCTTTCCTTTGCAGACTTCGCATGGAACATATATATCCGGCAGAAAATGCATTTCAATTTTGATAATTCCGTCGCCCGAGCACGATTCGCACCGTCCTCCTTTGACATTGAATGAGAAGCGTCCGCTTGTATATCCGCGCGACTTGGCATCTGCGGTTCTGGCGAAAAGGTCACGGATATCCGAGAAAACACCTGTATATGTCGCAGGATTTGAACGCGGAGTACGACCGATAGGGGATTGATCAATGCAGATGACCTTATCGAGATTTTCAACGCCCTCCATGCTCTCAAATGCGCCGTGTTTGATTCTTGCGCGGTTGAGCTTTCCGGCAAGGTATTTATACACTATTTCGTTGACAAGCGAGCTTTTTCCAGAACCCGATACGCCTGTAACGCATATAAGCTTGCCGAGAGGGAAAGTAACATCGATGTTTTTCAGGTTATGTTCAGAAGCACAGTGTACTGTCAGAAACTTACCGTTTCCATCGCGGCGCTTGTCTGGAACTTCAATTTTTTTCCTGCCGCTCAGATACTGTCCTGTAATAGAATTTCTGCATTTGAGCAGTTTATCGACCGTTCCGGAAAATACCACATTTCCGCCGTTTATACCCGCTCCCGGACCTATGTCAACAATATAATCTGCTGCGAGCATAGTATCGTCGTCATGCTCAACTACAATAAGTGTGTTTCCGAGATCACGGAGTCTTTTCAGCGTAGCAATCAGTTTATCATTGTCACGCTGATGAAGACCGATACTCGGTTCATCAAGAATATACAGAACTCCCATAAGGCTGGAGCCGATTTGCGTCGCAAGACGGATTCGCTGACTTTCTCCGCCGGAAAGCGTTCCCGATGCTCTTGAAAGATTAAGGTATTCAAGACCGACACTTTTCAGAAATCCAAGCCGCTCTTTGATTTCCTTGATTATCCTTTCACCGATAAAGCTTTCGTGCTCGGTCAGTTTAAGATTCTCAAAAAAATCAAGGCAGTTTTTTACGGAAAGGCTTGTCAGGTCACTGATATTCATACCTCCGACCGTTACTGAAAGATATTCGTCTTTAAGTCTTTTTCCGCGGCATTCCGGACACTCAACCTCGCTCATGTATCCCTCGATTTCACTTCTGGAATAATCACTGCTTGTCTCATTGTAACGTCGCTGAAGATTATTGATAACTCCTTCAAACGGTGCGCTGTACGTTCCTCCGCCCAGTGTCTTCGGACGTGAAAGAGTCAGCAGTTCGCCGTCAGTACCGTAAAGGAAAATATTCAGCGATTCTTTCGGAAGCTTTTTAACGGGTACGTCAAGGGGTATATTGTATGTTGCGGAAATCGCTTTGTAGTACATCATAGCGATTGAATCCTCCGTGAGGCTGTTCCATCCGGAAGCATTGATCGCTCCCTCGAGAATTGAAAGTTCACGGTTCGGAATGATAAGCGAGGGGTCGATTCGCCTGAATATACCGAGTCCCGTACATTTCGGACACGCTCCCATTGGGTTGTTGAATGAAAACATAACCGGTTCAAGCTCTCCGATGCTGATATTATGCTCGGGACAGGCGTAATTCTGTGAGAAAAGCATTTCTTCTCCGTCGATTACATCAACAAGAGCAAGTCCGTCAGTAAGCTGAAAAACGGTTTCAAGACTGTCTGTCAATCGTGTTTCGATACCCTCTTTAATAATCAGACGATCAACTACGATCTCAATATTGTGTTTTTTGTTTTTCTCAATGGATATCTGCTCTGAAAGGTCATACATAATCCCATCGATTCTTACGCGGACAAAACCGCCTCTGCGTGCACTTTCAAGCTCTTTGGCATACTGTCCCTTACGCCCGCGGACTATGGGAGCAAGGAGCTGAATTTTTGTACCGTTCGGAAGTGCAAGAATTGTATCTACCATCTGGTCGATGGATTGCTGAGAAATTTCACGGCCGCACACAGGGCAGTGAGGAATACCGATCCTTGCATATAGAAGTCGCAGATAATCATAAATCTCCGTAACTGTTCCGACTGTGGAACGAGGGTTTTTCGAGGTCGTTTTCTGGTCTATTGAAATAGCAGGTGAAAGACCCTCGATACTGTCAACATCTGGTTTTTCCATCTGTCCGAGGAACATTCTTGCATAAGATGAAAGACTCTCGACATAACGTCTCTGACCGTCTGCATAGATTGTGTCGAAGGCAAGGGAGGACTTTCCGGAACCTGACAGACCTGTCATGACAATCAGTTTGTCGCGCGGCAGTTCCAGGTCTATGTTTTTGAGGTTATTTTCTCTTGCGCCTTTGATTATGATTTTATCATTCATATAATTTCACCTTTATTTTTTCTTTTCGCCCTTTAACTGGCGGATTTTATCACGCAAATAGGCAGCGTGCTCGAATTCCAGCAGCTTTGCGGCATTCTTCATTTCCTCTGTCAGCCTGAGAATCAGTTCTTCTTTTTCTGCGGCTGACAATTTCTTTTTATTCGTCTTTTCGTTGACCTTGCTCTTGGATGTAATCTCAATTACATCGCGGACATCTTTTATAATTGTTTTCGGAACAATGCCGTGTTCATTGTTATAGGCAATCTGAAGCGAGCGGCGGCGCTCTGTTTCGGTAATTGCACGTTCCATTGAGCCTGTAACCGTATCGGCATACATTATGACCTGTCCCTTACTGTTTCGGGCAGCTCGTCCTATTGTCTGAATGAGCGAGGTTTCACTTCGGAGGAAGCCTTCCTTATCTGCATCAAGAATGGCAATCAGTGAAACTTCGGGTATATCAAGTCCCTCTCTGAGCAGGTTGATTCCGACAAGCACATCAAATTCGCCGTTGCGTAAATCCTTGATAATTTCCATGCGCTCTATGGTATCAATATCGTGGTGGAGATAGCGGACTCTGACGCCCATTCCGTCATAGTAGTTCGTCAGGTCTTCTGCCATTTTCTTTGTAAGGGTCGTGATTAGTACACGTTCCTTGCGTTCAACGCGGATATTGATTTCAGAAAGCAGGTCGTCAATCTGTCCCTGTGTAGGTTTTACGATTATTTCGGGGTCAACAAGTCCGGTAGGGCGGATAACCTGTTCTATAATCGTATCGGTTTTCTCACGCTCTATCTGACCCGGTGTTGCACTGACGTATATCGCCTGATGAATATGAGCGCAGAATTCATCGAAATTAAGAGGACGATTATCGTAAGCACTTGGAAGCCTGAATCCATATTCAACAAGAGTTGTTTTTCTTGCACGGTCGCCTGCATACATTGCACGGACCTGCGGAAGCGTAACATGGCTCTCATCAACGATCAGCAGGAAATCCTCGGGAAAATGGTCAAGGAGCGTCAGGGGAGTGCTTCCCGGGGGACGTCTTGTAAGTACGCGGGAATAATTTTCGACTCCGCTGCAATATCCGACCTCGCGAATCATTTCCATATCATAGTGGGTGCGCTGTTCAATTCTTTGAGCCTCAATAAGCTTATTATTGGAAGTGAAATAGTCTATGCGCCCGGAAAGCTCTTCATCAAGATCACGGAGCGCATCCTCAAGCTTATCATCCCCGACAACATAATGTGAAGCAGGAAATATTGCTGCATGGGATACTACTGCCTTTACCTCGCCTGTAAGGACGTTAATCTCGGAAATGCGGTCGATCTCGTCACCGAAATATTCGACTCTGACAGCTGTATCGCTTGACATAGCCGGGAAAATCTCAACTACGTCACCGCGGACACGGAATTTATTACGCTCGAAGTTTATGTCATTCCGTTCATACCTGATTTTTACAAGTTCTTCGATAAGCCTGTCACGCGGCTTTTCAGCTCCCTGCCGGATAGAGACAGTCATTGAACGGTATTCCTCCGGACTTCCGAGAGAATAAATACATGAAACGCTTGCTACAATTATTACATCATTTCGTTCGGCAAGAGCTGTAGTTGCGGAGTGCCGAAGCTTATCTATCTCATCGTTAATAGATGAATCCTTTTCAATATAGCTGTCTGTACTTGGAATATATGCCTCAGGTTGGTAGTAATCATAATAGCTCACGAAATATTCAACAGCATTATCCGGAAAAAACTCTTTGAATTCTGAGCAGAGCTGAGCGGCAAGAATTTTATTGTGGGCAAGAACGAGAGTCGGCTTGTTGACTTTTTCAATTACGTTAGCCATGGTAAACGTCTTTCCCGAGCCTGTTACACCAAGAAGGATCTGTTCTTTTTTACCGCTATTGATGCCGCTGACAAGCTTTTCTATAGCCTGCGGTTGGTCACCCGATGGTTTATAAGGGGATACAAGCTTGAATTTATCCATAAATAACCTCCTAAGACAGACAGTATTTTAGCCTTAAAAATATTATAGCACAAAAATTATATAAAATAAAGTACTAATTATAAAGAATATTTGTGTCAAAACTGCTGGTAATATTTTTCTGCTGTGTCCGCATGAAAAATCCCCACAAAGAAATAAACTTTGTGGGGATTGCTTTTATATGTGGTTATTATACCTTGGTACGCAATTTTTTGAGTGTACTTATTCAAGTTCAAATGCACCTGTATACAGCTGATAATAAGTGCCTTTTTCAGATATAAGCTTCTCATGATTGCCTTTTTCAATTATACGTCCATGGTCGAGTACCATAATTAAGTCGGAATTCTTTACGGTTGAAAGCCTGTGAGCAATAACAAATACTGTTCTTCCCTCCATAAGCTTATCCATTCCGCGCTGAACTATAGCCTCAGTTCGGGTATCAATCGATGAAGTTGCCTCGTCAAGGATCATTACAGGCGGATCGGCGACTGCGGCTCTTGCAATTGCAATAAGCTGACGCTGTCCCTGTGAAAGATTCGCTCCGTTATTTGAAAGCTCGGTACTGTAGCCCTTGGGGAGACGTGTTATAAAATCATCCGCACCTGCAAGACGGGCGGCTTTAATGCACTCCTCGTCCGTTGCGTCAAGCTTTCCATATCGGATATTTTCCATCACCGTTCCAGTAAACAGATTCGTTTCCTGAAGTACGATTCCGAGTGAACGCCGCAAATCTTCTTTTTTGATTTTGTTGATATTGATTCCGTCGTATCTTATCTTACCGTCCGCAATGTCGTAAAATCTGTTAATGAGATTGGTGATTGTTGTTTTTCCTGCACCTGTAGCCCCGACGAAAGCGATTTTCTGTCCCGGCTCGGCATAAACGGTAACATCGTGGAGAACAGGCTTGCCCTCTTCGTATTCAAAGTCAACGTCAAACATTCTTACATCGCCTTTAAGCGGAGTATAGGTAAGAGTTCCGTCACTGTGAGGGTGTTTCCATGCCCATGCACCCGTGTGTTTGTCTGTTTCGGTAATTTTGCCGTCTTCGGATACGATTGCATTGACAAGCTTGACATATCCGTCGTCATCCTCGGGTTTTTCATCCATCAGAGCAAAAATTCTGTCTGCACCTGCTATAGCCATAACAATAGAATTGATCTGCTGTGATGCCTGATTTACATTTCCGGTGAACTGTTTTGTCATATTGAGAAAAGGAACGACAATACTGATATCGAATGCCATTCGCGAAACACTGAAATTTGGAATGTCGGAAAGCAGAAACAGTCCGCCCGCAACAGCAACGATTACATACAGAATATTTCCGATATTCATGATAAGAGGAGCAAGAACATTGGCATAGGCGTTGGCGCGGAAGCTGTCCTCGCAGAGCGCATTATTGATATCCTCAAATTCTTTTTTGCATTTATCCTCGTGACAGAAAACCTTAACAACTTTCTGACCATTCATCATTTCCTGAACGAAGCCCTCGGTACGTCCGAGAGACTGCTGCTGACGAATAAAGTATTTTGCCGAACCGCCTCCGATTTTCTTTGAAATAATCATCATGACAACCGCACCGATTACAGTAACAAGAGTCATCCAGATGCTGTAATAAATCATGATGCAGAGTACAGCAATAACAATTGTTCCCGCACGGATAAGCGATGGAAGAGCCTGTGAAACAAGCTGACGGAGAGTATCTATATCATTGGTATAGTAGCTCATAATGTCTCCGTGTTTGTGGGTATCAAAAAATTTAACGGGAAGATTCTGCATTTTGTTAAACATTGAATTCCTCAGCTTGCAGAGAAAACCCTGAGTGATATATGCCATAAGCTGAGTATATAGTGCAATTGCCGCAATTGAGAGGATATACAGTACTATAAGGAAAGATATAAGCGGAATAATTTTTTCCTTTGCTGAATCCCAATCACCTGTATCCTGCCATTCGGTGATGACGGCGATAACTTTCTGAATATACATATCGGGTATCGCTGATGCGATTGAGGAAAAGAGTATGCACACAACAGTCAACGGAACAAGGACAGGATAAAATTTGAAAAGCATTTTTATTACACGTCCGAGAACGCCTTTTTTAGGATTCATCATTGGTTTACCCATAGGTTTACTCATTATCCTCACCTCCGTTCGACTGCTGCTCATATACCTCGCGGTAAATACTGCTTGATTGCATCAGATGTTCATGAGTACCGCAGTCTGCAATTTTTCCGTTATCCAGAACAATTATCATGTCCGCATCCTGAACAGAGGAAATACGCTGAGCAATAATTATTTTAGTGGTTTCAGGAATATATTCTTTGAATCCGCTGCGGATAAGCGCATCGGTTTTTGTATCGACTGCACTGGTTGAGTCGTCAAGAATCAGAATCTTAGGCTTTTTCAGCAGTGCTCTTGCGATGCAGAGTCTTTGCTTCTGACCGCCGGATACGTTTGTGCCGCCCTGTTCAATTCGGCTGTTGTATCCGTCGGGGAAGCTGCGGACAAATTCGTCTGCCTGTGCAAGCCTGCACGCATGAATCATTTCTTCATCGGAAGCGTTCGGATTTCCCCAGCGGAGATTATCCTTGATTGTACCGGAAAAGAGCAGATTCTTTTGCAGAACCATTGCAACCGATTCGCGGAGAACCTCGATATCGTAATTTTTAACATTGACTCCGCCGACTAAAACTTCGCCTTCGGTAGCGTCGTATAATCGCGGAATCAACTGAACGAGAGATGATTTGCTCGAACCTGTTCCTCCGATTATTCCGACAGTCATACCCGAACTGATTTTCAGATTGATGTCCGAGAGTGCAAATCTTTCAGCGTTTTCCGAGTATTTGAAATTTACTCCTTTAAACTCAATCGAACCGTCCTTAACTTCAGTTACAGGCTTATCAGTCATTTTCATACTCGGCTCTTCGTCAAGAACCTCGCATATTCTCTTTGCAGACTCTGCTGACATAGTTACCATAACGTAAATCATCGAAAGCATCATAAGCGACATAAGGATCTGTACGCCGTATGAAAGCATAGCAGAGATCTGTCCGACATCAACACTGTTTCCGGTTATCGCAAGCTTTGAGCCGATGAAAAGGATAAACGCCATATTGAAGTACATACAAATCTGCATCAGCGGAGTGTTCAAAGCAACAATACGCTCAGCCTTTGTAAAGTCCTTCCGGATATTTTCGGCAGCCTTTCCGAATTTATCTTTTTCGTATTCCTCACGGGAAAATCCCTTAACAACACGCATAGCGCGGACGTTTTCCTCTATTGACTCATTCAGATTATCGTATTTTTTGAAAACACTTCTGAATGCCGGCATCGCGTATTTGCCAATAAGAACAAGTCCGAAAACGAGAACGGGAATAACGATTACAAATGCAGCTGCAAGTGAACCGCCCATATAAAATGCCATTACGGACGAAAAAATAAGCATAAGCGGACTTCTGACAGCAGTTCTGATAATCATCATGAATGACATCTGAATGTTTGTAACGTCAGTAGTAAGACGGGTTACAAGAGATGACGAGGAAAATTTATCGATATTCTTGAATGAATAGGTCTGAATTTTTCCGAAAAGATCACTCCTCAGATTTTTAGCGAATCCCGTAGATGCCTTTGCACAGGTGAAACCGGCAATTCCTCCGCACGCAAGGGATAAAAATGCGAGCAGAATCAGCAGGGCACCAAGCTTAAAAACTTCGCTTATTTCCGAACCTGCTTTGATTTTGTTCACCAGATTGGCAGTAATGAACGGAATCAGCGTTTCAATCACAGCCTCGCCGGTGATAAAAATCAGCGTCAGTATCACAGAGTTTTTGAACTCTCTGACTGAAGCCATAAGCTTTTTTATCATTGTCTAACATCCTTTCTATAATTTTTTATATCAGTGCTGCTGAGAAACTTATTTATCCGCAGCATCAGATCTATAATGATTACCCTTGCAGCATTTTACCGGCAAACGGTCCAGAATACGCTGAATTGTTTTAAGTGCGTTAATTAAATCCTCCTTGTCCTCACAGGACATCTGCAAAAACAAATCTCTGAAATTACTCGCTTCTTTTTCAAGAAAATTATCAACATACTCAATTGCTTTTTCCGTTACGTGCAGACGGATAATCCGTCTGTCAGACGGGTCGCTTACACGCTCTGCAAAACCGTATTCTATCAGCTTATTTACAATTTTGGTCACTTGCTGCTTTGGCATACGTGTTCTCGAAGCAAGCTCCGACATCGTAAGCATATCGGAATTCTGACGAAGCAGCTGAATTGAAAAATACATTTCAGGACTGACTCCGCTGTCAAGCATTTGTTTAAAAGGTTTCGCAATATGATAGTGCCACTGCGGCATTATTGTTAGCAGCAGCTCCTGAAGTTCCTTATCGTTCATAAAATCCCCCTAAAAGATTAGCAAAAGTCTACAGTAAATAATAGCTTACCATTTTTTTGTATAAATGTCAAGAACATTTGATGAAATGTTTGTGAACATTACGGAATCGGTTATTCCTTGATACAGCACCGCATAAAGCACTCTGATTTGTTTTATACCGGATGTTCCCGCATCTTCTCACAAGTTCTGTTCTGTATGGCTTAAATAAATATCAGATTTATTCATTGTCTATATTAACAAAGCTTCTCAGAACATCCATTCGCGCATCAAGCTCAGCACTGATTTCAGCACAGTCGTAAAGCTCCTTAGCCATTTCGTCGGTGAAATCAAGGTCTTTCTTGTATCGAAGCTGATGTTCAAGGCTTGCCCAGAAATCCATTGCTATTGTCCGGAGCTGAATCTCAACTTTCATTATTCGTTTCTCATTGGCAAGAAAAATCGGAACGGTCACAATCAGATGCAGACTTCTGTAGCCATTCGGCTTTGGAGCGGCAATATAGTCTTTTTTTGAAATAAGCTGTATATCGTCCTGTTTAAGCAGCGCGTCTGCAAGCTTATATACATCGTCCTTGAAAGAACAGATAACTCTCACTCCTGCCACATCGCTGAGATTTGCTTCGATAGCTTCAATAGTGAACGGGATATTCTTCCTTTCAAGCTTTTTTCTGATGCTGTGAAGGTCTTTTAGACGGCTTTTAATACCGCTTATCGGATTACGGTCAAATTGAAGCGAGAACTCCTGATTAAGCACATTGAATTTAGTCTCGACCTCCATTATTGCGCATTTGTTGTATGCCATAAGCTTCTGATAACGCTGTCGAATCGGCAGAGACCATTCAAGCATCTCATCGCTGAGCAGCAATTCGCTCATGTCATCGAGAGCTGTTGTACAATTATATTCCATTTTTTGATTACTTCCTTTAAGAGAAAATTTGTATCTCTCATTATATCACAGCTATTAAAAAAATACAATAGCAAAAAATCAGCTTGGTTTTACACCTGCGGAGCAAAAACCGCAATAAATGATAAAAAAAGTGCAATAATTGAATGGAAAAAATGATGTGAATTGTTTATAATAATTGTACAGATTGTCTCTGCGCTGATATCTGTCCGCCGTAAAGAGGGAAGTTACTGTGGATTATGCGGATTTTCAGCAGAGGACATCCGAAAAAAATATACAGACGGTTAAAAGCACTGTGCCGGCTGTATTATTAAATGAGAGGAGTATTTTTATGAAAAAGCAAATTTTCAGACGCTTTGCTGCAATCGCTTCAGCCTGTGCTGTAATGGCGGCGGCAGCTCCGGTCTATACGGTCGTTCCTGCGGTGGCAGCGTCAAATCTCATCAGCAATTCTACCTTTGAAAGCGGAACTGCGGGCTGGGGAGTCTATAAAGAAAGCGGCGGCTCTGCCACACTTGGAACGGATAATGGCAGACTTGCACTTCACGTTTCCTCAATCGGAAAGGTTACATATGCCGTTCAGGCATATTATGACATCATTCCGCTTTATCAGAACGGTGTATATCACTTTAAATATGATATTTCATCGACCGTTGACAGATATGTTGAGGGAATGATTCAGCAGAACGGCGGAACATATCAGGCTTATACATGGAAAGGACTTAACCTGACCTCACAGCCGCAGACTATTGACTATACATTTACAATGGAAGCTGAGAGCGATATTATGGCTAAGCTTGTTTTCAACTGTGGAAACGAGGGCGATGAGCTTCCTGAACATACAATTTACATCGACAACGTAACGCTCGAACTTGTTGACGACAGCAATGTCGATTACAGTACGACGAAACCATATGAACCGCCGATTGTTGTCAATCAGGTAGGCTACAAGCCGGAAAATAAAAAAACTGCGGTATTCCGTAAAATCACTGATGAAACAACATTTTCCGTTGTTAATGCCGATACGAAGGCAGTTGTTTATACAGGCAATCTTACAGGCGGCGAGAGAAACGGCATGGCTGACGAAACTGACTGGATCGGCGATTTTTCCGAGGTTACCGAACCGGGAAAATACTACATTACCTGCGGAAGTCTTGACAATTCCTATACATTTGAAATCGGTGACGATATTTATAACAATCTTCTTGATGACTCTGTAAGAATGCTCTATTTGCAGCGCTGCGGAACCAAAATAGAAGATGATGAATTCGGTCATCCTGTCTGTCACAATACAATGGCTACAATTTACGGCACAAACGAGAAAATAGATGTTAGCGGAGGATGGCATGATGCGGGTGACTACGGAAGATATGTAGTTCCTGGAGCTAAAGCCGTTGCGGATTTGCTTTATGCATATGATGCTAATCCCGGACTTTTCGGCGATAATCTTAATATTCCCGAGAGTGGAAACGGAGTTCCGGACATACTTGACGAAGCGCGTTATGAACTTGAATGGATGATGAAGATGCAAGCTGAGTCGGGCGGTGTTTACCATAAGGTAACCTGTGAAAATTTCCCTGCTTATGTTATGCCGCAGAATGAAACAGCTTCCCTTATCGTTACCCCTGTTTCATCAACTGCAACTGCTGATTTTTGTGCTGTAATGGCAATGGCGTATGAATTCTATCTTGATTTCGATACTGATTTTGCGGAAGAATGTCTGAACAGAGCCGAAAAAGCATGGACCTACCTTGAGCAGAATCCGGAATTTGATTTTACAGATCCTGCCGGAATTACAACCGGTAGTTACGGCGATACTTCCGACACGGATGAACGTTATTGGGCAGCTGCTCAGATGTATCGTGCAACCGGCGAAAGCAAATATTACACCACGCTTGAAAGTATGAGTGCATCGTCAGGTCTGGACTGGATGAAGGTCGGCGGATACGGCTGTTTTGCAATTGTTACAATGGATAATATCGATAAAGAATCAGCTGTATATGCAAAAGCTGAATCCAGAATTATCTCAGATGCCAACACTGCTCAGAAAAATTCTGCAAGCAATCCCTATGGCGAATCCCTAAAAAAATATGAGTGGGGAAGCAATATGCCTGTTGCAACCTCGGGAATGAATCTCAGCATTGCATACAGTCTTACAGGCAATGAGGATTATCTTACAGCTGCAAATGAACAGCTTAACTATCTTCTCGGAAAAAATGCTGTTGGAACCTGCTTTGTAACAGGCTATGGAACAGTGTCTCCGCAAAATCCTCATCACCGTCCGTCAATGTCTGTGGGTCACGCTATGAAAGGAATGCTTGTAGGCGGAGTGAATTCCGCTCTTGAGGACAGTGCAGCAAAGGCATATTGTGCAGGTGCTCCTGCCGCTAAGTGCTATATTGATAACTCCGAAAGCTATTCAACGAACGAAATAACAATTTACTGGAATTCACCGCTTACCTGTCTTCTTGCCATGACAAGCGCAGCTGACAAGAATGAGCAGATTGAAGGAGATATAAACGGTGATAATGAGTTTAATGCTGCTGACCTTGTTACGTTGCAGAAATACATTCTGCAACGAATATCAACCGTTGAGAATTATAGCGCAGGTGACCTGAACGGAGACGGAATTCTTAATTCTATTGATGTTGTTCTCATGAGAAAAAAACTTTTCATTTAACCTCCAAATAAATCATCAGATAAAAATCGCTTTTTGGTTGCTGCCTTAAAGCGGTTTTTATTTTAATGCAATATTGATTTGAGTTTTAAACTCTGTTTAGGGTTGACAAGGACAGACTGCGTATGCTACAATAAAAGTTGGAAATCCTGAAAAGGGGGCGTGAAAATGTCTGATGTTAAAAGCATACTGGAATCGGTTCTGCATGACGAAAAACTGCTGAACAGCAAGAGCTTTCGCAGTAAGGTTTACATTGACGAACCGATTATAAAACGCGCCTCGCAGATTAAAACTCACGAAACTCCGCAGAAAATCAAAGATATGAAAGCTCTTGCGTATACTCCTGAAGCATACTGGAAAACATCGGCATGGTTATTTTATACACAGGGCAGCTTTATGGCGGATTACACCGATGTTTATGATTATACCGATGATTTTGTCAGATATTATCCGACATACCGCGACTTTTCCAATGAGCAGCTGCGCGGATATTTTTCTTGGAGAACCAGAATCCGCGAAGGTTTTGCTCCGCCTGCACCTGTTCCCTTTATTTATATGTATGCCTTCGAGCTGATAAATAATATTGGAGTGAAATCAAAGGAAAGCGGCTTTGAGTCATTGAGGCAGCTTCAAAAGAACTATGGCGGAAACGACCGCGATTTAAATCGTCTGCTTTCACGTTGGATGATCGATTATGCAGTATATTATTCTCTTAATCCGTCTCTGATTAATGACTGCACTGAAATAATGCTCGATAATTATTTGATTATGCTTATGCACTGTGATGAATGCTCCGACAGTGAGCTGTTTGACGCGATCGTTAATCTGTCTGCCTATCCCATTGAAAGTTCGCGTTTTTTTGCTAAGTACAGCGAAGATTTCAAGACGGTTTCAGTCAGGGTATTCCGCAGACTGTCAGACTTTTTCCTGAGTCACCGCAAAAACACTCTTTGCGAAAAATATTTCGGACATATTACGGAAATGACATACCGAATGTTTGAATCGGCTGTTTTCTTTGACAGAAAATCCTCGCGCGACACGGATTTTGAAATAAACGAAATCCACAGATATTCCTGCCGCAACGGTATATGGCGATGTAAAAAACTGTACGGAAACCGCGGAAAAAACAGCAGCCTCGGTGAACTTATGAAAGGCATAGACAGTCTAATGCGCGAGAAATACGGATTTCCGTATAAGCTGAAACCGGCTGAGCTTCCGAAAAACTCTGTGACTTTGATAAAAACGGAAATTGAAGCTTTTGATGAAGAAAAGCAGCGTAAAAAAGCAGCCCGGATTGAAATTGATCTTTCTATTCTTTCCGGAATCAGAGCTGCCGCCGATATCACACGTGACAAACTTCTGACAGAGGAAGACATTTCCGAACAAAATGACAATATAAATTATGATACAGAGCAGGATACCGATACTGTTTATCAGTCTGACGATGAGCAGATTCCCTGTAATAATGATTTGCTCAGCACTGAGGAAGCTTTATTTCTCACAGCTCTGATTAATGGTGGAGACTGGTCGGCTGCGGCGCGTGAGAGCGGCTCTATGCCGTCAGTTTTAGCGGATAGTATTAACGAAAAGCTATATGATATTTTCGGCGATACAGTTATTGATTTTTCCGCTGATTATCCCGAACTTATTGAAGATTATACAGACGATTTAAAGCAACTGATTGGAACGGAGAAAAGCAATGAATGAAAGCAAAAACAGACAGGTAAAAATTCCGAAAAGGATCGCATCTGCCGTAATAAATTCCCTTAAAGGCGGAGTTGTTCCGCGAATCGGACTGCCATATATAACTGTCGGACGAAAAGCGGAAATTGATGCTTTGCTGCATGATGTTGAAATTATAGCCGATGGAGGCGCTTCATTCCGCTTCATTGTAGGAAAGTACGGAAGCGGAAAAAGCTTTCTCCTTCAAACAATCCGAAGCCATGTAATGGATAAGAATTTTGTCGTTGTCGATGCAGATCTGTCTCCCGAACGCCGCTTACAGGGAACAAAGGGACAGGGACTTGCGACATATAAGGAACTTATCCGCAATATGTCGACCAAAACCCGTCCCGACGGTGGTGCGCTGACTTTAATTCTTGACAGATGGATAAGTGGGATTCAGACCGAAACTGCCGCCGAAACCGGTCTTTCAACCGACTCACCGATTTTTTCAAAGGCAGTCGAGAAAAAAATTTTCGAGGTAATAAATACGCTCAGTGAAATGGTTCACGGCTTTGATTTTGCAAAATTGCTGACTGTCTATTACCGTTCTTATATCATCGGTGATGATGAGAGCAAAGCAAAGGTTATAAAGTGGTTCCGCGGTGAGTATTCAACGAAAACCGAGGCCAAAAACGACCTTGGTGTCAACATTATCATAACCGATGACGACTGGTATGAGTATATAAAACTGTTCGCTATGTTTCTTAAAAGAGCAGGTTACAGCGGTCTGCTGATTCTCATTGACGAGCTTGTAAACATCTACAAAATACCCAATGCGATTACCCGTCAGTACAATTACGAAAAAATCCTCACAATGTATAACGATACGCTTCAGGGAAAAGCAAAATATCTCGGAATTATTATGGGAGGAACACCACAGTGCATCGAAGATTCGCGCCGCGGAGTATACAGCTACGAAGCTCTCCGTTCGCGCCTTGCAGAGGGTCATTTCGGTCGGGAAGGGATTAAGGATATGCTTGCTCCTGTCATTCGTCTTGCACCGCTGACTTATGAGGAGATGATTGTTCTTACAGAAAAGCTGGCTGATATTCATGCAGAGCTTTTTGGTTATCAGCGGCGGATAACTGAGACTGATTCAGTTAATTTTATAAAGCTTGAATTTGGCAGAATAGGTGCGGAAAGTCATATTACTCCCCGTGAAGTAATCCGCGATTTTATTGAACTGCTTGATATAGCATTTCAGAATCCTCAGATAAATATAAGTGAGTTCATCGTTTCGGATTCCATGACTTCGATTATCTCCAAAAGCTCCGGAAACGTTGACGACGAATTTGCGGAGTTTGAAATATGAACGTATTCGACCGTTATGCACCGTTTATCCAGGATTTCATTTATCGCAGCAACTGGGAGTCGCTCCGTGCGATTCAGGCAGCTGCAGGAGACGCTATTTTCAATACTGATGAGAATGTTCTGCTCTCCGCATCTACTGCGTCGGGAAAAACCGAGGCGGCTTTCTTTCCGATCCTGACCCTGTTTTCCGAAGATTTTCCAAAGTCAGTAGGCGCAATATATATTGGTCCTCTAAAGGCTCTGATTAACGACCAGTTTGCACGTCTGACCGAGCTTTGCAGCGAAGCGGATATTCCCGTTTGGCACTGGCACGGTGACGCTGCGCAATCTCATAAGAATAAAATGCTGAAAAATCCCTCGGGCATTCTGCAGATTACTCCAGAATCCCTTGAAGCCATGCTCCTTCGCAAGCACAGTCTGATTCCAAAGCTATTCGGTGATTTGCGTTTTATCGTAATCGATGAGGTTCACTCGCTGATGCGCGGTGACAGGGGAGGGCAGACACTTTGTCTTATCGAGAGACTTTCTAAGCTTGCAGGAGTAAATCCTCGCAGAATCGGACTTTCTGCCACAATAGGCGATCTTGAATCGACAGGACGATTTTTGTCGTCAGGCACGGGCAGAAGTACGGTAATTCCGAAAATCGAAGCAAAAGGGGCAAAATGGCGGCTTTCAATGGAGCATTTCTATATTTCCCAGGAAAACAACTGCGATGTAAGCGACGATGTTTCCGCACTTCCTGTCCTTGACGGAAAAACAGATACAGCACCTGAAAATGCCGATGCGGGGATGGGATATATTTTTGAGCATACAAGAGGCAAAAAGTGCCTGATTTTTGTTAATTCCAGAGAGGAATGCGAAGCGGTGACAACGACTCTCCGTTCTTACTGCGAAGCAAATCACGAGCCTGATCGCTTTTTGATTCATCACGGAAATCTTTCCGCAGCCTATCGCGAAACTGCCGAAGCTGCCATGAAAGATGAAGATATTTTTATGACTACCTGCACTACTGCTACTCTTGAACTTGGAATTGATATAGGAAGACTTGAACGTGCATTTCAGATTGATGCTCCGTTTACTGTTTCGTCTTTTTTGCAGAGAATGGGACGCACAGGACGACGTGAACTTCCGCCCGAAATGTGGTTCGTTATTCGTGAGGAGCTTCCCGAGCCCCGGTCAATGCTGCCGGAAACAATTCCATGGAAGCTGCTGCAGGGCATTGCGCTGATTCAGGTTTACCTTGAAGAACGCTGGGTTGAACCTCCGAATTTCAATCGTCTTCCATTTTCGCTGCTTTATCATCAGACTATGAGTATTCTTGCTTCCTGCGGCGAACTAACTCCTCCTCAACTTGCGTCGAGAGTTCTGTCGCTTAAATATTTTCATCGGATTTCACAGGATGATTTTCGGATTCTGCTTCGTCATCTGCTCGAAACAGACCATATTCAGCGTACTGAAGAGGGCGGACTGATAATCGGAATAACAGGAGAGAGAGTTATCAACAGTTTTAAGTTTTACGCAGTATTTCAGGAAAATGAGGAATACACTGTCCGATGGGAGTCGCAGGAACTTGGTACAATTGTATGTCCTCCACCGGTGGGTGAGAAAATCGCAATTGCCGGTCATGTCTGGATTGTTGAGGAAGTCGACCACAAGCGCCATCAGGTGTTCTGCGAAAAGGTCAAGGGAAAAGTGCCTGCCTATTTCGGAGACTGCCCGGGGGATATAAATACGAAAATACTTGTGCGTATGCGCGAAGTTCTCCGTGAGGACAAAAGTTATCCTTACCTTATGAAAAATGCGGTTCTGCGGCTTGCACAGGCAAGACTGTCAGCGAAAAATTCAGGTTTAACCGAATCTCCGCTGATCTGTCTCGGCGGAAATATGTGGGCGCTGTTCCCATGGCTGGGAACATACGCATTTCTTGCTCTCGAACGTTTTTTAAAACTCAGGTGTGCCGACAGACTGGGACTTAAAGGACTTGACTCCGCAAGACCGTATTATATTCAGTTTACAATGAAAGCAACGCCCGAAGAATTCTTTTATATTCTCGCAGAAGAAGCAAAATCAGAATTTGATCCTATGTCGCTTGTCTATCCAAACGAGGTTCCTGTTTTTGAGAAGTATGATGAATATCTGCCTGCTGAGCTGGTAAAAAAAGGTTTTGCATACGGAGTACTGAATATAGGTGAGATGAAACAGAGAATATTCCAGTGGCAGGACAAATTAACCGGTGATTCCTTAATATAAAAAATACGGCTGAAATTCAAGCATAAAAGCTTGACTTCAGCCTTTTTATTTTAGAGCGTGTTATAGTATTAAGCATTAAGAATATAATCTGCGATTTGGGAGGGGTTATAAGCGATAAAATCCGCACCTGCCTTTTTCAGTTCGTCTGCACCGCGGAATCCCCAGTCACAGCCGATTGAAATAAGTCCGGAGTTCTGAGCTGTCATTATATCAACGTTACTGTCGCCGATCATATAACACTTGTTGTCAGCGGGAAGTATGTCCGTTATTTCGCGGATTATAGCCGGATCCGGTTTTTTTGGACGTTCGGAACAGCCGCCGAGAACCTTAACAAAATTAAATTCGGGAATAAGCTTTTCAATTATTTTTCTTGCAAAATCCTGAGGCTTGTTGGTTGCAACGGCAAGTACAACACCGTTATCGGCAAGACGGCGGATGCAGTCGTAAATCCCATCGTATAGTCTCGTTTTGTCGAGGTAGTGGATATTGTAATATTCGGTGAAATACTCCCTCAGTCTTTCTGCATCGTGCTTATAGCCGTCGGGCAGCACTCTTTCACAAAGCACAGGAACCCCATTACCTACAAAATACCGATAACTTTCATAAGGATGAATCGGATATCCGAGTTTTTTTAATCCATAATTTGTCGCATCTGCAAGATCATGCAGCGTATCGGCAAGAGTGCCGTCAAGGTCAAAAACAGCTGTAATCATATTAACCTCCAATCAGATTCGTTTAGCAAGAAGCGCAGAATATTTAGCTCTGAACTGCTCAAATTCACCGCAGTCAAGGGCATTGCGGATTCGTTCTGTAAGCGTATTATAGAAATACAGATTATGGATAACCGCCAGCCTGCCTGCAAGCTGTTCTTTCGCCTTGAAAAGGTGACGAATATAAGCGCGCGAAAAATTACGGCAGGTCGGACAGTCACATTCTTCATCAATTGGCAGAGGATCGGTTTCATAGCATTTATTGCAGAGATGCATGATTCCGCTCCATGTGAAAACCGTGGCGTGACGCGCATTTCGGCTTGGCATTACGCAGTCGAACATATCGATTCCGCGTGCAACAGCCTCAATAATATTGGATGGTGTACCGACTCCCATAAGATAACGCGGCTTATTTTCAGGCATATAGGGAACAACGGTATCAAGGATTCTGTACATTTCCTCTGTCGGTTCACCTACAGCAAGTCCGCCTACAGCATAACCGTCAAGGTCAAGCTCCGTTATCTGCTGCATATGAGCAATTCGCAGATCTTCAAAGGTCGCTCCCTGATTGATTCCGAAAAGCATCTGGTGAGGGTTAATCGTGTCGGATAGGCTGTTCAGACGGCTCATCTCGTCCTTGCAACGTTTAAGCCAGAGTGTAGTTCTTTCAATTGAGCGTGCAGCATAGTCGTACGGAGCGGGGTTTTCAACACATTCGTCAAAAGCCATGGCTATAGTTGAGGCGAGATTGGACTGTATCTGCATACTCTCCTCAGGACCCATAAAAATGCGCCGTCCGTCGATATGAGAGGCGAAATAAACACCTTCCTCCTTGATTTTTCTGAGCTTAGCCAGTGAAAAAACCTGAAATCCGCCGCTGTCGGTGAGAATCGGCTTATCCCAGTTCATGAACTTGTGTAAGCCGCCCATCTGTTTAACGATTTTATCTCCCGGACGCAGATGAAGATGATACGTATTGCAAAGCTCAACCTGTGTTTTCAGTTCTTTCAGATCAACAGATGAGACTCCTCCCTTTATAGCGGCAGCAGTTCCGACGTTCATGAAGCACGGAGTCTGGAACGTACCGTGTACGGTCTCGAACTGACCGCGTCTTGCATTATTTTCTTGTTTGAAAAGTGTGTACATATAGTTCTCCTTAATTTATATCTGTTAGTATATTTTTAGGAATCCAACCTACCTTTCCGTTTTCGGCGATGATATTGGCATATTCTCCGACGGTTCGGCAGAGATGAACAGTTTCTCCTCTGCGAACATCCGGAAACGCATTGAGATGATTCCATGCATAAAGTCTGCCGTTATCATTTTGGATTTCGCTGTTGATTATGCATCCCTCGCCTCCATGAATCAGATCGCGGACTAAAGAAATCTCCTCGCCCCCCGAAATCATTTCGAGGCAGTTGTTATATGGGTCAATATAGACATCATTAATTCCTTTTATGAAATCCTCAGTGACGGCTTTCTTGCTGAACAGTGTGTCCCATACTGTACTGAATTCATAGCTTTCGCCGCTTTTTTCGATGATAAAGGCATTGAGCTGACAGGCGGTTTTGATAGTCATTCCGCCGTCGATACAGATAATTTTTTTATCGCGGTCGACAATCGGTAAATTGGTACAGCAGCCCCTTTTATAATTATAACACGGAAAATGACCGACGACAACCCATTTTCCCGAGCACTGATTCTCGCGAAGATAAAACGGATGAGTCAGAGCGTAAGTATCTGAGGTGTTCTGCCAGTCGTGACGGTTTTCAATACCTGCATGCACAAAAATGTGGTTCTGAGTTTCAAGGACATACGGTCGGCTCTGCATGAAATCAAGCTCAGCTCTGAATCTTTGGCAGACTTCCTGTCTGAGATTTTCAAAACGGTCGGCAGGGAAGTCAGTTATGCCGATTTTCTCAGCCATTTGAAGAAAAGTATTATGTGGCTTTTTGCTTCTTTTAAGCATGAATTTATCATAATCATACTTATATGCCATGTGATAGGAAGCTGTGTCGTTGTTCCCCATAAGACAGTATACACGGTCAATTTCGCATAGCTTCCGTGCATAGGCTATCGTTTCAAGATTCTGATCCCAGTGCTCAAGAATATCGCCGACAATTACAAGATAGTCCTCACCGGGACGATATTCCGCTTTTTTCAGAAGCCTGTCCAGCAGCTGCCAGCAGGTGTGAACGTCGCTGACGGCAATAATCCGGCATTTATTCGGAAGCATATGTTTTATAATCTTTTTCATTTGTTTCTGAAATCATATACCTTTCTGCTCTCAGGAGTACGGTATTCATGCTTTTCATAGTAGCCGATAAGCATACCGGAATCGTTTCTGAGCGCAATCATATAAACATCCTTGTTTTCTTTCTCATTATGAAAAGTAAATACAGAGTTATTATCAGCACTTTTTCCGAACCAATCCACAATCTCTCTGATACGGTCGTTTGACTTGCTGCTGTGACAGTTGAGCAGAGAACTTCCGATAAGCTTCGCGCCGCCCCTTTTTGAGTATCGCTGAATCGCCGCCGGATTCATATAAATAATAGTATGATTGAGGTCGCAGATTACTACCGCAGCGGTGTCCGAGTCAATAACGCTTTTGAGAAATAAACTGAGCTCCATAAATCCTCCTTTAAAGTATTAGCATACAGTCGCCGAAGCTGAAAAATCTGTAACGTTCATCGACTGCGATTTTGTATGCATTCATAGTATTCTCATAACCCATAAACGCCGAAACGAGCATAATCAGAGTGCTTTCCGGCAGATGAAAATTAGTTATCAGACCGTCGATGCACTTGAAATTATATGATGGATAAATAAAAATATCAGTGTAGCCATCATGCTCAGCGATCTCGTCATAAAATGTTGCAACGCTTTCAAGTGTACGGCAGGTTGTTGTCCCTACTGCAATTACACGCCCGCCGTTCTTTTTCGTCTCGTTGATAAGGTCGGCGGTTTCGCGTGGGAGATAGTAATGTTCGCTGTGCATTTTGTGGTCGAGCACATTATCCTCTTTGACCGGACGGAATGTTCCGAGTCCAACATGAAGCGTTACAAAAGCGGTTTTTATACCTTTTTCACGAAGTTCGTCAAGCATTTCCGATGTGAAGTGAAGTCCTGCTGTCGGGGCGGCTGCAGAACCGAGTTCATGAGAATATACGGTCTGATAACGTTCTTTGTCCTCAAGCTTTTTCGTGATATACGGCGGAAGCGGCATCTGACCGATATCCTCAAGAGCCGTAAAGAAATTGCCCTCACATTCAAATTGAACGATACGGTTGCCGTCCTCCTTTACTTCGGTAACTTCAGCAATGAGCCGACCGTTTCCGAACGAAAAGCGTGTACCGACCTTTGCTTTTTTTCCGGGACGGCAGATTATCTCCCATAGCTTGTCACCTTTCTGTTCAAGGAGGAGAAATTCGATAAATGTTCCGTTCTCAATTTTCTCGCCGTAAAGTCTTGCCGGAATAACTCTTGAATCATTCATTACAAGCAAGTCACCTTTTTTCAGGTATTTGAATAAATTATAGAAATGGTCGTGAATAATATCGCCGCTTTTACGGTCTATACACATCATTCGCGAGGAATTTCTCGGCTCGGCAGGGGTCTGAGCGATAAGTTCCTCCGGAAGTTCATAGAAAAAATCTGATTTTAAAAGCTCCATAAGAGTCCTCCTGAAAAAAATTGTATTAAAGTGAAAAAATATGCGAAAAAGATATTGACATAAAGGATAAAAGATGATATTATAAAAAAAGGTAGAGGTGCGGCTGCGAAAAGTAACTGTGTTCGGGATAACCGGTCCGATGGAATACAGCGAAAGGCAAGGCTGCCGAAGAACGGTTCCCGGTAAGCTCCGTTCTGGTCATGGGTTCAACAGACTCCTGACTGTCATCATACATTTGATGGAGAGCTATCGGCATACTTTTTATAAGGTGTGTCAATATTTCTATTATAACGTATGATGAGCCGGTTTGCAACCGGTTTTCTTAATTTTTTACAATTTTTAAGGAGAATTTCAAATGAAACAGTACAATGTTGGAATTATTGGTGCTACAGGAATGGTCGGACAGAGATTTGCAACTCTGCTTGAGAATCATCCTTGGTTTAATGTAAAAGTGCTTGCGGCTTCACCGCGTTCTGCAGGCATGACATATGAAGAGGCTGCCGGAAAACGCTGGAAGCTTGCTGACCCTATGCCTGAATCTATGAAAAGCATGAAGCTTCTGGACGCAACAGCTGATATTCAGAAAATCGCTGAGCAGGTTGATTTCTGCTTCTGCGCCGTTGATATGAAAAAAGATGAAATCAAGGCTCTTGAGGAAGCATATGCAAAGGCTGAATGTCCGATTGTGTCGAATAACTCAGCTCATAGATTTACTCCCGATGTTCCTATGGTTGTTCCGGAAATCAATCCCGAGCATATCGAAATAATCAGCGAACAGAGAAAAAGACTCGGTACAAAGAAAGGCTTCATTGCCGTCAAGTCCAACTGTTCAATCCAGAGCTATGTTCCGGCACTGAATCCGCTCAGAAAATTCGGGATAACAAAGGTCCTTGCCTGCACATATCAGGCAATTTCAGGGGCAGGAAAGAACTTTGAGACATGGCCTGAAATGGTTGATAACCTTATCCCTTATATTGGCGGGGAGGAAGAAAAATCCGAGCAGGAGCCGCTTAAGGTCTGGGGTAAAATCGAGGGCGATAAAATCGTCAGTGCGTCTTCACCGGCAATTACAACTCAGTGTCTGAGAGTTCCGGTATCAGACGGACATACAGCTGCGGTATTCGTATCATTCGAGAATAAACCCTCAAAGGAAGATATCCTTAAGCTCTGGGCTGACTTCAAAGGCGTTCCGCAGGAGCTGGAGCTTCCCTCGGCGCCGAAGCAGTTCATTCACTATTTCGAGGAAAACGACCGTCCTCAGGCAAAGCTTGACAGAAATCTTGAAGGCGGAATGGCTGTATCGACAGGACGCCTCCGCGAGGATACACAGTACGACTATAAATTTGTAAGTCTCTCTCATAATACCCTCAGAGGAGCAGCAGGCGGCGGAGTTCTGCTTGCCGAGCTTCTTGCGGCGAAGGGATATTTTGACTGAGCCGATTAACATATAAACGCTTTGAAAGGAGCATTCACCATGAAAAATACTATTTTCACAGGTGCCGGTATTGCGATTATTACGCCTATGAACAGCGACGGTTCGATAAATTACGACCGTCTCGGTGAAATGATCGATTATCAGATAGATAACGGAACCGATGCAATTATAATTTGCGGAACAACAGGCGAAGCATCGACAATGACCGATGAGGAGCATCTTGGGGCAATTAAGTATGCTGTAAAGAAAACAGCAGGCAGGGTGCCGGTAATCGCAGGTACCGGAAGCAACGATACGAGTTATGCCGTTGAGCTTTCAAAGGAAGCCGAGAACGCAGGCGCAGATGCGCTGCTCCTTGTAACTCCCTACTATAACAAAACCACACAGAAGGGACTTATCGGGCACTTCAAGGCTATTGCGGATGCTGTTAATATTCCGATTATTCTGTATAACATTCCCGGCAGAACCGGTATGAACATTGAAGTTGCAACGGTTAAAGAGCTTGCAAAGCACCGCAACATTGCGGCAATCAAGGAAGCAAGCGGAAATATAAGCTATGCTGCTAAGCTTCTCGCGGAATGCGGTGACGTTATCGACGTTTACAGCGGAAATGATGATATGATTGTCCCCATGATGTCTCTGGGTGCAAAGGGTGTAATTTCAGTCCTTTCCCATGTTATCCCAAAGGAGACACATATGATGGCTCAGTATTGTCTCGACAATAATTTTGCAGAGGCAACCAGACTGCAGCTGGATTATCTTGACCTTATCAATGCGCTCTTTATTGAGGTGAATCCGATTCCCGTAAAGGAAGCAATGAACATGATCGGCGTTGAGGTCGGACAGTGCCGTATGCCTCTTTGCGAAATGAGTGAAGAGCATAAAGCGGTTCTGAAAGCCGCTCTTGAGAATCACGGACTTATCCGTTAAAAAGGAGATTTCAGAATGACTAAAATAGCTATTTCCGGAGCTAACGGAAAAATGGGTCACACTATTTATAACTGTATCTGTGAACGCAATGACTGTGAGGTTATTGCAGGAATAGATCCATATACAAAGGAATATGCTGATTTTCCGATTGTTGACACTCCCGAGAAGCTCCCCGAAACGCCGGACGTTATAATAGACTTTTCAAATCCTTCCTCGCTTGACGGAATTCTCGGTTATTGTCTTTCAACAGGTACGCCGGTTGTACTTGCGACGACAGGCTACAGCGACGAACAGATTGCAAAAATCAAAGTAGCTGCCGAGCACATTGCAATTTTTTTCACATTCAATATGTCACTCGGAATCAATCTGCTTGTTCAGCTTGCAAAAAAAGCCGCGTCCATTCTCGGAGACAGATTCGACATTGAAATCGTTGAAAAGCACCATAATCAGAAAATTGACGCTCCAAGCGGTACGGCAATCATGCTTGCCAATGCAATTAACGAAACGTTAGATAACAGTAAGAATTATGTTTATGACCGCCATTCTCGCCGTCAGAAACGCGACAAATCCGAAATAGGAATGCATTCGATTCGCGGCGGTACAATTGTTGGTGAACATGATGTGATTTTTGCAGGTCACGACGAAGTTATCACCCTTTCCCATTCTGCTGCTTCAAAGACGGTATTTGCCGAAGGGTCAATAAATGCTGCAATATATATCAGCGGAAAAGGTGCAGGACTTTACGATATGTCAGAGCTTGTTATCGATAAGTAAAACTGTTTATAGGCTAAATATATTTTTTGCTTGAAATTCTCTGTATATTGCTAAAATTTCTAGCGGATATGAAAACAGATTCTTATTACATAACAAGCTTGATATAATCCCCTTTCCAAATAGTAACACTAAAATCTATGCAGTATACGTAAAGAGATAATAATAGATTATTCTTCGCTTATCATGACTGTATATTCATAAAATGTAATAGGCGATACTTCTTTCAAATAGCATGAGGTTCGCCTTATTATTTTATAATTACAATTGTATTTATATAAGAATTTTTAAAATTATACATTTGCTATTGAAATTTTACACAAATAATGGTATAAAAAAATCTATAAACAAACTCCCTTATATAGAAATGCCGCCCATATCAAGGCTTTCTTCTTCCTCATATAGGCGGTATACGTCGGATTTATCATTTCAGTTTAAATCTATGCGTTCATAGATAATTGTTTCTTTTGGTACAGTAACCTGTGTCATATAGGTAGCATAATTGCGGCTTTTTTGCATTTGGATAGCAAAAAAGCCCGAATAATCGGGCTTTTCGTGTTAGTGATCCAAATTGGTTCACCAATTTGGTGCGGATAACAGGAGTTGAACCTGCACCGAGTTGCCCCGACTGGCACCTGAAGCCAGCGCGTCTGCCTATTCCGCCATATCCGCATATTAGGATCTGAAACTTTTACTCGGCTCAAATCCTGAACCCGAGATCAGACATTATGCAATGTTTAACTGACATAAATAATTATACCACAGTAAGAATAATTTGTCAAGAAAAAATTGAAAAATATATGCTAAAAAATAAAAATGCCGGCTTGACAAAAAAAGATAAAGCTGATATAATTAGGCATGAGCAGACTATGCGGTAGCGGAAACGATTTAGTTTACGAGGAAAGTCCGAGCATCACAGAGCAGGGTAGCTGCTAACGGCAGCCGAGGGTGACCTTAGGGCAAGTGCAACAGAAATATACTTCCTCATCTGAGGTAAAGGTGGAAAGGCGAGGTAAGAGCTCACCGGAGCGCAGGAGACTGCGCTGCCATGTAAACCCTATCCGATGCAAGAACTATTGGTGCTTTGTATCTTAACGTCTGCTCGGCGGATACAAAGTAATGTTCGCTTTAGCTTGCCGGCGACGTCAAGCATAGATAAATTACCGCACACGACAGAACTCGGCTTATCGGTCTGGTCAAAATTAAGCGGATAAAGGGAGTTTAGTGCTCCCTTTTTCTGTGCATTTGGAGTGATAACAATGAAAAGAACAGCTGCTTTGATTGCTTCTATAATGCTTGTATTATCATGTTTTTCAGGTTGCGGAGGCAAGGAGCGATCCGCGTCTGAGAGCAGTCTGCCGGAGGTTATGAAAAAGCTGAAAGCTCCGGATATAACAATAGAAATTCCGGGAAGTTATGAGACAACCTCTACGGACAGCAACAAAACAGTGTATGTAAAGGATGACGCATCGATAATAGTAAATAGTGACAAATTGCCTGAAAACTGCGACGGACTTGACAGTTATGTGGACTACGCGCTGAAAACATATACTGAGTATAGCGACAATATTGAGATTTTAAAAAACGAGCCTGTTGATGCAAACGGGAACATTGGCAATGTGTTGGAGTATGTCTATACCATAAATTCGGAAAACGGTGCGTTCAGCAAATACTGCATGGTTGGATTTTTTACCGGAGATGAACAGATTTATCTCATCACCTGCAAAGCTGACCCGGATAACGCAGATAAATATCGTGATGAATTTACTTCAGTGGTTCAGAGCTTCGATTTAAAGGAAGATGCTGAGAAATGATACACGGATATTGTAAATATTTTGTGAACAGTATTGAAGTTTGCTGAAAAAAGTTGTATAATATAAATTGAGGCAGGCGATTCGCTCAAAAGCTTCATTTAAATAAAACGGGGGGGCTTGTAGACAGGCTGAGAGGAAGGTGTGACCTTCGACCCATGAACCTGATGCGGGTAATGCCGCCGTAGGAAGCATATTTGCAGTCTTTCGGAGGTACTCGCGCAGTATCTCCGTTTTTTGATATTGCCATGTCCGCAGATATTGTGGACTGATGAAAGGAGGAGAATAACGGTTTTCGCGGTAAGACCGTGACGGACAGAGGGGGAGCGCCCTGTGTCTTGAATAACAGCGATGGGAAGCCGTATTCCGGCGTGAGAGGGGACCGATAAGTCCCGACCGAACTTGGGAAAAGTATCCCTACCTTAAAGGGGAAGCGACGCTGTTATTATCTGCCGTTTTCTCAATCTTTTTAAAAGGAGCAATTATCATGAAAAAAACAAACGTACAAAAATTATCCGCAGCGGCTCTTCTGTGTGCTATTGTGATAGTTGGGAGCTTGTTTTCGTTTCCGGTTTTCGGAAGCAAATGTGCAGCACATGGTGAACATTATTTTTGCAGTTCTGCTCGATTCGTGGTACGGAGTCGGAGTCCTGTCGTTGGTTCAGGCTTTAACGGACAGAAAACGCAAAGTGTGAAAGGAGAACGGAAATGCTGTCGGAAATGCTTGAAAATGTCAGGGTGCGCAGGCCCCTGATTCACAATATAACAAATTACGTAACCGTAAACGACTGTGCAAATATACTCCTCGCCTGCGGAGGCTCGCCGATTATGGCGGATGACGCGGATGAAGCGGAGGAAATCACCTCGATCTGTGACGGACTCAATATAAATATAGGAACGCTTAACTCACGAACAATTCCGTCAATGTTTGCAGCAGGCAAAAGAGCAAATGAGCTTGGACATCCGGTTATTCTCGACCCGGTCGGCGCAGGAGCTTCAAAGTTAAGAACGGAAACAGCTCTTCGACTTATTGAAGAAGTTAAATTCGCCGTAATCCGTGGAAATATATCTGAAATTAAAGCTCTCGCACTGGGAAATGCCTCAGCAAAAGGTGTTGACGCAGACGATGAAGACAAAATAACTGCCGATAGTCTTGACAGTGCAGTTGCATTCGCAAAGGACTTTGCCGCGCGGACAGGCTCTGTAATCGTAATCAGCGGAGCGGTTGATATTGCTGCCGATTCACGGAGAGCATACTGCATTCGAAACGGACATGAGGATATGAGCAGAATCACAGGAACAGGCTGTCAGCTAAGTGCGATGACTGCTGCATATATTGCGGCGAATCAGGGAAACGAGCTTGAAGCGGCGGCAGCAGCTGCCTGTGCAATGGGATTATGCGGTGAAATTGCAAAACGGCGCATGACAGCTCAAGATGGAAATTCGAGTTACCGGGGTTATATAATTGACGCAATTTACAATCTTACTCCCGATGAGCTTGAAAGAGGTGCGAAATATGAAATGCGATAAAAAAGCGATGCTTCTGTATGGAGTTACAGACCGTACATGGGTTGGCAAAATGACACTTTATGAGCAGGTTGAAGCGGCTCTCCGGAACGGCATGACCTGCCTGCAGCTCCGTGAAAAAAATCTCCACGAGGAACAGTTTCTTGAGGAGGCAGTCAAGTTTGCAGAGCTTTGCAGGAATTATAGAGTTCCGTTCATTATCAATGACAACGTTGATATTGCAGTAAAATGCGGTGCAGACGGGGTTCACGTCGGTCAGGATGATATGAATGTATCATTGGTCCGAGAACGCGTCGGCGATAAAATGATAATCGGAGTTTCGGTTCATAACGTTGAGGAAGCCGTAAAAGCCGTTAGCGGAGGAGCTGATTATCTTGGAATAGGCGCTGTTTTTCCGACTTCAACCAAGACAGATGCCAACGTCATGTCAACCGGTGTAATCAGGGAAATCTGCAACGCGGTTGATGTACCGACCGTAGCAATCGGAGGAATCAATTCATCAAACATTATGAAGCTGTCCGGAAGCGGAGTTGACGGAATAGCCGTTGTTTCCGCGATATTCGGAGCCGAAAGCCCAGGAAACGCAGCCGCAGAACTTCGGCGGCTCTCGGAAAAGATGGTCGGTTGAAAATAATCATCCTGCGTTTCTCCAAAAATCCTGAGAGGAGCTTATAACTATGAAAACAGCGTTGTCAATAGCCGGGAGCGATTCAAGCGGCGGAGCGGGCATTCAGGCAGATATCAAAACAATGATAATGAACGGAGTGTACGCGATGACTGCGATCACTGCTCTTACTGCGCAGAATACCATGGGAGTAACGGCGGTTTCAGAGGTTTCACCAGAGTTTCTTGTACAGCAGCTCGACGCGGTTTTCACCGATATACGTCCCGATGCGGTTAAAATTGGAATGATTCCATCACCTCGTCTGATCGAAGCTGCTGCCGAGCGTCTTTGCGTGTACAGAGCGGAAAATATTGTAGTCGATCCGGTAATGACAGCTACAAGCGGTTCATCTCTTTCCGGAGGCGGAGCTGTCAGTGCTCTGAAAAGCCGGCTTTTTCCCCTTGCCTCGGTGATTACCCCGAATATTCCCGAAGCGGAAATTCTTTCGGGTATGAAGATTAACGATCACCGTGATATGGAGACTGCGGCACGGATTATCTATGAATCCTGCGGCTGTGAGGTTCTCTGCAAGGGCGGTCACAGTGTAAACGATGCAAATGATCTGCTGTACGGCAGTAACGGAGCGATATGGTTCAGAGGACGGCGCATAGCCAATCCGAATACACACGGAACAGGCTGTACACTTTCAAGTGCTATTGCTGCAAATCTTGCAAAAGGATACAGTCTGAGCGAATCTGTCCGGCGTGCAAAGGAATATATCTCCGGTGCGATGGAAAGTATGCTTGATTTGGGAAAAGGCTCAGGACCGCTTAATCATGGATTTAATTCCGATTTTCAGTCGGATAAATAAGACAAAACTAATTTGGAGGAACATTTATGGAACGAAATTATTCAACTCAAATGGACGCTGCCCGCAGGGGAATTGTTACACCTGAAATCGAAACGGTTGCACGCAAGGAGAAAATGCGTGTTGACGAGCTTATGCCATTGGTTGCATCAGGCAAGGTTGCAATTCCTGCAAACCGTCTTCACACCTGTCTCAATCCCGAAGGAATCGGTTCAATGCTCCGTACTAAAATCAACGTAAATCTTGGTGTTTCGCGCGACTGCAAGGACTATGACATCGAGATGAAAAAAGTACTTTCAGCCGTTGATCTCGGTGCGGAAGCGATTATGGATCTTTCAAGTCACGGAGATACTCAGCCATTCCGCCGTAAGCTGACATCGGAGTGTCCCGCGATGATAGGAACTGTGCCCGTTTACGACAGTGTAATCCATTATCAGCGTGATCTTGATACGCTTACCGCTAAAGATTTCATAGATGTTGTAAGGCTTCATGCAATGGACGGAGTTGATTTTGTAACGCTTCACTGCGGTATCACACGCAAGACTATTGATCAGATACGCAAGCATAAAAGAAAAATGAATATTGTTTCCCGCGGCGGCTCACTTGTTTTTGCATGGATGTGCATGACAGGTGAGGAGAATCCTTTTTACGAATATTACGATGAAATTCTCGACATCTGCCGCGAGTACGACGTTACCGTTTCTCTTGGTGACGCGTGTCGTCCGGGATGTCTTGCAGATGCTACTGATGTATGTCAGATCGAGGAGCTTGTCCGTCTCGGTGAGCTTACAAAGCGTGCGTGGGAGAAAGATGTTCAGGTAATGGTTGAAGGACCCGGTCATGTTCCGATGGATCAGATTGCTGCCAATATGAAGGTTCAGCAGACGATCTGCATGGGCGCGCCGTTCTATGTACTCGGACCTCTCGTAACCGATATTGCTCCGGGCTATGACCACATAACTGCGGCTATCGGAGGAGCTATTGCTGCAATGAACGGAGCTGCATTCCTCTGTTACGTAACGCCTGCAGAGCATCTTGCATTGCCGAATGTTGATGATGTTAAACAGGGAATCATTGCAAGCCGAATCGCCGCTCATGCAGCAGATATCGCAAAAGGAGTCCGTGGAGCGCGTGATATAGACGACAAAATGGGCGATGCGCGGCGAGCTCTTGACTGGGATGGACAGTGGGCATGCGCTCTTGACCCGGAAACCGCAAAGTCTATTCGTGCCGATCGTTCTCCAGAGCATGATGACACCTGCTCGATGTGCGGAAAATTCTGTGCCGTGCGCAGCATGAACAAGGCTCTTAACGGAGAACATATTGATATACTTTGATTTACATAAAAACGCCGCGGGATCGATAAATCCGCGGCGTTTGCATTTTAATTACAGATTATGTGATTTTTAATCAAGCGGAATACAGCCGATAGCACGTACTCCGTCGCCGACGTGACAGCAGATGCTGATAGGCAGACGATGAAGCTTGATAGTGTTGTCGCCGAAGTGTTCACGGACGAGCTGCACCCATTCTCTGCCGTTTTCATCACTGCCGGAATATGCAGTTCCGATTCGGAGTTTTTTACCCTTAAAACGTGTGTCGGCATCCTTTTCAATAGCCTCAAACATCGCTTTTTCGGCTGCTTTCATTCCACGGACTTTAGCATAAGCGTCGAGTTTTTCTCCCTGAATCTGCAGAACAGGTTTGAGTCCGAGAATGGTTGCAAGTGCGGCTCCTGCGGCAGTTACCCGTCCGCTTTTTTTAAGGAGCGTGAGAGTGTTCACAGCGAGGTATATACTGCTGTCAAGCCCCTTTTTTTCGAGAATTTCTCCGATTTCACGCGGACTAAGTCCCTGTCCTGCGAGTTCAACTGCGTCAAGGGTTGCTTCGTAAAGCGAGAAAGAGATTCGCTTGTTGTCAGCAACATAGACTTTTTCACCGTAATCAGCGGCGAGAGCTCTTGCCGACTGACATGAACCACTTAAAGCTGACGACATGGGAAGATAAATAATACCGTCGTGAGTTTCAAGTAACTTGTCCCATGTTTTGGTTATTGAAAATGGGTCTGGCTGTGAAGTGGATACATTTTTTCCTTCGGCGAGCATTTCGAAAAAGTGTTCATAAGTGCAGGTAACACCTTCAAAATATTCATTATCGTCCACCATAAATGGCATGGGAATCAGCGTTACACCGAGTTTTTCCGCTTCCTCACGGGGCATACCGCTGTTTGTATCTGTAACAACTGCAATTTTATTCATGTTTAAATCCTTTCCGCACAGAGCGATATCAGCGCGTTTGAAATTTGACTGGGGCAGTACTGTTTAATTATCATTGTAGAATATGAATAATTATTAAGGCAGACTGAAATATGTCAGGAGAATTCTTCAATGATATAATGAAAAAGCGGTTCTAAACTAATTATTCAGGTAATCTTTCAGCTTTTTCACGCACTTTTTTGTGTCATTATATCCGAGATAGTAGAATTTTCCGAGTTTTTCCATATCTCCCTCAAGACGGTTTATTTCGATTTGTTCTGATGGAGAAATCACAAATACTCTTCCGTCATCTGAGAGTCGTTCAAGGTCGTCGCACAGAAAATTATAGTATTCGTTGCTTCTGTTCAATGACTTGACGAAATTCGGATATGAGTGATACATAATATTATCAACATTTATATTCTTATGAGGCTCTGTTTTTTTTCGATAAGATTTGGAACGTGTTTTTACTACGATAATTTTTCCGAAATTCTGTTCCAGCGCCCAGGGATATGGAATCTTGCAGCTGCAGCCACCGTCGAGATAGGGGTAGCCGCCGAGCATAATAGGCATTGAAATATACGGCATTGATGCTGAAGCTCTGACCGCCTGAAATATGTCGATTCCTGAATTCTTGCTGATATATTCAGTTTTTCCCGAGTAAAGATTTGTGACAACGGCATAAAACTGACGGTCGGGATTCATGAATCGTTTCATATTAAGCTTTGGAACGTGTTTCATATTGTCAGGACCGAAAATGAAATCAAATCCGATAATACCGCGATTCTGACTGAAAGCTTTGACTCCGACGTACCTGTTGTCGTGGCGGTATCTGAGATTTATTCTCGCTGAGCGTCCGATCTGACCTGCAACGTAGTTTATACCATTCAGTGCTCCTGCCGAAACTCCGACAGTGCAGCGCATATTAATATTTTCTTCCATAAGAGCGTCAAGTACCCCTGAAGTATAGATTCCGCGGAATGCGCCGCCTTCCAGTACGATGCATCCCTCTGTAACGGAATTATCGGCGTCTCCGCCTGGTAGTTTCCCGATTCCCGAAAAGACTTTGCTCACTTTAAACCTCCATAATTTGGTAACATACAATTATTATAACATAGTTCCGACAGTTTTTCAACACAATAAATGATTTTATTCATTCAATAATATTGTAAAAACAGCTTTTCACGGTGTATCAAAGGTATTGTTGACATGAACGGAGCATTTGAATCAGTCATGGATTTTTTATCGGATTACAGTACTATTTATCATAGATATCAGATTTGAAAATCTCAGCTTAAAAAAATACATATTTCACTTAAAACCTTGCATTTTTAAAAAAATAATGGTATAATAAATCATAAAAGCAAATCGGCGCGGAAAACTGCTTCGCCGACTGACAGAATCGGAGGTTTAATAATGTTATCTGATATTGAAATTGCTCAGAATGCCAAAATGAAGCCGATCAGCGAGATCGCCGCTTCACTTGGAATCGAGGAGAGCGAGCTTGAACCCTATGGTCATTACAAGGCTAAGCTTTCGGAAAGTCTGTATTCAAAGCTTGCGTTTCGCGAGGATGGCAAGCTTATACTTGTAACAGCGATAAATCCAACTCCTGCCGGAGAGGGCAAAACTACCGTCAGCGTAGGTCTTGCCGAGGCTATGGGAAGAATCGGCAAAAAGGCAGTTCTTGCGCTTCGTGAGCCGTCCCTCGGACCTGTTTTCGGAATCAAAGGCGGAGCTGCAGGCGGCGGCTATGCTCAGGTAGTACCAATGGAGGACATTAACCTCCATTTTACAGGAGATATGCATGCAATAACTGCTGCGAATAATTTGCTCTGCGCTGTAATAGATAATCATATTCAGCAGGGAAATGAGCTCAGAATCGACCAGCGCCGTATTATGTTCAAGAGATGTATGGACATGAACGACCGTGCACTCAGAAATGTCGTGATAGGGCTCGGCGGAAAGGTCAACGGAGTTCCCCGTGAAGACGGCTTCAATATCACTGTTGCATCGGAAATTATGGCGATTCTCTGTCTTGCAACCGATCTTGCCGATCTTAAGGAGCGAATCGGAAATATACTTGTTGCTTACAGCATTACAGGAGAGCCGGTTTTTGCAAAGCAGCTTGGAGTATGCGGTGCTATGACGGCACTTTTGAAGGACGCTTTGAAGCCGAATCTCGTACAAACGCTTGAGAATAATCCGGCATTTATCCACGGAGGACCTTTTGCCAATATTGCCCACGGCTGCAACTCCATCCGCGCCACTAAGCTTGCGCTCAAATTGGGAGATTACTGTATCACCGAGGCGGGCTTCGGCTCTGACCTCGGAGCAGAAAAGTTTTTCGACATCAAGTGCCGTTACGGCGGACTTACGCCTGCCTGCGTAGTGCTTGTAGCCACAATCAAGGCACTGAAATATAACGGCGGTGTTCAGAAAAACGATCTTGCCCGTGAGAATATGTGGGCATTGGAAAAGGGAATTGTTAATCTTCGTACTCATATTGAAAATATGCACAAGTATCATGTTCCTGTAGTTGTGGCAATCAACAGATTTGCCACCGATACCGAGCAGGAAGTAGAATTTGTCGAGAAATTCTGCGCCGATATGGGTGTTGACGTTTCAATGTGCGAGGTTTTCGCAAAGGGCGGCGAAGGTGGAATTGACCTTGCAAACAAGGTATGCGAGACAATTTCGCTCTGTGCTGACAGTGATAATTCGTTCCGAAAGCTTTATACTAATGAGATGTCGATCAAGGAAAAGGTTGAAACTATTGCAAAGGAAATCTACCGTGCTGACGGAGTAACCTATACTCCTCAGGCTGAAAAGGCAATCAAGGATATCGAGGGAATCGGTTTCCGTGAGCTGCCCGTTTGTATCGCCAAAACACAGTATTCACTGTCTGATAATCCCGCGCTTTTAGGAAAACCGAAAAACTTCCACATAACCGTAAGGGATGCACGTCTTTCATCCGGTGCCGGATTTGTAGTAATTTATACAGGCGACATAATGACCATGCCGGGACTGCCTAAGGTTCCTGCTGCCCTCAATATTGACTGTGATAACAACGGAAATATCACAGGACTGTTCTGATTTATGAGAATTCTAACAAATTCACCGGAGGAAACAATTGCTGCCGCCGAAAAACTCGGAGCTATGCTCGGTCCCGGAGATTTCATCGCATATAAAGGCGGACTCGGTGCAGGAAAAACTACCTTTACGCGCGGGATTGCCATAGGAATGGGACTGGGTGACAGCGTAACCTCGCCTACATTCGCACTGGTAAACGAGTATCACGGTGAAAAAATGTCGCTCTACCATTTTGATATGTACCGCATCAGCTCTGAAGAAGATCTGGAGTCTACGGGATTTTATGATTATCCGTTTGAAGACAACGTTGCGGCGGTGGAATGGTCTGAGAATATCGAGAATTTTCTTCCGGAAAATACAATCTATATAACACTCAATCCCGTCGGTGACTGCGGCAGGGAAATAATCATAGAGGACGGTGGAAGATTTGCTTCTGCTTGGAATTGATACGTCTGGAAAGAACGCATCGGCGGCAATTTTTGACAGTGAAACAGAAATATTCTGTGCGCGAAAAACTGTTCACACGACCCGCACTCATTCGCAGATTATCATGCCAATGTGCATGGAACTGTTGAAAGAGTCGGATTTGCAGATGTCCGATATAAGCGCATTTGCGGCGGCCTCCGGGCCAGGCTCGTACACAGGACTCAGAATAGGAGTAGCTGCGGTAAAGGCAATGAGCTTTGCCCTCGGCTGCAAGTGCAGCGGAGTATCGACTCTTGAAGCTTCCGCATATAATAATGCGGAATATCAGGGGACGATTTGTACGATTATGAAAGCAAGAGCTGACCTTGTGTATACCTGTACCTACCGCAGTGACGGATATCAGCCTGTTCCGGTGACAGAGGAGCGGATTATAAGCCGAAGCGAGCTTGCTGAAGAGCTTGCATTCAGAGGAGAAAAGGCTTTGCTCTGCGGCGACGGAGCAGCAGATTTTTTCACTGAATACCGCTCGGCATCGTTTTTCATAGCGCCGCCCCATACAAGATTTCAGGACGCTTCGGGGGTATGTCTTGCGGCAATGGCACACGGATTTTATGATCCTGATGAACTTGAAGTTTCATATCTTCAGAAAGTTAAGGCAGAAAAAGACCTTGAGAAAAAATCGGAGCAAGTTCCGAACGCGGACAGCAGCTCTGAGATTGGAGTAAAATTATGATAGCAATAGGATGTGACCATGCAGGCTGTGAACTGAAAAAAGCTGTAATCGATACACTTACAGAAAAGGGCTTTCAGTTTGTTGATTTGGGCTGCGACGGAACGCCCTGCGACTACCCCGTGATAGCTGAGGCGGTATGTGCAAAAGTTCTTTCGGGCAGCTGTGAAAAGGGAATTCTGATATGCGGTACAGGCATAGGAATGTCTATTGCAGCGAATAAGTTCAAGGGAATCAGAGCGGCTCTGTGTTCAGACTCGTTTTCCGCAAAGTTTACGCGTCTGCACAACAACTCTAACGTAATGTGCATGGGAGCGAGAGTGCTCGGAACTGGACTTGCCTGTGAGCTTGCAGAAATATTCGTTACAACCGAATTTGAGGGCGGACGTCATCAGCGGCGTATCGACCTTATAACCGAAATCGAAAACAAAAACTAAAAGGAGAATAATTATGGCAGATTTACATATTATCGATCATCCGCTGGTACAGCACAAAATATCGCTTATGCGCGACAAAAACACAGGTTCAAAGGAATTCAGGGAGCTTGTTTCCGAGACTTCAATGTTTATTTGTTATGAAGCTACAAGAGACCTGCCGCTTAAAGAAATCGAGCTTGAAACTCCTGTTGCTATTGCAAAGACAAAAATAATCTCAGGAAGAAAGCTTGCGTTCGTACCGATCCTGCGTGCCGGACTGGGCATGGTTGAAGGCGTTACAGAGCTTGTTCCTGCCGCGAAAATCGGACATATCGGAATTTTCCGCGACCCTGGCTCAAAGGAACCGGTTGAGTATTACATTAAAATGCCAGACGATATTGCCGAGCGCGATGTAATCATAGTGGACCCGATGCTTGCAACGGGAAATTCTGCGTGTATGGCAATTTCAGAGCTAAAAAAGCTTGGCGTGAAGAATATCAAGTTCATGTGCATAATAAGCTCTCCGGAGGGTGTTGAGAATGTCCGTACAGCCCACCCCGACGTTGATATATACACCGGTGTTGTGGATAAGTGCCTTAATGACGATAAGTTCATCGTTCCGGGCGTCGGAGATGCAGGCGACAGAATTTTCGGTACAAAATAATATTAATATCGGGGACGAAGCAAATTCGTCCCCGAAGCTTACTTTATTTTACAGAGGTTGATTCAATGAATTATCTATTACTTGCCGCAGGATTTGTGCTGTTGATAAAAGGTGCTGATTTTTTTGTTGACGGAAGTGCAGCGTTGGCGAAGCGCATGAAAGTTCCGTCGCTGATTATCGGGCTTACAGTCGTCGCAATGGGGACAAGCCTGCCCGAGTGCTCAGTCAGCGTCAGTGCGTCGCTTCAGAATAAAAACGAGCTTGCCGTTGCGAATGCAGTTGGGTCTAATATATTTAACTTGATGGCTATATGCGGACTCTGTGCATTGTTCTGTCCGCTTGCTGTTCAGAAATCAACGCTGAAAAAGGAGTTCCCGTTTTCGATAATAGCGGCAGCAATTCTTATGGGACTTGGTGTATCGGGAATGGTTCTCGGACACGTTGACGGTGTAATTCTTCTGGTATTTTTCGCTTTATTTATAGCATATATGATCTATTCGGCTTTGAGTGCGAGGAAGAATTCCGAAAATTGCAATGAGGATGAATATAAAACTCTCCCAGCCTGGCGGTGTCTGCTTTATATAGTCGGAGGAGCAGCGGCTATTGCGTTCGGAGGAAGTCTTGTAGTTGATTCTGCATCAGCAATAGCAGCGCATTTTGGTCTTTCGGACAACCTTATCGGACTTACGGTGGTTGCGTTCGGAACGAGTCTGCCGGAGCTTGTGACATCGGTTGTTGCAGCGCGAAAAAATGAAATGGATATGGCTCTCGGAAACGTAATCGGCTCAAACATTTTCAACGTTCTGTTCGTTCTTGGAATTGCCGCAGCAATTTCACCGATCACCTTTATTACAGAAAATATCATCGATACTATATTGTTTATTGCTATGAGTATAATGGTACTGGTATTCTGTATTCCAAAGAAGAAGCTTGTCCGTTGGCAGGGACTGATTATGCTTATTGTCTATACTGCATATGTTGTATATATTTGCAAGAGATAAATAGTAAGGGTTTACTTATTATTTTTGCCCCTGTATCTCACTTGTTATAAGTCGTACTTTTGATTATTAATTGCTTCCTTTAATCCGTGACCACATAATAATAATTGCCTGACCCGGAATTCCGAGGGTATAAATCAGCGGAATATTATGACCGCATATGAGCACGGATATATGAGCTGTTGCGAGAATAGTCCACATAAGAATCGAAATGATAATAAAATTGCGCCGCTTATTGAACCAGAGCGTATTGAAAATCAGCCAGACAATCATCGAAACAGGCACAGCATATGCAAATATGAGATACTGTGCATTTGAATCAGAAAACAGGTGAATCACAAAAAAGACTATAGCCGCTACAAGCCATACAAGAAGAATGCACATACCTGTAATAAAGCCGTGATTCCGATGTTTTGTCTGTCTGACTTCTTTTGAAATTACAGGCGGCTCAACGTTATGTTCCTCAGTAATTAGATAGTCCACAGTTACGCCGAAGAGATCGGCGATTTCCTTCAGCACAGTAATATCCGGAATTGATGCACCACGCTCCCATTTGGAAATTGCCTTGTCGGTGTAGTTCAGCCGTTCGGCAAGCTCTGCCTGAGTTATGCCTCCGCGTCTTCGCAGTTCTATGATATTTTTCGCGATGATAAGCTTGATATCTTCCATTATTTATACCTCAGTATGATTATTCAAATATATTGTATCATATTTTTCTGACTTTGGCAACTGTAAAAAAATAAATTATATCTGAGCAATAGTATAATCAATGGTATTACATTATTGATTTTAAATGGTTAATTCTAAAAAATTGTATATATCTGAGTGTAACCGGTTAGAACATGACTTTGAATCGGAAAACTCTTATGAATTTTTAGAAAATATTTGCATAAGTACTTGAAAAAAATCTCAGAATAGTGTAAAATGGTAATGTAGGCTGTTAAGTATTTAACAGCACGCTATGAAAAGTATTTTATAACGAAAGGATGTCATTAAAATGGCAGGATTAAACAAGGTTACCGTAGAGGATATTGATGTTAAGGGCAAAAAGGTACTCGTAAGAGTAGATTTCAACGTTCCGCTTAAGGACGGCGTTATCACAAATGATAACAGAATTCAGGCTGCCCTCCCCACAATCAATAAGCTCGTTGAGAACGGAGCTAAGGTTGTTCTTTGTTCACATCTCGGCAAGCCGAAGAATGGTCCGGAGGATAAGTTCTCGCTTGCACCGGCTGCTGCAAGACTTGCAGAGCTTGTAAATACAAAGGTTATATTCGCTAAGGATGATGCCGTTGTCGGCGAAAATGCTAAAAAGGCTGTTGCAGAAATGGCAGATGGCGAAATTGTTGTTCTTGAGAATACAAGATTCCGCGGAGCAGAAGAAACAAAGAACGGAGAGGAATTTGCTAAGGAACTCGCAGAGCTCGTTGACAATCAGGTATTCGTTATGGACGCTTTCGGCTCAGCTCACAGAGCTCACGCTTCAACAGCAGGCGTTACAAAGTTTGTTAAGGAAACTGCTGTCGGCTATCTCATGCAGAAAGAGATCAAATATCTCGGCAATGCAGTTGAGGTTCCCGAAAGACCTTTCGTTGCAATTCTCGGCGGCGCAAAGGTTGCCGATAAGCTCAATGTAATCTCAAACCTTCTTGAGAAGTGCGATACACTCATTATCGGCGGCGGTATGGCTTATACATTTATCAAGGCTAACGGCGGTTCAATCGGTACATCGCTGGTTGATGACGAAAAGCTTGACTACTGCAAGGAAATGCTTGCAAAGGCTGAAAAGCTCGGCAAGAAGATACTTCTTCCCGTTGATACAGCTGTTGCAGCTGAATTCCCGAATCCTATCGATGCTGAGATTACTGTCGAGAACGTTGATTCAGACAAGATTCCGGGCGATAAAATGGGACTTGACATCGGCGAAAAGACACAGAAGCTCTTTGCTGATGCTGTTAAGACAGCAAAAACTGTTGTTTGGAACGGACCTATGGGTGTATTTGAGAATCCCGTACTTGCAAAGGGTACAATTGCTGTAGCAAAGGCACTTGCAGAGACAGACGCTACAACAATCATCGGCGGCGGCGACTCGGCAGCAGCAGTTATGCAGCTCGGATTTGCCGACAAGATGAGCCACATCTCAACAGGCGGCGGCGCATCCCTTGAATATCTTGAAGGAAAGGTTCTTCCCGGCGTAGCTGTAATCGCTGAAAAGTAAACAGCGAGTTGCTTCAGACGATTCCCCCACCTGATTTATCCGTTTTTCAGGCAGATGAATCCGACCTCCCCCAAGGGAGGTGGGTGAGAATGTTATAAGATAAGAAATGGGGCGGATAGGGATATTCGCCCTTATTCTCGACAGGAGAAAATGACATGGGATTATTGAAAAAGGTGCTGTACAAGCTTTCAGGTACAAGTGAGGAGCTCCAGCGTATCTATGTTGAAAAAGGTGTGTGTGATGAATATATTGAGTGCTATAAGAAATTGCACAATAAACCGACCAAGCTTGACAGGATCACTGTTGCGGATTTTCTTATATATGTCGGAAGATACGAAGAAGCTGAGGGCGTCCTGGACAGGGTGAAAAGTTCAATTTTAGACGATGACGATATAAAGACACTTTATAATTTTGAGCTTATGTATCTGTACATTCTTACCGGGCGCAGAGAAGAAGCAAATAATATTTATCTTAAATACCGCAAGCTGTTCGACGTATATTTCAGTTCACGCCTTCGCAGCAATGTGTCCGTCGTGTACTACGACAATGCTGCTGTGCTTGCGGCTCTGAACGGAAACGAGCAGGCAGCAATCAACTTTCATTCCCTTGTTGAACGCTGGTCTGAAAAATACGACGAAACCAAAATAATGCCTCGTATTTCATACGTAAACATTCTTTATGCGTTTGGCAGAAAGGACGAGGCTGACGAAGAATATGAAGCCGTGAAGAAGATAATCAATGATTTCAGCGGCTATAAAACCGATTGGCAGAAGGAGAGCTTCCTCAGAACGCTTGAAAGGTCAAAAATATTCTATTCGTATTCGCTGAGAAATATCTGACAGATTAAAAACGAGGCTGCCGATATGATTTTCGGCAGATAAATACCACATAAAAATATACATTTTTATTAAGGAGTTAATTAACATGAACAAGTCAACAAGAAAAGCAATTATTGCAGGAAACTGGAAAATGAACAAGACAAGACCGGAGGCAAAGGAGCTTCTTGAAGCAATCAAACCTCTTGTAGCAAACGCAGACGGCAATGTAGAGGTAATTGCCTGTGTTCCTTTCACAAACCTTGAAACTGCGATCAATGCAACAGCAGGTTCGAACGTAAAAATCGGCGCAGAGAACGTACACTTTGAAAAGAGCGGTGCTTTCACAGGTGAGATTTCCGCTGATATGCTCGTTGAGCTTGGTGTAGAGTATGTAGTTATTGGTCACAGTGAGAGACGTCAGTATTTCGGCGAGACAGACGAAACTGTAAATAAGAGAACAATCGCTGCTCTCAATGCAGGTCTGAAGCCAATTGTCTGCGTTGGTGAGCTGAAGTGGGAGCGTCAGTGCAATATCACAGAGGAAATAATTGCACGTCAGATCAAGCTTGATCTCTGGTCACTCACAGCTGAGCAGGTTAAGAACACCGTAATCGCTTATGAGCCGGTTTGGGCTATCGGAACCGGTCTTACAGCTACTCCCGAACAGGCTGAGGAGGTTTGCGGATTTATCCGTGCAACAATCGCTAAGCTTTACGACGAGGCAACAGCTCAGGCTGTAACAATTCAGTACGGCGGCTCAATGAATGCTAAAAACTGCGCAGAGCTTCTTGCTAAGCCCAACATCGACGGCGGACTTATCGGCGGAGCTTCACTCAAGGCAGAGGACTTCAATACAATTGTTCAGGCTGCAGTTAACGGCTGATTTATTTTCACTTGCAGGGGGAGACACTTGTGGTCTCCCGTGCTTGTATTATCATAAATGACTCGTAAAGGAGGCATATCATGTCTGAAGGTGAAAAGGTTCGGCATGAGATCTCCAAATGGCGAAAGGTCGATATTCTTGCACCAATTCTAATTCTTGTTTTTTCATGCTTTTCTGCAGCTTATCCGTATTATCAGATTCTGATGTTAGTTGCAATACCTTTTCTGCTTGTGATAGTTTTTATCCGTCCTCTTTATTATAAAGATAACAAACATGGTAAGGCATTTAAAAACGCTGTGACTGTAATAAGAATTATAGGTTATACTGTAGTCGTATCAGCCGTTATCCTTCCATTTACGATGAATAACAGCTGGAAATGGTATTATCCGGTTCAAAAGCTAATATACAGCGTGGATGCGAAAACAGAACAGTTTTTGCCTGATCATATACCTGAAAATGCAGAAAATTATAAAGTTATATTTTGCCGTTCCGGTTTTCCGGGAGCTTCCAGAATTGAAATGAGTTTCTTTACTGACAGCAAGACTCTTGCTGAGTATCGTGACAAGGCAATCGAAAATGGTGCGGCATCCGGCAGCGAAAAGGTCAGCAAGAATCGTTGGTACGCTGAAATGGAAGAACAAGGCATTCCTTATGAACAAGCTGAATATTACTTTTATCCTGATGAAAATGAATATTCTCCAAAAGTATATATTCTTGAAGAAACAACAGGCTATGTGAAAATTTATTATTAAATCTGATTTATATCAGTATTGCAGCTAAATTAATTTGAAAGGATTAAAATTATGGCAAAAAAACCTGTAGCTCTTATCATTATGGACGGCTTCGGCTATAATCCCGAGGATTACGGCAATGCGATCAGAGCCGCCCAAACACCAAATATTGACAAATATATGCAGGGTCCACACACTATAATCGGTGCGAGCGGACTTGACGTGGGACTTCCTGACGGACAGATGGGAAACTCAGAGGTAGGTCATACAAATATCGGCGCAGGACGAATTGTCTATCAGATGCTTGTGAAGATTTCCAAGTCAATCAAGGATGGCGATTTCTTCGAGAACAAGGCACTTGTTGCGGCAATGGAGAACTGCAGGACTAAGGGAAGTGCACTGCACCTTATGGGACTTTTGTCGCCGGGCGGCGTTCACAGCCACATGGAGCACCTTTACGGACTTCTTGAAATGGCTAAGAAGAACGGTCTCGATAAGGTTTATGTTCATGCATTCCTTGACGGACGTGACGTTCCTCCGTCATCAGCGGCAGAGTACATGGAAGAAGCCGTTGCCGAAATGAATAAAATCGGCATTGGCAAGGTTGGCGTAATCAGCGGACGTTTCTACGCAATGGACAGAGACAATGCATGGGATAGAGTTGAAAAGGCTTATGATGCGCTTGTTCTTGGCGAGGGAGTCAAGGAAAACGATCCTGTTCAGGCGATAAAGAACTCCTACGCTAACGGAGTAACCGACGAGTTCATGCTCCCTGCGGTTGTATGTGACGACGCGAAAATCAAGGCTGATGACAGCGTAATTTTCTTCAATTTCCGTCCGGATCGTGCAAGACAGCTTACACGTGCCTTTGTTGACCCTGAGTTCACAGGCTTTGAAAGAAAGAACGGATATTTCCCGGTACATTTTGTATGTATGGCTCAGTATGACGCGTCTATGCCGAATGTATCCGTAGCATTCCCGCCTGAGCAGCTTACAATGACAATGGGAGAATATCTCAGCAAAATGGGTAAGACTCAGCTCCGAATTGCCGAGACTCAGAAGTACGCGCACGTTACGTTCTTCTTCAACGGCGGCGAGGAAAAACAGTTTGAGGGTGAGGACAGAATCCTCATAAAGTCCCCTGACGTTGAAACTTTTGATATGAAACCTGAAATGAGTGCGTTTGAAGTTACTGATGCTGTTGTGGACGCAATCAACTCCGATAAGTACGATGTAATTATTCTCAACTACGCAAACTGTGATATGGTTGGACATACGGGTATTTTCGATGCCGCCAAGACCGCTGTTGAGGCTGTTGATACCTGCGTAGGAAGAATGGTTGATGCAATTCTTGCCAAGGGCGGAGCGGCTCTCATTACCGCCGACCATGGTAATGCCGACAAGATGTATGAGCCTGACGGAGCGCCGTTTACAGCTCATACTACAAATCCGGTACCGCTTATGGTTGTCGGATATGACTGTGAGCTTTGCGAGGGTGGAGTACTTGCCGACCTTGCACCTACAATGCTTAAAATCATGGAAATTCCTCAGCCTGCTGAAATGACAGGAAAGTCTCTTATTAAGTAAGCCTATAGGAAATCCAATAATTAAACCGCCCGTAAGAAATATCCTTACGGGCGGTATTTTATTATCGATTGGAAATGCTTTTACTGCATTTTATAGGCATCGATCATTTTCTTGACCATCTGGCCGCCGATTGATCCGGCCTCTCTTGCAGTAAGGTCACCGTTGTAACCCTGCTTGAGGTTTACACCAACTTCGCTTGCAGATTCCATCTTAAATCTTTCGAGAGCTTCCTTGCCCTTCTGAGTAAATTCACCCTTCATAGTAAAATCTCCTTTAAAATTGAATTATTGATGCCGTGATAGTATTATAACTCAATGAAAAAAATATATTAAAGGAAATTTTTATAAAAATTATTCGGGATTAACTCCGGTAAGCTCCGAGAAAAGCGGTTGGTCATAGTTTGGGATAAGCAAAACAAAATCTCCTGATGTATCGCGGATATTCACCTTATAATATTTAGTGAAATATGTACCCTGACTGTTTAATACAACTTTGAACTGTTTGTATTTTTCGGAATTATATTCCTCATCTTTGTTCCAGAAGGGGAGCGAAGCTTTTTTCTTGCTGAGTTCCATTGAGGTTATAGAACTGAGAGGGATTTCATAAACCTTGTAAAGATCGGCAAGGCACAGATTTCCGTCCTCGATGAAAACATAAAGATCAAGGTTCACATTTGCGAAATAAGTATTGAAATTAATCTGTTTCTTTTCGTCGTTTTTGATTTTGTATTTGTCAGCGATAACGTCGATGCTCTGCGGTTCAAGAGGAAATTTCAACTCCTGCATTGCGGCAGCAGCAATTTCATTTGAGCTGCGAATATTTTCGGTTAGTTCTTCGCTTTCGATTACTTTTTTCTCTTTACGCCTGCCATAAATACTTAGTCCGATGAAGCCGATCAAACTGATAATTCCTGTAATATAAAGATACCACGCATTTTCAAATCCCTGTCTGAGAGATACGTCACTTTTGAGAATTCCGAGTGTAATTATAATTGCAAGAAACATAAAAATGAGCTTAATAATTTCAAGCCATGTAGGTATACTTGCTTTTTTTTGCAGTTGCTGATTTGCATTATACGCCGCATCAATCTGTTTTACAGTTTCTTCTGAGACGCGCCGTCTGATGAAAATGTCCCCGTCGTAATCAGTGTTATCCTTATTATTGGTAACATTGATTCCAAATATGTTATTCATATAATTTCTCCTTAAAACAAAAGCCGGCTCACAAGGAACCGGCTTAAATTCAAAGCTTAATAAAATTATGCAAGCTCAGCAAAGTACTTGATAGTTCTTACCATCTGTGATGTATAAGAATTCTCGTTATCGTACCATGAAACTACCTGAACCTCGTAGAGGTCATCAGCAATCTTAGAAACCATTGTCTGAGTTGCATCAAAGAGTGAACCATATTTCATACCGATAACATCAGAAGAAACGATAGCGTCCTCATTGTAGCCGAATGACTCGGATGCAGCAGCCTTCATAGCAGCATTGATGCCTTCCTTGGTAACATCAGCGCCCTTAACAACAGCTGTAAGAATAGTTGTAGAACCTGTAGTAACAGGAACTCTCTGAGCAGAGCCGATGAGCTTGCCGTTAAGTTCAGGGATAACAAGACCGATAGCCTTTGCAGCACCTGTTGAGTTAGGAACGATATTAGCAGCACCTGCTCTTGCACGTCTGAGGTCACCCTTTCTGTGAGGACCATCAAGGATCATCTGATCGCCTGTGTAAGCGTGGATAGTGCTCATGATACCGCTCTGGATGGGAGCATAGTCATTGAGAGCCTTAGCCATGGGAGCGAGACAGTTAGTTGTGCATGAAGCAGCTGAAATAATTGTATCGTCAGCAGTAAGAGTATTTTCATTTACGCTGTAAACGATTGTCTTGAGGTCATTGCCTGCAGGAGCAGAGATAACAACCTTCTTAGCGCCGGCATCAATGTGAGCCTGGCTCTTCTCCTTAGAGCAGTAGAAGCCTGTACACTCAAGAACTACGTCAACGCCGATTTCACCCCAGGGGAGCTCAGCAGCGTTAGCTTTTGCATAGATTGTAAGAGTCTTACCGTCAACTGTGATAGTACCTGCTTCGTCATCAGCGGAAACAGTGTGAAGATTTTCGCCGATTCTGCCGCAATAACCGCCCTGAGCTGTATCATACTTGAGAAGCTGAGCGAGCATTGAGGGCTTTGTAAGGTCGTTGATAGCTACAACCTCATAACCCTCTGCACCAAACATCTGTCTGAATGCAAGACGACCGATACGGCCGAAACCATTAATAGCAACTTTAACTGACATTGTTAAAATACCTCCTATAAAGTTTATGACTATATTATACCTCATTTCGGGAAATTTTTCAAGAGGTTAGATAAAAAAATAACAACTTTTTCAAGAAAAGTGCATTTTGCACAAAATTATACCTTTATATAAGTGCAAAATAGCGAATTTTTTTAAGCGGTTAAAAAAAGGAAAATAATAGTTTCATTTTTTAAGATTTTGTAGTATAATATTAATGTGAATTTGTTTGTGTCCTTATTCTGAGGTACAAATGGAAAATATACTCGGTTCGGGGTGACTGTATGTCCGGAATAATTGAAGTGTTGGACGGAATTTACGGCTTGGTCGATACATCTGTAATGATTTACGACGGCTGTTATAACAGAATATGGGAAAATTCCGCGGCTTCGGAACTGGATGAGGAACTCCGCGCTAAAATTTCCCTTTATATAATGAGAAGCGGACAGACTACCGGGAAATTGCCATTTGGCAGAGGGGGCAGATTTTATACCATAACGGTTTTAGGAGAGAAATTTACGGCAGCGGAAGTCAATAATGAAAATCCGCTTATAAATTTGTTGTCCGAGCCTGAAATAGCAAAATATCTTAGTTCAGCGGAAATCAGTATACGCAGATCCACTGCCGGGATTGCCTATTCCTGCGACGCAATTGCTGCAGAGGATATTTCGGAAGATGTCAGACTTTACCTGAATAATATTATCAAATCATGCCTTGAAATTATAAAAAATGTTAGCCTTGGTTCACAGATTTCGTCATCTGTTTTCAGTAATTACAAGGCGGAGAAGATCTGTGCTGATTCATTTTTTGCTGAAATCGCTGACGGATGCAGCAGAACAATGTCCGGCTGCCGCGTGAACTATGAACGAAGAAGCTGCGGCGTGATTGAATCGGACAAGACAGTTCTTACTTGTTTTATCCTTGGTGTAGTAAATCTTCTTATCGGAAACGGCATTGGAAGAGAGTGTGAGCTTGAATTTAAATCGGAATCTGACGACAATAAAACAGTTCTGATAATTGAGGCTGTCGGAAGCTGCAGTGAAGAAAAAGCACCTGAAATGCCTGATATTCTTGATGCTGCGGCAGAGCTTATGAAGCTTGAATATATGCTTGCTCCATCACGCGCAGAGCTCAGAATAAACAAAGCAGAAGCAACGGATGAGCTTGAATTCGGAACAGATAAGCTGGATTTTGGAGATTCACTTTTCTCACCGTTTAATATCATGCTCGGTGACCTCGATTGCTTTAAGGATATTTTCTGAAATAAATCACAAAATTTTAGCAATTATCACCGAAAGAATATAAAATTTTTGTTGACAATTATCAAAAAAAAGGTTATAATAAGAATGATGTTGAAAATGTATTCATCATCGAATTTAATAGCCGGAGCAGTGATTTATGAATAACGTATACGAAATCGAAAGAAAATTTCTTGTTGAGCTCCCAGATATATCCGGACTGAGCGTAAATAAGCAGACGGACATCGTTCAGACCTATCTCAACAGCGCCGACAGCGGTTCTCAGAGAAGGGTAAGGAAAATCAATTCCGACGGCGTGATTAAGTTTACCTATACGGAAAAGGCATTCATTTCTGATGTTGTCAGAAAGGAAATGGAGTATGAAATCAATGAATCGGAGTACAGCCGTCTCGTTGCCGAAGCAAGGAAAGATTTCGTTCCTATTTATAAGACAAGATACCGGTTTGAATTCGATAATCAGCAGTTTGAACTGGATGTTTACCCGTTTTCTGACAAACTGGCTATCCTTGAACTTGAGCTTGAAAACGAAAATCAGAAGATTAATTTTCCAGAAAACATTAATGTAATCGGCGAGGTTACGGGCGACGCGAAGTATTCAAACGCAGCTCTTGCTCTTGCCGGAGCTTTCCCCGAAAAAATTTACAGCGGAATGGAGTAAATAATGTCCGAAAAATATATTGAAGTTTCAGACAGCGAGCAGCTTTCGGCTTTGTGCGGCAGGCTCGATGAAAATATAAGCCGCATTGAAAAGGAATATAATGTAGGGCTTGTGTGCAGGGATGGCAGGATTAAAATAATCGGAGAAGAAAAAAATATTTCAGATGCTGCAAAGGCAGTTTCAGCTCTTATGCAGCTTGGCTCTAAGCAGCCGCTTACGGAGCAGACTGTCAGATATGTAACATCAATGGTCGCTGACGGGGCGGAGCAGCAGCTTGCTGACCTCGACGGTGATGGAATATGCGTAACATCATCCGGTAAGATAATCCGCGCCAGAACTGTTGGTCAGAAGCGATATGTGGATGCAATAAAAAATAATACGATCGTCCTCGGAATCGGTCCTGCGGGTACGGGAAAGACTTATCTTGCGGTAGCAATGGCTGTTAAGGCATTCCGAAACCGTCAGGTAAAGAAAATAATCCTTACACGTCCTGCGGTTGAAGCAGGGGAGAAACTGGGATTTCTTCCGGGTGATATGCAGGATAAGGTTGATCCGTATCTTCGGCCGCTCTACGACGCGCTATTCGATATGTTCGGAACGGACAGCTTTTCGCGTTATATGGAAAAAGGTATTATTGAGGTAGCGCCCCTTGCCTATATGAGAGGCAGAACACTTGACGAGGCGTTTATTATCCTTGATGAGGCTCAGAATACGACTTCGGAACAGATCAAAATGTTTCTCACGCGTCTTGGAAACGACAGCCGCATGGTCATAACAGGCGATGTAACTCAGATTGATTTGCCTGACAAGAGAAAATCCGGTCTTGTTGAAGCTGTAAGAGTGCTGAGAGACATCGATGATATTGAAATCCATAGATTTACAGATAAGGATGTTGTGCGCCATAAACTTGTACAGGATATAATCAAGGCGTACGAAAAATACAGCGAAGGGAGAACGAAAAATCATGGCTAAATTAAAGGTATATGTAAAAAATAATCAGAGCGAGGTAAAGGTTCCGGTCGGCATCAGACTTCTCATCAGAAGATGCTGTCAGGCAGTGCTTATTACCGAGAAGTATGGCAAGGATGCAGAAGTAAGCGTGTCATTTGTCAGCAACAGCGAAATCAGGAAGCTGAATAAGGTTTACAGAAACAAGGACAGCGTTACAGACGTCCTTTCATTCCCTCTGACAGGCAGTGACGGCACTGTTGAAATCAATCAGGAGACAGGCGCGGTTCTGCTTGGCGATGTTGTAATTTCTCTTGAAACCGCAGTTAAACAGGCTCAGAACTACGGTCATTCTCTTGAGCGTGAAATAGGCTTCCTTACAGTTCATTCCATGCTTCATCTGCTCGGATATGATCACGAGACAAGTCAGCTCGATCAGAGAATCATGCGCGAAAAAGAAGAATCTGTACTCGAAAAACTTGGAATTTCGAGAGATGTAACATTTGTGACGGGAGAAAATACTTAATGTCAAGAACAGCGTTTATTACAATTGCAGGAAGAACAAATGCAGGAAAATCGTCGCTCCTTAATGCACTTATCGGTGAGAAAATCGCCTCGGTGAGCAATAAGGCGCAGACCACTCGGACACGTATCACAGGGATAAAAACAATTGACGATGTACAGCTTGTATTCTTCGATACTCCCGGACTTCACAAGCCGATCAACAAGCTTAGTGAGCATATGCTGAATACCGTAAGAGAGTCGGTAAGCGATATTGATGCAGTTATTTTCATGGCTGACTGCACCAAAAAAATTAACGAGCAGGAATTGAATCTGCTTAAATCTCTGAACGAGTCAAAAATGCCTGTAATCCTTGTTCTGAATAAGATTGATCTTTTGAAAAACAAGGACGGACTTATCCCGATTATTGCAGAATTATCGTCGCAAATCGATTTTCAGGCGGTAATTCCTGCAAGCGTTATCGACGGAAGCGGAATTGATATTATTGAAAATGAGATTATAAAGCTTGCGCAGGAATCTCCTCATTATTTTCCTGAAGATATGATTACTGACCAGCCGGAAAAGGTGCTTGCTGCAGAGATGATTCGTGAAAAGCTGCTTATGCTGCTCAGTGATGAGGTGCCGCACGGAATTGCAGTAGGTGTTGAGGAAATGACCGAGCGCGAAGATAAGGATATTCTTGATATATCAGCTGTAATCTACTGCGAAAAGGAGTCGCACAAGGGCATAGTTATCGGAAAAAAGGGTGCTATGCTGAAAAAAGCTTCAACGGCTGCGCGTATCGAGCTTGAGGAATTCTTCCAGATCAAGGTTAATCTTCAATGCTGGGTAAAGGTGAAAGAGGACTGGCGCAACCGCGAGGGACTTATCAGAAATTTTGGTCTTTCAGAGAAATAAATACCATTCATAAATATCGAGCCTCCGAGAAAAATAATTTCAGAAGTATTGTTTTTCGGAGGTTTTGTTATGAGTGAAGATTTGCTATGGGAAAAATTTGCGGCGAGCGGAAGTATCGCAGATTATCTTGAATACACCGCCGCAAAAAATTTAATGGAAAATAATAATGATAACAGTAGAGGGAATTGTTCTTAAAGAGCGTTCTGTGGGCGAGCAGGACAAATTTATTGATATTTTGACGAAAGAGAGCGGAGTTCTTGAAATATCCGTAAAAGGCGCAAGAAAAATAAACGGTAAATCAGGCAGCTCCACTCAGCTTTTCGCGTATTCGCGTTTCTGCATTCAGCAGCGCAGAGACAGATTTTATCTTAACAGTGCAGAGCCTATACATATTTTTTACGGGCTCAGAAGCTCGCTTTCGGCAATTTCACTTGCATCGTATTTTGCCGATATACTGCGAAGCTGCATTCAGCAGCAGTCTCAGAGGAGCGACATTATGCGTCTTTTTCTTAATACGCTCCACTATCTTGAAAAAGGAATGCGCGCCGAAAAGCAGCTAAAGTGTATATTTGAACTTCGTTTAATGTCGGAAATCGGCTATATGCCGAGCATAGTTGCCTGCAGAGACTGCGGAGCTTTTGAGCCTGAAAAAGCTGTTTTCCGGATTTCGGACGGAAGCTTTTGCTGTGACAGCTGTTTCAGATCAGATAATTCAGAGGGGTATTTCAGCATAAGTAAGGCGGTTCTGAATGCCGTAAGGCATATTGTACTTGTTGATTTTGACAGGCTTTTTAATTTTAAAATGTCTGAGCAATCGCTGAATGCACTGTATGAGGTCTCCGAGGCTTACACGCTTGCTCATCTTGAACGTGGCTTCGGAACACTTGACTTTTATAATTCTCTTGATTTTATGGGTAATAAAAAATGAACAAATACTTTAAAACACTTGAACTTGACAAAATCCTCGCAATGCTTTCCGGGCTTTGTTCCAACGAGGATTCAAAAAAAGCGGCTCTTGAAATTGAGCCTGAAACCGATCTTGAACGGGTTAAATATGAGGTTCTAAAAACTTCTCAGGCGCTTTCACTATCGATACAGTTTGGCACACCGCCTTTCACAAATTTTAAGGATATATGCGGAATATCGGCGAGAGCTGCATCGGGTGCGGTTATATCTCTCCGGGATTTACTGGATATTGCTGCCATGCTCCGCCAGATCAAGAGCCTTTACGACTGGTACAGCCACTGTGATGGTATCGAAACGGAGCTGAGCTATCTTTTCTCTCGGCTTATGCCGAATGACTATCTGCTTGAAAAGCTTGAACGCTCCATACTATCTGAGGATGAAATTGCCGATGCTGCAAGTTCTGAGCTTGCAGCAATTCGTCGTAAAATTGCGCGCGCAGGAATGCGTCTGAGGGAAAGTCTCGATAAAATGATGAAAAATCAGGATATACGAAACTGCCTGCAGGAGAGTAATGTTACAATTCGCGATGGACGGTTTGTTCTGCCCGTTAAGGCTGAGCACCGAGGAAAAATCAGCGGACTGATCCACGATACTTCTGCGACCGGACAGACAATTTTTATTGAGCCGATGGCAATTGTAGAGGCAAATAATGATATACGCCTCCTCGAAAGCAAAGAGCAGGAGGAAATTGATAGGATTATCCGGGAACTGTGTCGTGAGTGCGGCGAATATTCCGAGGTTCTGTGCGAAAATTATAAGGTCTGCACAGAGCTGAATCTTTATTTCGCAAAGGCAAATCTTGCCGCGAAAATGAACTGCACTCAGCCCGAAATCTCCGACGACGGATTTATTGAGCTGAAAAAGGCGCGGCATCCTTTGATTGACAAAAATAAGGTTGTGCCAATAAATATCACCCTTGGCGGCAAATATCGTACACTTATTATCACTGGTCCGAATACAGGAGGAAAGACTGTCGCACTGAAAACTGTCGGACTTTTCAGCGCAATGACAATGTGCGGACTGCTTATACCGGCGGCTGATGGAAGCCATATTTCGGTATTCGACAAAATTCTTGTCGATATAGGTGACAGTCAGAGCATCGAGCAGAATCTTTCGACATTCTCGTCTCATACGAACAAGGTTATCGAAATTCTCCGTGAATCCGACAGCCGTTCGCTCATTCTTCTTGACGAGCTTGGATCCGGTACTGACCCTGTGGAGGGTGCGGCACTTGCGGTTGCAATTATAAAAAAACTTATGGTCAGCGGTGCCGACCTCATGGTCACGACGCACTATCAGGAACTGAAAGTATTTGCAATTGACAGCCAGAATGTCGAAAATGCGTCCTGTGAGTTCGACATTGAAACCATGAAACCGACTTATAGGCTTGTTATTGGTTCTCCAGGCAAATCAAACGCATTTGCGATTTCAGAAAGCCTCGGTATGCCTGCCGACGTCATTGCAGATGCCAAATCAATGGTTGACGAGAGTAATACACGTCTTGAGGACGTAATCGGAAAGCTTGAAAATGCACGTACCGAGCTTGAAAAACAGCGTGAAGACATCAATCGTCTTAAACTTGAGGCAGAGGAAAATGCCCTGAAAATTCGTACAGAGCGCGAGGCAATTGAAAAATCAAAGGCAGAGGAGCTTGAAAAGGCGAGACAGCGCGCAATGACGATAATCGAGTCCACAAAAGCGGAGTCCAACGAACTCCTTGACGAGCTTGAAAAGCTGCGAAAGGAAAAGGATAAAAAAGATTTCAGTGTAAATGTATCGGGAATGAAGTCAAAAACGCGTCAGAGCTTCAACAAGATGTATGATACTGCAAATCCTGTTGATAAGCGCGATCCGAACGATGGATACGTACTTCCGAGAAAGCTGAAAAGGGGAGATACGGTGTATATTCCCGAGCTTGGGCGAAAGGGAATAATTTCAGGCGATCCCGATGGCGGCGAGTTTGTATTCGTCCAGATGGGCGTAATGAAAACAAAAATGAGCATCTCAAAGCTTCGTCTTGAGGAGTCTGAAAAAATTGTGTACAATTCAGGAAAAAAGAAAGCTCCTAAGATCGGACGAGTAGGAGTTAAGGCCGAAAGGCGCGGCAAAATGGAGCTTGATATTCGCGGATGTGCCTGTGACGACGGTATTTATCAGCTTGACGCATTCATAGATAACGCTGTTATGTCGAATATTTCGACTGTAACAATAATTCACGGAAAGGGCACAGGGCTTCTCCGGAGCGCAGTGCACCGCCGTCTGAAGTCTCATCCCTCAGTCAAGAGCTTTCGTCTCGGCGTATTTGGCGAGGGCGAGGACGGAGTAACCATTGCTGAGTTAAAATAAAAAAATCCTGTTCGGTTTCCGCTTGGATTTACCGGACAGGATTATTTTTTATAATCGGTTCATTCTATAGCCAATACCGATATGAGTCTGGATATACTGCTGACCGCTTTCAGAGTCGTTTCCGAGCTTTTTTCGCAGAGTAGCCATAAAAACTCTCAGAGAGGAAATGTCGCTTTCAAAAGAATTACCCCATATTTCATGCATAATAAAGGTGTGAGTCAGTACTTTACCTGCATTTTTGGCAAGAACGCAAAGCAGCTTGTATTCATTGGGAGTCAGGTGGATTTCGCCTCCGTTGACGAAAACCGTACCTGCAGCGTAATCGATTTTCAAACCGCCGTTGATGAACTCTGACGGTTCATTTTTTTCGCCATTCTGAATAAAGCTAAGTCTTCGCTGTGTTACTCTGAGTCTTGCAAGCAGCTCATGAACAGAAAATGGCTGAGTGATATAATCATCTGCTCCGGAGTCAAGCGCGTCGATTTTGTCTGTATCTTCGCTGCGTGCGCTGATGACTATAATTGGCGTATTAGTCCATGTCCTAATCTTCTTTATTACATCGATTCCGTCCATATCCGGTAAACCGAGGTCGAGCAGAATAATATCAGGATTATGGGTTGAAGCCTCAATAAGTGCAGTTTTTCCGTTGCAGGCTTTAAGATAGCTGTATCCGTGAGTCTCGAGGGTCATTTTTATAAGATTGCTGACAGAACTGTCGTCCTCAACGATCAGTATATTTGTTTTATTCATGAATGTTGACCTCCTCTGCCGGAAGTGTAAATCTGAAAACAGCTCCGACGGGCTTATTGTCGTGAACTGAGATTGTACCTCCGTGAGCTATAACAATTGATTTGCAAAGAGCAAGTCCAAGTCCCATGCTTCGCCTGCTGTCAGCAATTTTTGTCTCTGCGGTATAGAACATATCAAAAACTTTCGGCTTTACGCTGTCGGGGATTCCGTAACCGTTATCGCTGATTTCCGTCACGATAAATCCGTCTTCTTTATAGGAATAAATCCTGATTTCGGAGTCTTCCGGAGTATATTTAATAGCGTTATCGACGATATTCATAACTAACTGTATAATTAAATGTGCATCGATGTTAGCCATGAGGAATTCTTCGGATTGTCCGACAATAATCTTATGTTCTTCTGTTTTTCTTCCAAGATGTGAAATTGCTTCAGAAATCACTTCATCTATAAGTTCGGCGTTTTTACGCAGCTTCATTGTTCCATCCTCGATGCGTGTAACGGAGAGCAGATTTTCAACGAGGTTAATAAGCCATAGGGAATCGTCATAAATATCCGTATAAAGACGATTTTTCTGTTCAGAACTAATATCATTGCCATTTGAAATAAGTATGCCTGCATTGCCTGAAATTGACGTAAGGGGAGTTCTGAGATCATGAGAAATGGAACGTAGGAGATTTGCACGGAGCTGCTCATTTTTTGCGAGAATGGCCGCCTGTTCTTTTTCGCGGAGATTCTGCATATTTTCGAGAGCAAGGGCGCATTCACCGAGAATTGAACTGACAATGCTTTTTTCAAAATCGTCAAAATCCGAGTTGCCTATAACTATTCCTACTACGCCATACACCTTGTTGTTAATGCTTGCCGGAAGATAAAGGCATTTAACATCAGGGAAAATTGCTGTTGAAATACCGCAGCTTTTGTTATTTCTGAATGTCCATTCAGCCGCTTTCCGCTCCTTGTCGGAGATATAGGCCGACATATAGGCATATGGAATATTACCGTAAATAATAGGCTCATCAAGTTTTTCCTTTTCTGCACAATAAAAAACGATGTCCATATCTGACAGTTTAAGAAGCTGATTTGCGGTAACAGAAACGATTCCGCTTACAGAGTCGGCCTGCTGAAGAAGACGGTTAGTGTCGAAAAGAATCTGGGTACGGAAAGCAGTTTCCGCTGAACGGACAGAATTTCGCTTGATTTTAACAGCAAGACTGCTTGTAATACAAGCGGCAATCAGCATAACGATAAATGTTATCGGGTAGTCTGAGCCGTATGCCTTAAAGGTGTAAAACGGCTTGGTAAAAAGGAAATTATAAAGGAATACGCATACGACGGGGGAGGCAAGTCCATACCAGCGTTCGGACATAGTAACGGAAATAATCAGAACAGCTAAAATATATACAGTAACGATATTTGCGTCATTAATGTTGAAGTATTCAAAAACGAAGCCTATAGCTGTAGCAAGAGCAATAATCGCAGCAGATTTGAAAAAATCGGTAATAATTGTTTTCGGAGACGCTTTTCGCGGTGAGCTTTCGGTATTTGTTGCGTTTAAAGGTATATTCAAATCAGTTCACCTCATTATTATTATACCATATTGTCGGATGTATTTTCAATACCCATCTGTGATTTTGAAAGCTCTGTGAGAATACTGCACAGCATATTAGCGGGTTTGCTGCAGCTGTTTCGCGGAAAAATAACACTGACCTCAGTCTGTTCGTCAGAAAGGCATTTTATTTCGTTTCCTGTAAGCGACAGATTGATTTTGTGATTTGAAAGACGAAGCACAGTTGAATCAAGTTCCGGAGGAATCATTTCTGTTTTTTTGATAAATCCGAAGTGGAGCCTGCCTTTTAAAACAAGTTCAGTGATTTCAGCGGAGCTGCCGCTGTAGAACATAAATTCAAGTCTGGGAAATTCTTTTGAAACAGCTTCAAATTGTGCTGTCAGCGCGTCGGTAAGAAATGGACTTTCAAATGCAATATTAATTGTGTTTCGTTCCTTTATTATCAAACGCGAGCGGATTTTGTCGCAGATCAGAGCTGCCCATATGCTGCCCCCCGCCATAAGCGGGATAATAAGCAGCAATAGATTTTTAACCATTCATATCGCCCCTTTAAATTCGGAAGCACTTCTGTATTGCGGAATTTGTTCCGAGCACGAGCATATTGTTATCCTCGGAAAGCACTGTATCCGGAGAAATATTTGGGTTAAGTACACCATTGATTTTAAGAGCAAGAATGTTTATGCTGTATTTTTTTCGTATATCGAGCATACCGATTGTCTTTCCGACCCATCGTTCAGGAACGGTAATTTCAAATATTGAATATTCTCCGTCCAGTTCTATGTAATCAAAGACATGGTTAGAGCTGTATCGTATAGCTGTCCATGCAGCAAGCTGTTTTTCAGGATAGATGACTTCATCTGCGCCGTTTCTAAGAAGAAATTTCTCATGTACATCGGAGGAAGCACGTGATACAACATTTTCCGCACCCAGTTCGCTGAGCAGGGAAGTGGTCTCGAGAGAGCTTTGAAAGTCATCGCCGATTGCGACAATGCACGCATCAAAGTTTCGTATGCCCAGTGATTTAAGAAAATCATAATTGGTCGAATCGCCGATTTGAGCATTGGTAACAAGGCTCATTGCACTTTGTACCCGTTCTTCGTTCTTGTCAACAGCCATAACCTCATGGTCGAGTTCATTGAGTTTTTCAGCGATATGTCTGCCAAAACGTCCAAGACCTATAAGTAAAATCGATTTCATATATAGTCCTCCTTAACCGACTGTAATCTTTTCCTGCGGAAGCTTTGAAATATTTGTATTATTTCCCGACAGTGCAGCATAAATAACGGTTAGACCGCCGACTCTGCCAAGGAACATCAATATAATAAGAATAGAATGTGAAATGATTCCAAGCTCCGGAGTAATTCCGAGAGTGAGTCCGACAGTACCGATTGCCGATGCGGTTTCAAAAATACATTCGCCCAGCGGAAGACTCTCAATATTGCTGATTACAATTGCCCCCGAAAGGCACAGAACAATGTACATAAGAAGAATGACAGCGGCATTTTTAATTGTTTCGTCGGAAATACTTCTTCCGAAGAAGCATGTTTCCTTTTTGCGGCGGAAAACAGAGACTGCCGAGCCGATAAGCACAGCTGCTGTTGTCGTTTTCATACCGCCTGCTGTTGAACCCGGAGAGCCTCCGATAAGCATCAGAACTATCATTATTGCCATACCTCCGCCGCTGAGCATACTGAGGTTAACGGTATTGAAGCCGGCAGTTCTCGGTGTAACCGACTGAAAAAATGCGGCTATGATCCGTTCTCTGACAGTCATATCCCACTCCGGACCTGAGAATTCTGTGTAATAATATATTGTGGGAAGAAGAATAAGCAGTCCGGATGTTAAAAGGATAACCTTGCTCTGCATGCGGTATTTTTTGATTTTAAGCTTGTGGGTTTTAATGTCGTCCCATGTAAGAAATCCGATACCGCCGATAATAATCAGAAGCACTATAACTACATTTACGGGAATGTTTGACGCGAAAAACGTCAGTGACGAAAATTTCTCCTTTGTACCCATTAGGTCGAATCCTGCATTGCAAAATGCGGAAATTGAGTGGAACAAAGAGTACCATATACCCTTAGCTATTCCGAATTCACGGCAGAAAGGAAGGAACAACAGAAGAAAACCTATGAGTTCGATGGCAAAAGTTATTTTAATTGCGAACAAAGTAAGCCTTACAATTCCTCCTACTTGAGGAGCAGAAATTGAATCCTGCATCGCGCTTCGCTGGAACAGTCCTATTTTACGTCCTGAAATCATGGCGAAAGCAGCAGTAATGGTGACGACTCCGAGTCCCCCGATCTGAATGAGTATAAGTATGATGACTTGTCCGAACATGGTCCAGTATGTAGCAGTATCCTGTGTGATAAGTCCTGTTACGCAGGTTGCAGAGGTCGCTGTGAACAGTGCATCTGCAAACGATGCTGAGCCGTCTTTGTTAGATGCAAACGGAAGCATCAGAAGCAAAGCTCCAACCAGTATAACCGTCATAAATCCCAAGATAATAATTTGAAATGATGAAAGTCGTTTTGTTGATTTTTTTATTTTTCTCACCCTCTTGTTTTTTCTCATATTAATTATATTATAATCTTCATAAAGATTGCATAAATTATTCGGAATCCGTATTAAGATTTCATAAAGATTCTGTAATATGAAGTATAAATGCTGTTTAAGACATTATAATTGTATAATTGACCTTATTCAATACTTATGTAATCATTTTTTAATTTTTAATGTGTTGACTTTTGGTATGCTTTATTGTATAATATATTAAGACCAAATGAGAATGGAGTGAATTGAGAATGCGTTCCAAGGGAATAAAAACTATTGCCGATAACCGACAGGTAAGGCATGAATACTTTGTTCTTGAAACCTTTGAAGCAGGCATCGAGCTTGTAGGTACGGAGGTTAAGTCTATCCGTAACGGAAATGTAAATCTCAAGGACTCATGGTGTTCCATTGATGATGGTCAGTTATACGTGAGAGGTATGCACATATCTCCCTATGAAAAGGGTAACATTTTCAACCGCGATCCTCTCAGAAAAAGACGTCTGCTCATGCATCGAAGGGAAATAAACAAGCTGTATGGGACGATAAAGCAGGAGAGTCTGACTCTTGTTCCACTGAGTCTCTATTTTAAGGACTCAAAGGTAAAAGTCCAACTTGCCCTTTGCAAAGGAAAAAAACTTTATGACAAGCGTGCCGATGCCGCCAAGCGTGATGCTAAACGCGAGATCGACCGCAATATTAAAATCCGTAATCAATAGGGGGCGTAAAGGTTTCGACGGGGATTCCAAAACGTGATAAGCGAGCGGAGCATGGCATAATCTCCTTAAACTGTGCCACGTTTAAATATAAACGCTAGAAATAATATTTCTGTAAGAACTAACAACTTACAGGTAGCAGCTTAAGTCTGCTTCCGTCCGCCGACAGATTACCACGGCTGTCGCTCGGGCGTCGATTAGTGGTGAACGATTCTTCGGAGTGTCCGTGCCGCTGAATTGTATTCGGACTACTTTTTCTTAATGCCCGTTTACCGGCATTTGGTTAAAGGAATTTCTATAGGTAAAATACGCTCGTAGAAAGTTGCGTCAAGGTGTTTTCGGACAGGGGTTCAATTCCCCTCGCCTCCACCACTTGAATATGCGTAATCGCAAAGGTTACAAAACTCCCGATACTGCGTTATCAGCGTGGTATCGGTTTTTTTCGTTGTATAATTTTTTGTGGGTTCGATACGGAAAATAGCTTTTTGTGATGTATTTATTAATGTAGATTCTACACACTCTTTCTTAAATAAAAATGAGGTAATGAGGCGGAGGTAATACGATATGTAGAATTATGTTGAAAATTACCCTTTTTAGTATTGTCAGTTATGACAAAATATGCTATAATTATATTGGATAATTATAATA
>JAQXHC010000025.1 GCA_029007035.1 Oscillospiraceae bacterium
TAAATACTCAAGAGGTCAATGTAAAACCTCGCACAGCGTAACCATAGAAAAAATGAATGCCGCTGTCATTGAGAAAATTAAATCCGATATTACGCAATCAAATATTACTTTTGTTGCTAAAAAAACATCTGCCACTCAGACAGATAACATCAATGCTGTTCTGCTTGAAAAGGAATACAAAAAGCTTGAACGTGTAAAGGAAGCATTTGAAGCTGGAATTGACACAATCGAAGAATACAAGATGAATAAAACCCGTATTCAAAAGCGTATTACTGAGCTTGAAGCTACTGTTCCGCAGCCAAGTCAGGAAGAAATGATAGAACACTTCAAAGACAAAGCTAAACTTGTGATAAGCAAGATTTCATCTGAGGACTTTGCGGAAGACGATAAAAATTCGATGCTTCGAGAATTGATTTCACATATCACCTTTAACAGAAAGAATATGTCTATCCAGATTACCTATTTGTCTCCGCTTTAATTTTTTTACTCAGAAACTATATCTCTTTGGAGCTTAGACCGCCAAGTTGGGAGATTATAACTTTAGCAAGCTTTGCGTTGGGAGTTTTGATGTTTACAGGGTATTGAAGTTTTTTCTGATACTGCCACATACAATCAGCTCCTTTCCCATGGCCATGGTCCGTCAATCCATGACCAGTGCGACTCGTCATTACTCTGCTCAGGAGTAATCGGACCGTATTTCTGAACGTATTCATTCTCCGCAGTTTCTTTCAGACTGCGATATTTATCAAACAAAGCCAGTGCACGGCGACAATTTGGATGTGTGTCGAGGTACAGATTAAGTTCTCTGAGTGCAAAATCATATTGCTTAATTTTAATCATAAGCATTTTTCGTTCATTCATTTTTATTACCTCCCATAAAAGGAAGATTCAGCTCCGGGAAGAGCGTACCTGACGGCAATGCCTCTTCTTCGGAGTATACCTCATTCCACTGCTGGAACGGAACATAAGCCATTGCGAGCGGAGTGTTCTTTGGAAAACGGGAGGTATTTCCGTCGTTGCCGCTTCCGCCGTTATTTACGGGGGCATTATTACGAAGCATACTTTCCCTTTCTCTGAGAACCAATCCGTCCATATCATCAAACAGATTAAAGTTCATTATATAAACTCCTTTCGGTGCATAAAGTCATGCGATATACCGGTTCATAAGCAGCTTCATCCTTTACGGAACATATTGCTGCATCGGACCGATACACAGATATATTATTCAGACACATCTGAAATGGTGAAAAAAATGTTTGCTTCATACATCGATGGCAGTAAAAAATTATAGCGTGCAGACCATGTCCGCACGCTATATCCATTATTTTAAAGAAGTATCATTTTTAAGGCAATACAGGAATCACGGGAAAGGCTGACTCTTTCCAGGAATCATTAACGTAGTATAAGTGAAATATTTGCAGTCAGGCTTAGCGTCAGCATAACCTGAATCAGCTCTTGTATCCCTGTGGATTATTCTTCTGCCAGTTCCACGTATCACGGCACATATCGGCGAGAGTCTTCTCAGTTTTCCAGCCGAGAATTTTAAATGCCTTATCTGCATTTGCGTAACTCTCAGGCAGATCGCCCGCGCGTCTCGGACCGTAAACATGATTGATTCTGATACCGTTAACCTTTTCAAAGGTATCAACGATCTCTGTAACACTGTAAGGTGTACCCGTTCCGAGATTAAAAATCTCGGCTCCGCCGTTTCTGAGAATATAGTCGATTGCCTTAACATGACCCTTTGCGAGGTCAACAACGTGAATATAATCGCGGCGGCAGGTTCCGTCGGGAGTGTCGTAGTCATTCCCAAAAATCGTAAGCTTCTCGCGCCTGCCGACAGCAACCTGAGCCACATAGGGCATGAGGTTGTTCGGGATTCCCTGAGGGTCCTCACCGATCCGGCCCGACTCATGCGCTCCGATCGGATTGAAATATCTGAGAAGAACGACTGAAAGCTCCTTATCAGCTTTGGCAGCATCTTCAAGAATCTGTTCCATCATAACCTTTGTCCAGCCGTATGGATTTGTACACGTTCCCCGCTTCATCTCCTCGGTATATGGAACGGGATTTTCTTCACCGTATACGGTTGCACTGGAGGAGAAAATAATATTCTTAACGCTGTATCTGGTCATGCACTCCAGCAATGAAAGGGTTGTATCGATATTGTTACGGTAATATATAACAGGCTTGTCGACCGACTCCCCTACCGCTTTCAGCCCTGCAAAATGGATAACCGCGTCAATTTTATTTTCGCTGAAAACCGTTTCAAGCTTCACGGAATCTTTAATGTCAAGCTCATATACCTTAACGGACTGTCCGGTAATTTCCTCAACTCTTCTTACCGCCTCAGGACAGCTGTTGGAATAATTATCAGCAATAATAACGTCATATCCTGAGTTCAGCAGTTCAACCGCTGTATGAGATCCTATATAGCCGGCGCCTCCGGCAAGTAAAATTGTACTCATATTCTTTTTAACCCCTCGTTTAAAACTCAAGTCAACACCGCACAAAATACATCGCACGGTTTTGTACGGTATTTTCTTAAAAAATCCGAATTATCTGATTTTGGCACCAACGGGAATACTGTCGTCTACGAAAATGACCTTGCAGCCTCCGTCACTCGTGTCGGCAGCACAAATCATTCCGAAGCTGTCAACTCCACAGAGCTTGCACGGCTTCAGATTGGCGATAAGCTGAACCTTTCTGCCGATTAAATCCTCGGGGGCATAATACTGTGCAATTCCCGAAACGACCTGACGGCCGCCCATACCGTCGTCCAGCTGCAGACAGAGAAGCTTCTTGGATTTCTTTACCTTCTCGCAGGCGGTTACCTTTGCCACTCTGATTTCAACCTTTGCAAAATCATCAATTGTGATTTCGGGAGCGAGTTCGATTACTTCACCCTTTTCCTCAGCGGAAAGATTCGCCTTGGCGCTCTCCATATTTTTCTGAATAATTGAGTTCAGTTCCTCGATTTCCTTTTCCACATCAATTCTCGGAAACAGTATCTCACCCTTGTGAACCGTCACATCTGCTGGAAGCACACCGAATTCAGAAAGCTTTGCATATTCAACATCAGTCTCTGAAGCTCCGATCTGCTCCCATACCTTAGGCATTGTCTCAGGCATGAACGGCGAGAGGAGCGCGGAAACTATACGTATTCCGTCCAGAAGATTATACAGAACCGCTGCAAGTCTTGGCTTTTTGGTTTCATCCTTACCCAGCTTCCATGGCTCGGTTTCATCGATGTACTTATTTGCGCGGTCAACAGCCTTGAATATTTCCTCAAGCGCCTGCTTGATTTTTGTTTCGTTCATTGCCTGTTCAACATTGGCAAATGCACCCAGAACAACGGCTCTGAAATCGTCGTCGATATCAGCAGTTTCGCGCTCTGTGGGCAGAGTTCCGCCAAAATACTTATCTGCCATAGCAACGGTACGGGAAACAAGATTTCCGAAACCATTCGCAAGGTCTGAATTTATACGGTTGATCATTATTTCATTTGAGAAAGAGCTGTCTGCTCCGAGGGCCATTTCCCTAAGAATGTGATAACGGATAGCGTCGCAGCCATAACGCTCGCCCAGAACAAAAGGATCAACTACATTGCCCAAAGATTTGCTCATTTTCTCGCCGTTGAAAGTAATCCAGCCGTGAACAGCAAGATGCTTAGGCAGCGGCAAATCAAGAGCCATAAGAATTGCAGGCCAGATAATAGCATGAAAACGCATAATGTCCTTGGCAACCATGTGAACGTCCGCAGGCCAGTATTTCGCAAAATCATCATGGGCGTCGTTTTCATATCCAAGGGCGGTAATGTAGTTTGAAAGCGCGTCAATCCATACGTAGACCACATGACCCTCATCGAAGCTTACAGGAACTCCCCACTTGAAAGTTGTACGGGAAACACACAAATCTTCAAGACCGGGTTTTATGAAGTTGTTGACCAGTTCAGCTGCTCTGGTTTTCGGGCGGAGATAATCAGTCTCGGTGAGGAGCTTCTCGATACGGTCGGCAAAGGGGGACATCTTGAAGAAATAGGCTTCTTCCCTTGCGAAAGCAACAGGACGGTGACATTCGGGGCAGCATCCGTTTTCGTCCAGCTGTGAATCAGTCCAGAAGCTCTCGCACGGAGTACAGTATTTGCCGGAATATTCGCCTTTATAAATATAGCCCTTATCATAAAGAGCCTTGAAAATACGCTGTACGGCCTCTACATGATAGTCGTCGGTAGTGCGTATATAACGGTCGTAGCTAATATTCATATATTTCCAGAGGCTCTTGAATTTCTCAACGACCTCGTCAACAAATTCCTTGGGAGTAACTCCCTTTTCGGCGGCTTTCTGCTCGATTTTGAGACCGTGTTCGTCAGTACCTGTGAGGAACATTACGTCGCAGCCCTGCATTCGTTTGAAACGGGCAATAGAATCGCAGGCAACCGTTGTATAGCAGTGTCCGATATGGGGATTTCCGGAAGGATAGTAAATAGGAGTTGTAATATAAAATTTTTCAGGCATAAAAATCGCTCCGATCGTTGAAATTAGCCTGCTAATGAAACAGGCTTACAGATATTATAACATATTTCAGGAAATTTGTCACGCTTTTTTAGAAATTTTATCCCTTCATGGGGAATATAGCCAACTGCACACTGAACAGATTGTATTATATGCCGAAATAATGGCGTATTTATTGAAATACCCATAATTATATGTTATAATAATAAAATAGATTTATACATAACAAAATAATTTAAAACGGAGGATTTTATCATGAAAAAAATACTGGCAGCAACACTTCTCGCGGCAATCGCAGCTGCTTCAATGACCGGCTGCAAGGATAAGCTTGACGGCAAATACGACCTCTGCAACGAAAACGGAGACAAGCTTGCCACAATCGAATTCGAGGACGAGGATTTCAAGCTCAGAACCGATGATCAAAAATATAAAGGCGACTTTGAAATTATTGAAAACGGCAAAATCGACATGAACTTCAAAGACGATGATCTCGATGATAACTGCGGAGGAAAACAGAGTTACAAGCTGTTTGACAAAACAGGAATATATATCGAGGACGTGTCCGCAGAAATGGAAAATCAGCTGTTAAAAGATTATTCCGTACAGCTTTATAAGGCAATAAACAGCGTTCTTGTTGAACTTGACGAGCTTGACGAGCTTGATACCGACTATTTCTTATACTCCACAAATAAGGACTACATAAGCGGAAACGTATCCGACGACTTTGCCAAAACTCTCGATAAAAATATCAAGAATTATTTTGACGACTACGGCAAATATGACTTCATTGCCAGAATATCCAACGGAGTATGCGGATACGCTGTTGCTGCCAATGGCTTTGACAGTAAAGACCTTTTCTGCTATGATGAAGATACGCTCGACGGGCTTAAAGATGATTACGGTGATACTCTCAGCGAAATCGGCGGCGCACTTAAAACCGAAATGGAGTCTTTTGTACTTTATGAAGCCTTCAACGATGCTCTGGATGATCTGGACTTCGACGAATACCCAATCTTCCTTTTCTCATCGGACGACAGTTACAACACGAGTTGGGACTACAGTGACGGAGTAAAGGCTCTTGACAGCAGCTTTATATCCGAATTAGACCAAGCGATAAGGGAATATTATGAAGACTATGACAACTGTGAATTTGTGGCGCTTATGAGCTATGGAGAATGTGTATATCTTTTCAGCGCTGAAAGCTTTGACACCGATGAAGTCTACGGATATCCGGAAAACTATGTTGAATCCGTTATGGAAGAAGCAGACGCTGAAAATTTAAAAGACATCGCTGAATATTTCAAGGAACTGGTAGAGGAATAATAAAAACCTTATGGCAAAATCAAAATATATTTACATCTGTAACCAATGCGGCTACGAAAGCTCGAAATGGAACGGGAAGTGTCCCTCCTGCGGCGCATGGAACAGCTTTGAGGAAGAACTGGCGGAGAGAAGTTCTCCGTCGGCTTCATCGACGGGTATGGTTCATGACCTCTCCGACAGTATTCTTGAGCTTGAAAACATCGGAACAGACGATGATATACGCTACGATACAGGGCTTGCCGAGCTGAACAGAGTACTCGGCGGCGGTCTTGTTAAAGGCTCGATAGTTCTGCTCGGCGGCGAACCCGGTATCGGAAAAAGTACGATACTCCTGCAAATCTGCCAGTTTCTCGGTGAAGATCATTCGGTTCTATACGTATCGGGAGAAGAATCGGCTCGTCAGATAAAGCTTCGTGCAGAGCGCCTCGGAGTCGATACCGAAAATCTTTACATTCTGACCTCGACCGATGCGGAAGCCGTTGCGGAAACGATTTCATCCTGCACTCCGGATATAGCCATCATCGATTCGATCCAGACAATGTGTATCAGCCGTATTACATCCAGTCCCGGCAGTCTCACGCAGGTCAGAGAATGTACGAATATGTTTATGCACACTGCCAAATCAAAAGAAATCCCTATAATTATCGTCGGTCATGTCAACAAGGACGGAGCTATTGCCGGACCTAAGGTCATGGAGCATATCGTTGACGCTGTGCTCTATTTTGAGGGCGAACGTCACCAGAGCTACCGGATGCTCAGGGCAGTCAAGAACCGATTCGGCTCAACAAACGAAATCGGTGTTTTCGAAATGCTCGACAAGGGTCTTGCAGAGGTGGAAAATCCCTCGCAGATGCTTCTTTCAGGCAGACCGCACAATGTCTCGGGAACGTGCGTCGCCTGTATAATTGAGGGCAGCCGTCCGATTCTCGCAGAGGTTCAGGCTCTCGCCGCAAAGACGGGATATTCTGCTCCGAGGCGAATGGTCACCGGATTTGATTTTAACAGACTGAATATCATTATTGCTGTGCTTGAAAAACGTCTCGGGATATATATGGGGTCTCTCGATGTTTACCTCAACATCGTCGGCGGATTCAGATTTGACGAACCGGCAGGCGACCTTGCCGTTGCAATGGCAATATACTCGGGAGTTATGGACAAGCCCATTGACGAGGAACTCATCGCATTCGGTGAAATCGGACTCGGAGGAGAAGTACGCTCTGTTTCTCACGTACCGCAGCGGCTGAAAGAGGCGGAACGCATGGGATTCAAACGATGCGTTATCCCTGCACAGTCAATGAAAAGCATCAATCCCAATGATTACGAAATTGAAATAATCCCGGCAGGTTCACTGAAAAAAGCATTTGACGTCATTGTTTAACAAGAATATCACAATACAGACTTCAGCTGTTGATTGTGAGATATCGCCTGAAGCCACATTGCTCGGCGGACAGTTTGTTCTAAAATTATTATACATAACCGACAAATAATGACATAATATTTTGTAAAATATTACCTATCTTTTCAAAAAAATATAGACATTCACAGAAAAATAAGGTATAATTATATCATCATCTGCGGCTTGAATTTTTCAGCCGTAAGAACCATTGCAAAACGCAGAATTCGGAGTTGATACAATGAGAGTAATTACAGGCATCGCTCGGGGCAGAAAGCTTACAGCTCCGGAAGGCCTTGACGTACGCCCTACAACGGACAAGGTCAAGGAGGGAATTTTCTCGGCTGTTCAGTTTGAGCTTGAAGGAGCTTATGTCCTTGACCTCTTTGCAGGAAGCGGTCAGCTCGGTATTGAAGCCCTCAGCAGAGGGGCAAAACGTGCAATTTTCATTGACAGCTCCGTAAAATCGATAAAATGTATAAACGATAACCTCCGTGTTACTAAACTTGACAAATACGCAGAGGTCATTAACCGCGACAGCTACGATTATATCCGCCTTACAGCGAGAACTTTCGATATGATTTTTCTCGATCCGCCGTATCATTTCGGTCACATAGACCGCGTACTTCCTCTTGCCGCCGAAAAACTCAACAAAGGCGGCTGCATCGTATGCGAATATGAATCGGAAGCTGATGCTCCGTCTGCTCCCGAGGGAATGTACCTGCGGAAAATCTATAAATACGGAAGAATTAACGCTGCTATTTTCTGCTCAGATGCAGAGGACGACGGGGAGGTTTGAACAATTGAGAAGAATTGCGGTTTGCCCCGGAAGCTTTGACCCCGTTACACTCGGACATCTTGATATTATTACAAGAGCGTCAAAGCTTTTTGATAAGGTTATTGTTCTTATTTCAAGAAACGCAGGAAAAAGTCAGCCCAGCTTCACGGCAACCGAGCGTATGCTTATGATCGAAACGGTTACTAAAAACCTTGATAATGTTGTTATTGACATCCTTGATGGTCTGCTTGCGGACTACGTCGAACGCGTTGGTGCGTGTGCCATTGTAAAGGGACTGCGCGCCGTCAGCGACTTTGAATACGAATTTCAGATGGCTCTTGCGAACAAAAAGCTCTATGAGGGCGCGGAAACGGTTTTTCTGACCACAGCATCCGAGAATATGTATCTCAGTTCCAGCGTGGTAAAGCAGATTGCCTATTTCGGCGGCGATATAAGTCATTTTGTCCCCGAGACTATCCTTGAAGATATTAAAGAAAGACTGATTAAAGAGAGGTAAAATATTATGAGTATTGATGAAATTCTTGAGGAGATGGACGAGCTTCTCGATAAAGCAGGCTCGATGCCGTTTATGGCTCATAAAAAAATCATCGATGGAGAGCGTATGCGCGAACTTATTAACGATGTTCGCCTGAATATGCCCCACGAACTGAAAGAAGCAAAGAAAATCGAATTCGACTGCCAGCGTATTCTCAATGAAGCAAAAATCAATGCAGAGGCTATCATACGTAAGGCAGAAGAACGCGCAGCTCAGATCGTCTCAAAGGAAGCCATTGTCGTAGAGGCAAAGAAAAAAGCTATCGATATGCTTACAAAGGCTCAGGCTGCATCGAAAAATCTTCAGCAGACCGCAGCGGCTTCAGTATCGAAAATTCTTTCCGAAACCGAAAGCTATTACGCTAAAAATCTTCAGCAGATCAAGGCTGTTAAGGCTAAGCTCGGCGGCATCAAAAACGGTCAGCAAAATTAACAGAAAGTTCATGCTTTATTCACAACGAACAACTTAGTCAGTGATATAATAATTTGTGTGGCAAATTAAAATGAAAGCTTCCGGAAGCAGCCGGTTTGGAAACTCAGCACGCACTTCTCCCCTGAAAGCTTTTCGTGCATATTGGTTTTGCCGATATGCGTTTTGCCTGAATAGACGCAATGGAGCGCAGTTATCGTAAAGGTATACTGCGCCGTTTTTGATTATTTATAATGTTTGGAGTGTCGGAAATGGACAAAATTGATATGCAGATAATCTCACTTCTTCAAAAAAATGCAAGAACGCCGCTGAAAGAGCTTGCCGCTAAGGTTTATCTCTCCGCTCCTGCGGTTTCATCAAGAATCGATAAACTCGAACAGCAGGGCATCATAAACGGATACAACGTCGAGGTCGACAGACAAAAGCTCGGCTACAGCATAACCGCATTTATAAGTCTTGAGCTTCCTGCAGACAGAAAACCTGAGTTCTATCCATTTGTAGAGAGCTGTCCCAATGTAATTGAATGCAGCTGTGTAACCGGAGTCTACTCGATGCTGATTAAAGTTGCATTTCCCACTACTCAGGACCTCGATGCATTTATCGGCAGACTTCAGAGATTCGGTAATACATCAACTCAGATCGTATTTTCAACTCCGGTTCCTCACCGCGAGATCTCCATAGAATAATTGAAATCCCCCATATTCCTTAACGGGATATGGGGGATTTTTCAGTTTTTTACAGAATACAATTTAAAAGAAGCTGCTGTCATATTCAGCCACCCTTGCCTTGTCACCGTGGCAGTCGATCTCTATCATTTCGCGGCAATACATATACCTTATCGCACTGAAAAGTCCTGCATAGGCTACGGCATTAGTAAGTATGCTGAAATATATTCTGATTCCGATAACATTTCCGAGCATACCACCGAGGATAACTCCGAAGCATATTGTCACAGCAACCTCAAGGCAGGATTTTCCCGGGTCGAGCGATAAAAACGTAAAGCACACCGCAGCTGAAAAAACTGCATGAATCACTGCAAGCAGCAGCGAATAAGGTTTATAGAACTCAATCTGATAGGAATTCAGCTCAAGTATCATCATTACAAGCTCGACAAGAATATAAACCGGAAATCCGAATTTCAGCATCGGACGCATTCTTACCGAACGGTTGATATCGATCATTCCGAGCATCAGGCTCAGAAAACCGAGAGTCTCGACAGTATAAGCGATCATTTCGATTATTCTCGAGCTTATCTTTGCCGGGTCGTAGATATTATAATAAATCAGACATACAAGGCTGAACGCAATAAAGAATAAATTGCCCACCATCCCGTAAGTCAGTCCTCTTTTCAGAGTATCACGCATAGCAGCACCTCATTTTTCCAGGGCTTTCAAAGCTCTCTGACCAATGTCATGTCTGTAATGTGCTCCCTCAAATCCGATTTTTTCAACGCCAATGTATGCCTTTTCAAGAGCTTCTCTGAGTTCTGTGCCCCTTGCAGTAACACCGATTACACGTCCGCCGTTTGTAAGGAATTTTCCGTCATCCGAAAGTCTGGTACCTGCATGATATACGAAGCAGCCGTCAATCTGACCCTTTTCATCGAATCCGTTCATTTCAATGCCCTTGGGATAACTTTCGGGATAACCGCCGCTTGCCATTACAACACAGGCACACGCTCCGTCGTGCCACTTTATATCGACCTTGTCAAGCTCATGATTATAAATCGCCTCGAAAATCTCATAAAGATCGGCGTCAAGCATCGGAAGAACTACCTGTGTCTCGGGGTCGCCAAAGCGGCAGTTGTATTCGATAACCTTCGGACCCTTCGGAGTCAGCATGAGTCCGAAATACAGACATCCCTCAAAGGTTCTTCCCTCGGCGTTCATAGCATTCATAGTAGGGATAAAGATTTTTTCCATGCACTCCTGAGCAATTTCGGAAGTGTAGCACGGATTCGGGGAAACAGTTCCCATTCCGCCGGTATTAAGTCCGTTATCGCCGTCAAGAGCACGCTTGTGGTCCATTGAGGAAATCATCGGGACTATAGTCTTTCCGTCAGTGAACGAAAGCACCGAAACCTCGGGACCTGTCAGGAACTCCTCAATTACAATTCTCGCACTGCTCTTGCCGAACTTCAGTCCGTCAATCATTTCGTGAACGGCATTAACAGCTTCGTCCTCGTTCTGAGCAATGATAACGCCCTTTCCAAGAGCGAGTCCGTCCGCCTTGATAACCGCGGGATAGCTGTTCTGCTGTTTCAGATATTCGATTGCCTTGTCACTTTCGGTGAAAACCTCATAAAAAGCCGTAGGAATATTATATTTCTTCATAAGCTCCTTTGAGAATACCTTTGAACCTTCGATTATTGCCGCATTTGCTTTAGGACCGAAAGTCATGAAGCCCTCTGCCTGTAATGCATCCGTCATTCCAAGCACCAGCGGATCATCGGGAGCGATTACAACCATATCCGGACGAAGCTTCTTTGCAAGATTGACTACTCCATCAATATCCGTCGCGGCGACATTGAAGCACTCAGCGTATTTTGAGATTCCGCCGTTGCCGGGGGTACAGTAAATTTTGCCGACATGGCTGCTTTCGGCAAGCTTCATAATGATAGCGTGCTCGCGTCCGCCTCCGCCGACTACAAGAATATTTTTCATTGAAATTCCTCCTGTTTTTTGACTTTTTTATTTTTACAGCAGGTCGGGATTAGTGATCTCGAGTCCCTCAAGCAGTTCGGTTACTCCGCCGATAAGCTCATCAAATATGGACTCGGGCAATACGATATTGACCTCATAAAGGACCTGATTTGTCTCAAAGAAATAGTTTTCGTAACAGTGGCCTTCTGAATCACGATACGTGATATGGTAGACATTGTAGCCATAAATAACGCTTTCCTCATGCCCGGGCGTTCCGCCGTCGAAAATCGAGTATATATCATAGCAGTATCTCGCAGCCTGCTCAGCGCTGAGCCTTGACGATGACGAATCGGCTTCGATTGAAACCAGCGAATTCATCTCGTCGGAATTATCAGCCTTTGTATAGCCGAAATATACACTTTTGTCGTCTCCGTATGAAATCGACCATTTTCCCTTGGCTTTTATTCTAAATTCAGGACAGATAAATTCATCCGTCTCCGAAACTGCCGATTCATCGTAGGTTACCGTGCTAAGAATTGCCTGCAAGGCTTCGGCGTACTGCTCATCGTATTTGTCAAGATATATAGCCATGAACGATAAAAGCGTACCCTTTGAGCTGCTAATGGTAACGAAACGCATTTTCGCAATGGGATTTTCTGCAGACGTGCCTGAAATCTCATAGGCATCAAAGCCGTTGACCTCATACTCCGATTTCTCAGTGTCTGTAAATTCCTCTCCGAAAGCGGAAAGAAACAACTCGCCGTACATTGAAGCCGAAACGCGTATTTCCTCAGTCACTGCTACACCTACCATAGACGACTGATACACATCATTGATGAGCCTGAACGTATAATCGAACAAATCTGCGTGAGCGCCGTTATACCGTCTCAAGGCTGTGCCGATGTCGAAAGAAAAGCCGTCCATGTAATAATGCTTTTCGTCATCGGAGACCTCGGTTATTTCCTCGGTTTCAGGCTCGATTTCCGGTTCGGTTTCTTCCTCTGTGATTTCTTCGGATGTCTCCGGTATTTCACTGGATTTTCTGCTTTTTGCTTCGTCTGAACAGCCGCAGAAAAGAATCATTGATGCGAGCATAAGAGCTATAATTCGTAAAATTTTCATATTTTCCCCTTTTGATAAAATGTATTATCTGCTTTTATGATTCTGCTTGCAGAAATGAAATGCGTCCTCACGTTCTTAGCCCGACTGTTCGGCTTAATCATAGAAAAGAACCATTTCCGTCGGACAGAACACAAAAGCATACATATCCGAATATATCATACTGAAGTATTATCCTACATTTGCAGGATACTTCTCATCCCCTGTATTACCTTGCCCGGCTTTCTCAGAAAAGCTGTGGGCAAAAAATCATGACATTTTTCCTTTTGCTTTTATTATATTAGTGATGGAACAATCTGATTCCCGTAAATGCCATTGCAATATTATACTTATTGCAGGTTTCGATTACATTGTCATCACGAATCGAGCCGCCGGGTTCGGCAATATACTCAACACCCGACTTCTTGGCACGCTCAATATTGTCACCAAACGGGAAAAATGCATCCGAACCGAGACATACTCCCGTATTCTTTGCAAGCCATGCTTTCTTTTCTTCGGCAGTGAATACCTCGGGCTTAACCTTGAAAATTCTCTGCCATTCGCCTTCGCGAAGAACGTCCTCATACTCATCGCCAATGTATACATCTATCGCATTATCACGGTCAGCACGGCGGATTCCATCCACAAACTGAAGTCCCATAACCTTGGGTGACTGTCTCAGCCACCAGTTATCAGCTTTCTGTCCCGCAAGACGTGTGCAGTGAATTCTCGACTGCTGTCCTGCTCCGATACCGATAGCCTGACCGTCCTTAACGTAGCAGACAGAATTGGACTGTGTATATTTCAGAGTGATAAGTGAGATCATAAGGTCGTCAAGCTTATCAGCAGGAATCTCCTTGTTATCGGTTACAACATTGGAAAGAAGCTCCTTGTTTATATCAAGCTCATTGCGTCCCTGCTCAAAAGAAACACCGAAAACCTGCTTTGTCTCGATAGGGGCAGGCTTGTAGTTTTCATCTATTCTGAGAATGCAATATGTGCCCTTTCTCTTGGATTTGAGTATCTCAAGAGCCTCGTCGTCGTAATCGGGAGCAATAATTCCGTCGGAAACCTCACGCTGAATCATTTTAGCAGTACAAACGTCAACCTTGTCCGAAAGAGCGATAAAATCGCCGTATGAGGACATTCTGTCCGCACCCCTTGCTCTTGCATAAGCGCTTGCGAGAGGTGTAAGCTCGCCGAGATCATCCACCCAGTAGATTTTTTTGAGGTCATCGGAAAGCGGACGTCCGATAGCTGCTCCGGCAGGGGATACATGCTTGAACGATGTTGCCGCGCATACTCCCGTAGCCTTTTTAAGCTCCTTAACGAGCTGCCAGCCGTTAAAAGCATCGAGCAGATTGATGTATCCCGGCTTTCCGCAGAGCACGGTTATCGGGAGCTCCGAGCCGTCAGCCATGTAAACCCTTGAGGGCTTCTGGTTGGGGTTACATCCGTATTTTAACTGCATTTCATTTGACATGGTAATGTCCTCCTTCAAATTAAATAAGATAAATCGTATTTTTTAAGAACAGTTCACCTAACTGGCCATGACCGTAATAATAGCTGCGGTAAATATTCCTGCCCAGAAAACAAGGAAAAAAAGAGCGTACATTCCCAAACAGCTCAGGATTTTCGAAGATTTTCCAGTAACCACCGGAACATTAGGCTTCTTAAAGGTCTGAATGACCGGAGCAGCGAAAGAAAATGCCGCACCTGCCACAGCCAGCAAAGATCCGATTCCGACATAATCAAGTTCAACGGTCAATCCGGCAGCAAGCATTACAAAAAACAGAATCATCAGGTTAAATCCGGTGATTTTCAACCACCGCTTCTTTTGACGTGCATAATCTGAGATCTGCGTCTTCATATCCTCAAGTGCTTCTTGGCTTTCATCCGAATCGTCCCTGCCGGCAGCTTCGAAAACCATGCCGCCGCAGTATTCGCATATCAAATCACCGTTGGAATCCTCGGAAAATTCAGCAGCGCCGCAGTACGGGCACGTGCTTTTTTTCAACATTGCTGAATATTTCATGGAAATAATGCTTTGCCTCTCACTTGTTCTTATTCACAATTCTCGTTTCGACAGAACCGTCCTCAAGATTTACATAACGGACAAACAGCGAAACCTTGTTATCATCATTAAGGCTCGTCCAGAGCATATCTGTAAATTCATCTATGCCTCCCGAAATTCCCACAAGCTTAGGCTCTCCCTCAAAGCTCGGAAGCGGATTCCCGTCACCCATGTATGTATGAATAAAGTGGCCCTCGCCGTTTATCGGATTGTTATAGCAGAATGTATATCTCTGACATGAATCGGGATTGCCGTTTGCGCTCTTTAGAATGGACATAGCATAGTTGAAGCTGTTTTCCTCAAAGCGGAGTATTCCCGAGATTCTCGGTGTGTAGTTAGGAGCGTCGTCCTCAAACTCGCGTGTGCGGAGAGCCTGCTCGAAAGTGAACTGCTTATCCATAAGCTCGTAAATCGTATCTGTCTGGTCACCGTTTGTGACGATAAGCTTATTACCGAGAACTCTTACTGGCGCATAAATGATAAGATGAGGGTCGGAAAGCTTGCTCGGGTCAAATGCCTGGGTACGGATACCGTCGCCGTCCTCGACGAAAACGCGGTTGCGGCTGTTTTCGCTTCTGCCCATAATAAAATAAGCTGTAACGGCATACTTACCGTCCTCTGACCTGCCGATTACGATGCCTCTTCCGGGATAAGCATTCCCCTTTAATTCCTCACTGATGTTAAGCTTTTTCATTGCTTTTTCCTCCATTCAGATTATATTCGATTTATATAATTCCGGCCTGACTGCTGTCATATTCAGTCGGCGGCGAATTGTCCTATTCCGTAACATATGCCTTGCCGTCAATAATTTCGATTCTATCCTGACAGAACAGTGAAACGGCTTTCGGCAGGAGCTTCCACTCAACGTTTTCCATGATGCGTCTTTGAAGTGTTTCGGGAGTATCGTCATTTTCAACAGCTACCGTGCCCTGCAGGATAATCGCGCCTGCGTCGGCTTTTTCGTTGACGAAGTGAATCGTCGCACCTGATACCTTTACTCCGTATGCGAGAGCCGCTTCGTGAACCCTTAATCCGTAATATCCCTCGCCGCAGAACGACGGTATCAGGGCAGGATGAACATTGATAATCTTATAAGCATAAGCCCTGGTGACACATTCATCAAGAATGGTCATGAAACCCGCAAGCACCACAAGATCAGCCTTTTCTTCATTAAGAGCCTCAAGAATTGCTTCACTGTAACTCACGCTGTCGGGATATTCCTTTCTCGGAATAACACGCGATGGAATATCATTATTTTTCGCTCTTTCAAGAGCATACGCATTCGGGTTTGAGGAAATAACGCAGGTGATTTTTCCACCCTTGATCTCTCCGGATTTTTCGGAGTCAATAAGCGCCTGTAAATTCGTACCTCCGCCCGATACGAGAACAATTATATTTTTCATTGGTAACACTCCTTTGAAGCTGAAAATAATACTTCCGAACTGCTCAGAAAACAAGCAGCATAATGATTCCGACTGTAAGCAGCACCGCACCAAGTGCAGATATTGCAGTAAAATATCCTTTCGTTCTCTTGAAATCATAGTTTTCAAGCATAAAAACCGACGGGTGTTTCGGATTCACAAGAATTGTAATAATGTCGCCGATTTTAAAATCTATCTGATTTTTCATAACATGTGTGAAGCAGTGGGCCTTTACAAGCCTGCCATTAATATTATATTCAACGATCGGACAAAGCAGAATATCGTTTGATGAGGTCATGTGCTTCAGGTCTTTGACCATACCCTCGCGGAGCTCACAGTTTTTTCTGAAAACACTGCGGTAAAATAACATTACGAGTCCTAAAGAAAAAAGGACAAAACCAAATATTATGATATACAATTTCAGATAATTCACAAATTTCATCTCCGGGTCAAATAAATCGACAGCAAAAAAATAATTCCAATAATCGCCATAACTGCTCCACCTACGATGAGTGTGATTCCCATATAAGAGAATTTCTGTTCCTCGTCGGCAAAATAAAAGGTTTCTGGATTTTTGAGATTTTCATCCTCTTTGTCATGCTTGTATCTGATACATACAAGCACTCCGGCAATCACCGTACATACTCCAACAACAATGAATATCGCCATGAGGAATTCCCCCTTGAGTCCAACCCCTACAGTACAAGCAGAAGCAGTACGATCCACACAAATGCCGCCGAAATCCCAAGCTTTATGTAGTAATGATTCAGCTCATTTTCGCGTCCCTGAAAGTAGAACAGTCTGAAATCATCGGGGAAATAGCAGATTACCACACTGTCGCCAATCATAAATTCCTTGACGTTCCGCTTGCAGGCATATTCCTTTTCAACGGGAATTTCGTCCTCGGTCTCGTACCGCACAATAGGGGAAACCTTGCCTGAACGGTATTTCTTATATCCCGTGATTTCGCCGTATACAGCCACGGATTCCTCAAATCTCGCCCTCATTCTGAAAATGTGAAGCAGACACAGGAAAACCAGTGCGCCGAAAACTATCAGCAGTCCTTTGATAAGGACATGATTCCACATAGACACGGCAATAATAATCATTGATACCGCGCACCATAGCATATCAAAAATATCTATCTTCATAATTTTTATTCCGGAAACTGAACATGACCCGGCACGATAACCGTATCGTCGTATTCAAGAGGAATCCCCTCGTCGACGATTACCTGACCGTAAATGTCGGTGATTCGGAACGTGAATGGTCCTGCGCCCATTTCCATGCTTTCAAAATAGTTATAGCTGCGGCGTTCCAGTTCAATGAATTCGCCGTCTGAGTTTAGATACTCAAGCCGCGTGATCGGATAACGGTGATTGCGCACCTGAACTCCGCACCAGAACTCCGTTGTACCCTCTTTATACTTATAGCATACGGGAGCATTTTCCGCCGTATCAAGAGGAATTATCCTCCAGCTTACGGGCACTCGCCCCTTTTCTGCAGGAGCAATAAGCGGAAACGCATCGACGTAGAGATCAAGATCGCCCTTTTTACCCTCGGGAAGCAGGTCGGTCACGAGCATATTTATTGTACCAAGCTCGCCTGTGACCTCAATATAAGCTCCCGCAAGCTGGGCGTTATTGTAGTCGGCAAGATTCATAGCGACAATCCAGTAGTCCCTTGAAACAGGGTCAAGCATCGCGCAGCCGCCCTCATAGCCGCCTCCGTAAAACGTACCCTCGCCTGTGTGGATCGTTCCCTTAGGTTCGAGAATAAGCTCTTCATTTATAGTATAGTCACTGTCATATCCCCGTTCTGTTCCTCCGCCTATCCCGAGAACAAAATCGCGCAGCTTCTTCAAATCTCCGGTACAGAAGCTCTTTCTCGCGTCGGCAAGGTCAAGGCTGTTGACGATTCCGTCTGAATTAACATCAAACGGAATCGCATCGGAAGAATGAACGTCAAAACCTATGCAGTTCAATGCGGCAGCAGCTGAAATTACCGCAGCCGCAGCTTTTTTTATCATATTATCACTCCTGCCGGGAATTCAGCTTATCAGCAGATGATAACACCATCTTCGGACTCAACAAGCTCGCCAAGCACATAAGCCTGCTCGCCTGTCTCATTGATAGCAGCAATTGCCTTGTCCGCATCATTTTTATCAACGCATACGATCATACCCACGCCCATATTAAAGGTGTTGAACATATCACGCTCAGGAATATTTCCTGTTCTTGCAATAAGCTCAAAAATCGGGAGAACCTGAACGGCATTGCGCTCAATTTTTGCAGCAAGATTTTTCGGCAGAGAACGAGGAATATTTTCGTAAAAACCGCCGCCTGTGATATGTGAAACTGACTTTACAGTCACCTTGTCGATCAGATTCATTATTGCCTTAACGTAAATCTTTGTCGGAGTCAGCAGGCACTCACCGAGAGTTGTTCCGAGATCGGAAAAATGTCTCGCAAGGTTCTGCTCGTTGACTGTGAATACGTTTCTTACAAGCGAGAAGCCGTTGGAATGCACGCCGCTTGATTTGATAGCGATAAGAACATCGCCTGCTTTCTGGGTTTCGGGTCTGATAATTTTATCCTTATCAACAACACCCACAGAAAAGCCTGCAAGGTCATACTCGTCAACAGGATAGAAACCCGGCATTTCCGCGGTTTCTCCGCCGATAAGCGCACAGCCCGACTGCACACAACCCTCAGCAACGCCCGATACGATGTCAGCGATTTTCTCGGGGTAGTTCTTGCCTACCGCGATGTAGTCGAGGAAGAACTGCGGCTTAGCTCCGCAGCAGATAATATCGTTTACACACATAGCAACACAGTCGATTCCGACAGTATTGTGCTTATCCATGAGGAACGCAATTTTCAGCTTTGTGCCTACTCCGTCAGTACCCGAAACGAGAACCGGCTTGCTGATACCTGTCATATCAAGCTCGAAAAGACCTCCGAAGCCTCCGATTCCAGAAAGTACGCCTGCTGTCATGGTTTTAGCGATGTGTGATTTCATAAGCTCTACAGCTTTGTAGCCGGCAGTTACGTCGACGCCTGCCTTTTTATAGCTTTCAGAATAGCTCTTCATTTTATACCTCCGTAGTTTTTTGCGGAATTTTGTTATTGTGTGATATTTGCGGAAATTCAGCCTGTAAGCTGTTTCCGGTTTTTGATGCTTCGCCGGGTATGCACATTCTCATGCCCGCACCGGCATAGAGCAGATGTACGCCTTGCGTCTTTCTATCAATATGCCGCAGCCGTGCGGTAAAGACGCAGGCTGTTAATTATATGGTATTGTTTTATTCCCTGCCGCTCCAGCAGTAGGTGCAGAGACTGCACTCCGGTCTGCCGATCGCCGCTTCAGTGCCCTCCAGCGACTGGAATTCCAGCGATGTAAGCTTCAGTCTGCGGCAAATCTCATCGCGGAGACGTCTGCCGCGCTCGGTTGAGGAGCTGCTGTATTCGAGAATATATTTCACGCCCTCCGCGCCTTCGAACTCGTCGATAATCTGACGGGCAATAAGCTCCAGCTCCGAGGTGCTTCTTGAGAAATTCAGGTACTTACAGCCGTACATTATCGGCGGACAGGCAGAGCGCATATGAACTTCCTTTGCACCGTTTTCATAGAGAAATTCTACCGTTTCGCGCATCTGGGTTCCGCGGACAATACTGTCATCGACAAAAAGCAGCTTTTTGCCCTCGATAAGCTCATGAATTGGAATAAGCTTCATTTTTGCGACCTGATTTCTCATCTTCTGATTCACGGGCATGAAGCTTCTGGGCCATGTCGGAGTATACTTAATAAAAGGACGGGCAAAAGGAATACCGCTCCTGTTAGCATAGCCGATAGCATGAGGCGTTCCCGAGTCGGGGACTCCGCATACGAAATCAACATCCGGGAGTCTGCCTGCTTTAATATCGTTTTCAGCCATGATTTCACCGTTGCGCGTACGCATAACCTCAACATTCACGCCTTCATAAACCGCATTCGGATAGCCGTAATAAGTCCACAGGAAGGAGCAGATTTTCAGCTTGCTGCTGTCGCCTTTTTCAAGCACATCGCAGCTTTCTGCGGTAATACGTACGATCTCTCCTGCTTCAAGCTCGCGGTAAGTCTCGTATCCGAGCTTCTGGAACGCATATGATTCAAGCGATACACAGTAGCCGTCGTCTCTTTTTCCGATGATTATCGGGAGTCTTCCGTTGCTGTCACGGGCAGCGATAATACTGTCCTTGGTGAGAATGATAAGCGACATTGTGCCTGTGATTTTCTCCTGAGCATAACGGATTCCCTCGGTGAACGAGGATTTCTGAGCAATAAGAGCGCCGATAAGATCACCGGAATTGATATTTCCGCTGCTCATCGCCTCGAAATTTGCACAGCCGCTTTCAAGCAGTTCTTCCACAAGCTGTTCGGCATTATTGATAATTCCGATACTGCAGATCGCATATAATCCGAGCTTTGAGCGAACCATGATAGGCTGAGGATCGGTATCGCTGATACAGCCGATGCACAGCCTGCCCTTCATGGCATTTACGTCATTGAGGAATTTGGTTCTGAACGGGGAATTTTCGATACTGTGAATATTCCTCTGAAAGCCCAGTTCCTCACTGTAGGAGGTCATGCCTCCCCTCCTTGTACCAAGATGCGAATGATAGTCTGTTCCGAAAAAAACATCGGTCACGCAGTCATTTTTTGAGGCTGCTCCGAAAAATCCGCCCATACAATTATTCTCCCATAAGTCTCTTCATGATTTCCTGATATGCTTCTTCTACGCCGCCCATATCTCTGCGGAAGCGGTCCTTATCGAGCTTTTCGTGAGTTGTGCTGTCCCAGAAGCGGCAGGTATCCGGCGAAATTTCGTCAGCAAGGATAATCTGATCGTGGAAACGTCCGAATTCGATTTTAAAGTCAATGAGATCGATGTTAAGCTCTTTGAAGAACTTAACCATAAAGCTGTTTACAGCAAAAGCATACTTTGTGATCGTATCGATTTCTTCCTGAGTAGCAAGACCGAGTCCGAGAGCATAGTAGGAATTGATGAACGGATCGCCGAGATCGTCATTCTTATAGCTGAATTCAAGGGTCGGCTGCTTGAGGGGAGTTCCCTCCGCAATTCCGAGCTTCTTGGAAAAGCTTCCCGCAGCGACATTTCTGATAATAACCTCGAGAGGAACGATTGAAACCTTCTTGACAATAGTCTCGCGCTCGCTGATTTCCTCGACAAGGTGAGTGGGGATTCCCTCTTTTTCGAGCATTTTGAACATATAGTTGGTCATTCTGTTGTTTATAACACCCTTGCCGGTGATCGTACCTTTTTTCTCGCCGTTGAAAGCTGTGGCGTCATCCTTGTAATCAACGATTACGAGATCGGGATCATTTGTAGCGTATACCTTTTTAGCCTTTCCCTCGTAAAGCTGTTCCTTTTTAACAATGTTTTCCATTTTAGATTTCCTCCGCTTATAAAATATTTTATTCGTGATTTTTATGCGAGTCCGCGTCTGCGGACAGGTTGACTTGATTTAAAGCATTGCCGCATGATTATTGCCGTACAGATGTACGGCAAAGTCAGCAGCCGTAAATTGTGCGGTGCAGTTTAAAGCGCCGCAATTTCAGCCTGAAGCGCGGTATCCTTTGCACGGACTCCCTCAGCCATGGCTTTCTTCTCGGCGGAAAGTTTAGCCGCAAGCTCGTCGTCGGATATTGCAAGCATCTGAACGGCAAGAATCGCTGCGTTTTTAGCTCCGTTGATACCGACTGTGGCAACGGGAACTCCGGGGGGCATCATAACAGTTGCGAGCAAAGCGTCCATACCCTCAAGAGCCGCAGATTTCATCGGGATTCCTATTACCGGAAGCGTTGTGTGACCTGCAATAACACCTGCAAGGTGAGCCGCCATGCCTGCCGCGCATATTATTGCTCCGAAACCGTTGGCTTTTGCGTTATCGGCAAATTCCGCCGCATCGGAGGGTGTTCTGTGTGCGCTCATTACTCTGCACTCAAAGCCGACTCCGTATTTTTTCAGCTCAGTGAGAGCTGATTTAACTGTAGGGAAGTCACTGTCGCTTCCCATGATTACTGCAACTTTTTTCGACATAATTTTAATCTCCTGACTGTATTTATTGTTTAGGCATTACCGAATACCGTTCGTTTTGAATACGATTATTGTACGGTGCCGCCTTTGATCTGCTGCTCATCCTCAGAGGATTCAGCTGCCATGTTTCCGTTCGGAACAGGGTAATCAGGCTGTTCCTTTAAAAATCTTCCCGAAACCGGTTCAAGTCCGGAAGCACCTGAGACGAATCTGACCGATGCGTTATAATCGTCCGTAAGCCGTCTCAGAAGTCCGGTATCATCGTTATATTCAACGGTAATCCTTGCTTTCACCGATGCGGAATAAGCCTGACCGCCCTCCGATGTTTTTTCGGAATATATATATACGCTTTTGATTTCGTCAAGGCTGCGTGATACTATTTTACTGTCGTTCGGGAATAAAGTGACGAAATCCGGAATATGCTCAAGGGACGTCATAGCGTAAAGTTCATCGGATTCGTTTTCTATGGCATATTTTATATATGCTCCGACTCCGTCCGAAACGGTCCTGAGCATTCCGTAGCCGAGCTTTGAAAGGATGATACGGCTATCTGACGAAATCCGAAATTCACAGTCCTCTGTCTCTCCGGAAATCTCTGCGCTTGTGCAGGTCAGTCCGCTTTCCCCTGCTGCATATTTCAGAATATCCGAATCGTTTCTGAGAGTTATGTTATTTCCCGAAACCTCAAGGCTGTCCCACGAATTGACAAATATCGGAATAAATCTGGTATCATACAGTACGATACTTCCGTCGCTGTCTGACTCGGCAGCATAGAACACAAAGTCACCGCAGGTTCTCCGTGATATTTTGCTGTAAATAAACGGCACGGCGATATTCCCGTCATAGTCAATGCAGCCCTGAACGGTTCTGCCTCCGATGTCTTTAGACGCAAGGCAGATCCCCTCCTCTGCGAAATGCAGCTGATCCCATTCCGCTGCGACAATAACTCTGTCACTGCTGTCGACAATGCCGTAGAGTCCGCCGCTGCCTTCAAAGATCCTGTTTCCGCCAGAATCTATGCTGAGCTTGCGTATGATCTCATCTGTTGAGCTGCTCCTGCCGGTATCTCTGGACACGTTGAAGTAAAACCGTGTAATTGCCGCGGCAAGTATGATAATAACGGCAAAAAGTACGGAAACCAAAAGCTTTGTATGTCTGTTCACTGATTCCGCACCTCCCGTATGAGCGATTACTTGTTTTCGGATTTATCCGAAGAAGCGATGTTCTCCGAAGCCTTTTTTCTGTTTCTATAGATTTCCTCTGTTTCTTTCATGATGTATATCGGACGTTTTTTCGTTTCAAGATAAGTTTTTGAAAGATACTGTCCGAGAATTCCCGTACAGAAAAGCTGAAGTCCGCTCAAAAGGAAAATTACGCAAAGTGTAGTAGCATATCCATCGCCCGATGTTCCGTAGGCTATCGTTTTGATCACCGTAACGATAATCAGAATGAAAGCGATAATGCAGCTAAGGACGCCGAGCAGCGATGATATGGCAAGCGGAGCTGTCGAGAAAGCCATAATACCCTCGAGAGAATACCTGAAAAGTCCCCAGAATGACCATGCGGTAGTTCCTGCGGCTCTTTCGACATTTTCATACTCGATATATTTAACATTAAAGCCTACCCAGCTGAAAATACCCTTTGAAAAGCGGTTATACTCCGACATTTCAAGAATAGCGTCGACCATCTGACGCGTCATGAAACGGAAATCCTGTGCTCCGTCCACGATTTCGGTCTGTGAAATTTTGTTCATAATGCCGTAGAATCTGCGTGCAAACCACGAACGGAGCTTAGATTCGCCTTTTCTGCTGACACGCCGGGTCGTGGCGCAGTCATATTCTCCGTTTCTGACATAGCTGTACATCTGCGGCAGAAATGCCGGCGGATGCTGAAGATCGGCATCCATTACAACAACATAGTCTCCTCTGGCATTTTTGAGTCCCGCGTACATACCGGACTCCTTACCGAAATTTCTCGAAAATGATACGTATCTTACGCGCTCGTCCTTGTCAGCAAGCGAGTGAAATATTTCAAGAGTTTTGTCCTTTGAGCCGTCGTTTATGAATAAAAACTCAAACTCAAGCTCGGGATACTGAACTTTCATGCCGTCTGTGACCTTGGTGATCTCGTCATAGAACATGGGCAGAACCTCTTGCTCGTTATAGCATGGTACAACGATTGAAACAAGCTTCATAGCAATCCTCCGTGAAAAAATAATAATACACTATAAATAATACATCAAAACGCAGATAAATGCAAGTATATTTTACCGATTTTTCTAAATTTTTATAACATCGCGTAATCGCCCCTTATATTTGGGGATAAAGACAGCTGTTTTCAACAAAACAGCAAAAGCGAGCCGAAAAATTTTCCTGGCAAATCTGTTTAGGCAACGCCGCATAAAAAGTGCTTTACAGCTCTGGAGATGTATTTTCCGAAACTGTAACCCCTCCCGTGAGGGACTTTTTCTCTTCATACAGTAGTATCGCCGGCATTAATTATTCAGCGATTTCTTTAACGCATACATTAATCATACGGTATTGCCTGTAAAATGGTAACCTATGCCATATTTTTTAAATTCTTTAAGTTGTTTTTGACAAAAAAATCAATAACAATTTGTTGTTTTCGCCGAAAAAATTGAATTATGTATAATTTGCGCTCTATTTTCTCTTGAAAGTATTGATTTTTTTTGAATTGCACTGTATAATATTATTATATATTTGTTTCCGCGGAAGCAGCGTTATATTCTCCGCGCGAAATACCTGCCGCATTTTATCGGCGTGCAGATACTAAGCCGCTCCCCTGCTGCGAACGTCTGTGGGAGAACCGGCAGATTGGAGATCATTTATGGAAATTACACTAATTGCCTCCGTAAACGGCGGAGAGATCCACGGTACAAGAAATGCCAAAAAGACAGGCTGCGGAATTAACCTGCTCAAGCCTGAAAACGTAAGCAGATACATAAGAAAAGGTCCGATGACAGACCTGAAAGAACTTACCTGCGAAAAATGCAAGGCTGTACTTGCAAAGGAAATGATCAAGGCGGATAAAAAAGAGTTCGCGCGCCTTATCAAAGAGGAAAAGGCAAGGACAAAAAAGGGACTCGGAGATGAGGGTATTGTCCCCCTCGGAAATACGACCGCCAAAATTACCAAATCCCCCGAGGAACGCAAAGCTGAAGAAAGAGCTGAGCGTGAAAGAGCCGAAGCCGCAGAAAAAGCCGAGCGCGAAAGAATCGAAGCAGAACGAAAAGCCGAACGTGAAGCCGAAGAAGCACGTCAGCGCGCCGAGGAAGCCGAAAGAGCACGTATCGCTGAGGAAGAAGCACGCAAAGCCGCTGCTAACAGAACTATCCCCGGTACAGGAATCGTTATGGACAGCAGTCTCGCTCAGTTTGCAATAAATGTCCCCAAGGAAGAAGAAGCTGAGACTCCATCTTCAGCAGCTCCCACAAATGACGATTTTCTCAATCAGTTTGCTATTAACAAACCTGTTGAAGAAACGCCTGCACAGTCTGAAGAAACAGTTCCCGTTCAGGACGATTTCCTTGCTCAGTTTGCTGTGAACGCTCCGTCGGAGCAGCCTCAGGGCAATGAAGGATCTGCTGATGCCAATGGCATGAATGATGTTTTCAAAAATCCCGAAGCTCCCAAGGATATAGTCGGTCACGGAACAGATGAAGTCGGTGATATGAATGACATCTTCCGCAATCCTGAAGCTCCGAAGGATATATTTGCTTCCGGTATTCAGCACAGCAACTCCGAAGCAGACGATATGAACGATATATTTACCAATCCGGAAGTGCCAAACGACATATTCTCCAACGGTACAATCCATCATTCACAGTCCGAAAACAGCGATATCATGGATATGTTCTCAATTTCTGCAGACAACGGCTCGGAAATTCTATCCAAGACAAATCCCGATGAATCAAGCGTTTACGACAGCGACGAAAATGTTGTTGACATCGCTGAGAACGAGGTCACAGCTGTTTCGGCTATTGAAGAGGAGATCAACATAAAGTCTTCAACACCTGCGGAATACGATACATCTTTACTCGGCGACGGATCAGAATGGGACGCTATTGCAAACCGTCTGTTCGGAAGCCCGTTCTCCGACGAAACCGAAACTACAGATGAAGCTGAGCCTGTTCCCGAGGAGAGAATTGTTTCTGAGCAGGTCGAGGAAACTCCCGCTCCCGAGGAAACAATCGTTTCAGAGCCGGCTGAGGAAATTCCGGCTCCCGAAGAAGCAGCCGCTCCGGAGCTGACTGAGGAAGCTCCTGCTTTTGAAAATGCAGAAAATAATATTCCCGTTACTGCCGATTCACCGGAAGCTGCACTTGAACAGCTTAATGAATTCACATCCGCTCCTGCACCTGTTGAAAGCACTCCCGTCGCAGAATCCGAACCGGATTCAGATGTTCTCGCCGACACCCCTGAAGCTGCTCTCGAACGGCTCATGGGCATTGGCACAGCACCGGGAATCGTTCCTAAGAGAGCCGAGTATGAAGCTCCGGTAAGAGCTGCTGTTTCTGAAACTAAAGAAGAAACCGCCCCTGCCGAGAATGTTTCTGCCATGCCCGTGGAGGAGATCGTTCCAACAGAGAACACTCCCGAACCGATGGAAGAAATCGCTCCTGCCGAAACTCATTCAGAGCCGGCGGAGGAAATTGCTCACGTTGAAAACGCACCACAGTCTGTTGAGAAACCCGCTTTCACTGAGTCCGCTCCTATGCCGGATATAAACAAAACAACCGGAGATGATATTATGAAAAAACAAGATGCACATAAATACAGTACTCCAGTCTTTGCCGATGAAAAACCAGCAGCTGACCCGATTCCAAATCTTAATGCAGCCGCTCCTGCTATGCAGGCTCCAATGGCGCAGCAGATATCTCCGGAACAGCCGATTATTATGCCTGTTCCGCAGTTTGCAGGATACGATGCAAACGGTCAGCCTGTTTATACATATGTGCAGTCACAGTTTATGGGCTACGATGTGAACGGTCAGCCTATGTTTATGCCGATTCAGCCAATTAACGCTCCCGTTCAGCCTGTTGTACCTATGCAGACAGCTCCCATGCAGAATACTGCTCCTGTGCAGAATGCTGCTCCCGTTCAGAATACTGAGCCTGTCCAGAATGCTGCTCCGATGCAGAATAACGCTCCTGTTCAGCCGACTGCGACTATGCAGAACACTGCCCCGGTTCAGCCGATTGCTCCTATACAGCCCGCTCCGATGCCGGGAGTTCAGATGAATCAGTACAGAACTCCGCAGGTCAACATCTCAAAGGTCGGTATGCCGACCCATAAAACAATGCCGAAGTCATTTGCAAAAGCAGTTTCGGTTTCAAGAGAAAACAGTCAGAATAATATTTTCGATATTCAGCAGGGTAAAGGCTCGCAGATGCCTGTACTCGAATCTATCGAGGACGCTATCTCCAGCATCAACGATGATGTTCAGAAGCAGAAAAAAACTGCCGCTAAAACAGCTTCACCGGTATTCCAGGAATATAAAGGTCCTTCAAAGAGCACATCATCAAGAAAATCAGCTCCGGCAGCGCCCGCTTCACCCGGAAATGACCGTCCGCTTACCAAGGCTGAGCTTAAAGCCCTGAAAAAGCAGGAGAAAATCGACCAGAAATTCAAAAAGGATCTCGCTAAAAGAGGCTTCTGATCTGACAATACAGCAAAATGAAATGAGGATTTTACCCTATGTCATATGATGAAATTATAAACGAACTGAAAAGCAATCTCAGCGGAGATTATAACAAAGACTCCGAATACCTCAGAAAAGCCGGTGACAAATTCGGCAAAGAAGGCAATACCGACGGTGTAAGAGCCGTCGGAGAAATCATCTTTGAAATCATGCCTGAGAACGAGAAGCAGGAAATCACCAACCTCACCCACATCGACGGCGTCCGCATGGATAAATTCTATGAACAGATCAACAGCGCGATTCACGAGAAAAATATGATCGAAGCCAAATCTCTCGCAGAAAAGCTTTATGCCAAAATCATGGACGTTTACAAGGAAACAGATAAGGCGAAGTTTGTTACATTCAGAAATCCATTCGAGGATAATCTTGCCCAGCTGCTTTTCAAGACTGATAAGATTCTCAATCGCGCACCTTTTGATTTTGCCACATATCTTACAACATATGCCTTTATTATTATCGAGACAGGTTCGCCTATCGATGCGGTTCACGTTCTCGAAGAAGCTATCGCTTTTAACCCTGTCGACTGCGGTCCCAGATTCGAGCTTGCCGAGGCATATAAGCTCATGAAAAACAAGGATAAGCTTATCGAGGTTACTCAGCAGACTCTCCGCATTGCTTCATCACCTATTGCAATTGCACGATGCTACGCAAATATGGGTTATCTCTGCGTTGATCTGCATGAGCTTGACGATGCTGTGAATTTCTACACCGCCAGTGTCACTTTTGCTCCTCATCCGGCAATTCCGCTCGAGCTGAAAGGTATTGCCCAGATGAAAGGCAGCGATATCAAGCAGCCGACCCATGATGAGATCATGGCTACCATGAAAAAATATAATATCAGCTTTGGTCCCGATAAGGACGTTATTTCCGTTGCAGCTCAGCTGGCAAGCACTTTCCTGCTCAACAAGGATATGAGGAATGCTGTTATGTCGCTGAAAATGCTTTATAATCTTACTCAGGATGAAAAAATAAAGGATATGATTCTCAAATATGATCCTTCGGCACGCCGCGTAAATGCAGACGGAACCGCTCCCGAGGGTTCTGTGCCCGATAATAATTGAGTTCAGGCGCACCGTACAATTTATCAGTTGTCTATTTTGCCGCACATCTGCTTGCAGATATGCGGCAATAATTATGCGGTATTGCCTTAGAAACTCACTGAATTATAATAAATAAAAAGGCGAATCCGTCCTGATTCGCCTTTTTATATCTCTCGCTATTCCATGTGAAAATTGCGAAAAAAACTCACTATTTAAATCAACTGTGATGAGTTGAACATACACACAGCTGCGTGCTGCTTAGTACATTCCGCCGGCAGGCATTGCAGGAGCAGCAGGAGTATCCTCCTTGATGTCCGCAACAAGGCTCTCGGTAGTAAGAACCATTGAAGCAACAGAAGCTGCATTCTGAAGTGCGGAACGTGTAACCTTAGTCGGGTCAACAATTCCAGCAGGAATCATATCGCAGTAAACCTCCTTGTAAGCATCGAAACCATAGCCAACCTTGCGTGAACGTACGATCTTATCAATGATTACGCTGCCTTCAAGACCCGCATTCTCGGCAATCTGACGTACCGGAGCTTCAAGAGCTTTAAGGATAATCTTTGCACCGGTCTTTTCGTCACCCTCAAGAGTTGGGATAAGCTTTGCAACGGAAGGAATTGCGTTGATGTAGGCTGTACCGCCGCCTGCAACGATACCTTCTTCAACAGCTGCCTTTGTAGCCGCAAGAGCATCCTCGATACGGAGCTTCTTTTCTTTCATTTCAATTTCAGTTGCAGCACCGACCTTAATAACGGCTACGCCGCCTGCAAGCTTGGCAAGTCTTTCCTGAAGCTTCTCTCTGTCGAAATCAGAAGTAGTAGTCTCGATAGCTGCACGAATCTGAGCAATTCTTGCCTGGATTTCTTTCTTATCGCCTGCACCGTCAACGATAACAGTGTTTTCCTTCTGAATAACGACCTGTTTAGCCTGACCGAGCTGGTCGATAGTTGTTTCATTAAGCTCAAGTCCGAGTTCGCTGGAAATTACCTCGCCGCCTGTGAGAACAGCGATATCCCTGAGCATTTCCTTGCGTCTGTCACCAAAGCCTGGAGCCTTTACAGCGGCTACCTTAAATGTGCCTCTGAGAGTGTTAAGGATAATCGTTGTAAGAGCCTCACCCTCAACGTCCTCAGCAATGATAACAAGCTTTCTGCCAAGCTTTACGATCTGCTCAAGCAGGGGAAGGATCTCCTGAATCGAGGAAATCTTCTTATCGGTGATGAGCACATAAGCGTCATCGTATACAGCTTCCATTTTATCGGTATCTGTTACCATATAAGGCGAAATATAACCTCTGTCGAACTGCATACCCTCAACGACCTCGCTGTAGGTCTCAGCGGTCTTGCTCTCTTCAAGAGTGATAACACCGTCAGAGGTAACCTTTTCCATAGCCTCGGCAATGAGCTTACCTACAGATTCGTCAGCAGACGAAACTGTTCCGACTCTTGCAATATCCTCTGAGCCTTCAACAGACTTTGAATTAGCGATAATTGTATTTACAGCTGTATCAACAGCCTTTGAAATACCCTTTTTAAGCACCATAGGATTTGCACCGGCAGCAATGTTCTTCATTCCCTCACGTACAATCGACTGTGCGAGCAGGGTAGCTGTAGTTGTACCGTCGCCGGCAGCGTCGTTTGTCTTTGTGGCAACTTCTTTGACAAGCTGTGCACCCATGTTTTCGAAAGCGTCCTCAAGCTCAATATCCTTTGCGATTGTAACGCCGTCGTTTGTAATCAGCGGAGCGCCGAATTTTTTATCAAGAACAACATTTCTTCCCTTAGGACCCATTGTGATTCTTACTGTATCGGCAAGCTTATCGATGCCTGCCTGAAGAGCCTTTCTTGCTTCCTCGCCGTACTTAATATCCTTAGCCATGATAATCAATCTCCTTTATTTATATAATGTAAAATTTTCGGTAGGTTCTCACTTGACAACAGCGAGAATATCCTCCATTTTAACAATAATGTACTCATTGCCCTCAAGCTTTACGTTTGTGCCTGCGTACTTGGAAATAAGAATCTTATCGCCTTTCTTAACCTCCATTTTAACATCGGCAGTACCCGGTCCGACTTCGAGAACCTCGGCGATTTCGGGCTTTTCCTTTGCCGAGCCTGAAAGGATAATTCCACTTTTGGTAGTTTCCTCAGCCTCTGCCATTTTTACGACAACTCTGTCCTGGAGCGGTTTGATAGTCATAATTTATTCCTCCTAAAAATTTAATTTGGTTTTGATTTACTCGTTTAGCACTCTATCTCTTTGAGTGCTAATTATATTTTACCACCTTTTTTACAGAAATCAAGTCTATTTCCGAAACTTTCACAAATTTTGGAAACTTGCACAATTGGAAATAGTAAAGCACGTTGAATCACAGCACAATGCCATATGGCTGTCACTGTGAAGTACTTTATCTGTTTTCCCGGTGTTGCCTTAATATAATATGAATGTTCCAAAAAAAATGAGCGAACAAAGTTCGCTCTGAAGATCCATCAATGCAATTGCCGCATGATTGCTCTGTTTTTTTAGAATTGTCCGGAATGACTAAAAAGATTCTGAAAAGACATACATCGAGCTCTGATAAAATCGCTGTGCGATGTATTCTCAAACCTTTTTCTCTTTCAACCGTTTAATATAATCCTTGGTCTCCGCAGCCACAACACCCGACAGTCCAATAAGCGCAACAACGTTCGGCAGAGCCATAAGTCCGTTGAAAATGTCTGCAATATTCCACACTGCCTTAACTGTCAGATATGGTCCGATGAATACAGCCGCCACATATATCCAGCGATAAACGATAGTCACGGTTCTGTTAGAGCCTGTCAGATAAGACAAACACCGCTCGGAATAATAATTCCAGCCAAGAATCGTTGTGAATGCAAAAAATGCAAGACATATCATCAGTATAAATGACGAAACCTTTTCGGGAAGAGGAAGTCCGTAATTGAACGCGTCCATTGTGATCATGACGCCTTCCAGTCCCTCTTTTTCATAGCTGCCTGCCATGATAATAGAAAGTCCTGTCATAGTGCAGACAACGATCGTATCGATAAATGTTCCCGTCATCGTTACAAGTCCCTGACGTACAGGCTCTTTGGTTTTAGCTGCAGCAGCCGCAATCGGAGCAGAGCCGAGTCCTGCCTCATTGGAGAAAATTCCCCTTGCAACACCGTTTCTCATTGACATCATCACAATTGCTGTACCTGCCGCTCCGCCCGCAATGGGACGAAGTCCGAAAGCTCCCTTGATAACCGCCGAAACAGCCACAGGTACTTCTGTAATATGACTAAAAATGATAATAAGACAGCTCACTACGTAAATCACGACCATTGCAGGCACGACAATCTCAGAAACCGATGCGATACGCTTGATGCCTCCGATTACGATAAGAGCGACGCATAATGTTATAACCAGTCCGGCTATAATAGTGATATAGGTGTATTCCATGCCGAAAAGCTCCACGGTGCGAGCCGAATCAGCATCAAAAAAATTGTTGACAGCGGAGGTTATTCCGTTGATCTGAGTAATCGTTCCGATACCCATAAGACCTGCCAGAAGTCCGAACACCGCAAAAAGCTTGGCGAGCCATTTCCAGCGGCTTCCCATGCCGTTTTCGATGTAGTAGAAAGGACCGCCGAGGATATGTCCGCTGCTGTCGGTAACACGGTATTTCACGGCAAGCAGCCCCTCGGCATACTTAGTAGCCATGCCGAAAAAGGCAGCTATCTCCATCCAGAACAGCGCACCCGGTCCGCCGGCAGCAATTGCAGTTGCAACTCCGACGATATTGCCCGTTCCGACTGTTGCCGAGAGTGCGGTACAGAGTGCTCCGAAACTTGAAACATCACCTTTTCCACCGCTTTCGTTTTTCAGCATATATTTCAAAGCCTTACCCAGCTTGTGAACCTGAACAAATCCAACTCTCACTGAAAGCAGAATTCCGCAGCCGAGAATCATCACTATAAGCGGTACGCCCCAGACAAATCCGTCAACCTTTTCAATTATGTTATTAATTTTATCCATTGGCACATCTCCTTATCCCTTATTTAATGTGCCAGATATTTTTTGCATAATCGGCAATTGTTCGGTCGGAGCTGAATTTCCCCGCATTACACATATTCAGCCACTGCTTTTTCGCAAACGCAAGACGGTCAGAACTATAATCGCTGCAGCATCTCAGCTTCGTTTCAACATAGCTTTCAAGGTCACCCAGCAGATAGTAATGATCGGGTTTATGCCAGCTTGCACCGTCAAGGAGTGAAGTATAAAGCTCTCTGAAATCACCGCTTCCGCCGTCTGAAACGCTGCCGTCGATAAGCGAGGATACCACTCTGCGGATTTTATCGTTGTCCGCAAAGAGCTTTCTGCTGTCGTAATCGGGAACGATTTTTTCAAGCTCCTCAACTCTTGCACCGAAGATATAATTGTTTTCCTCACCTGCCTCGCGGACAATCTCGATATTTGCTCCGTCATAGGTTCCGAGTGTCACCGCACCGTTGAGCATAAGCTTCATATTGCCCGTACCGGAAGCTTCTGTTCCTGCTGTAGAAATCTGCTCGGAAATATCCGCCGCAGCAACAAGCTTTTCCGCATAGGAAACATTATAATTTGAAACAAATACAACCTTAATCAGATCGGAAGTTTCAGGGTCGGAGCTTACAATCCTGCCCACCTCGCTGATGAATTTGATAATTGCCTTTGCACGTCGGTATCCGGGTGCGGATTTTGCTCCGAAAATGAATGTAGTCGGCGTAAAATTACGGATTGAACCATCTTTAATGCCATAGTAAATCCACAGTATGGAAAATGCGTTAAGCAGCTGCCGCTTATATTCATGGAGACGCTTGATCTGAATGTCAAATGCAGTGTCGGGATTTATTTCAATGCCGTCATGAGACTTTACGAAGTCAGCAAGCTGAACCTTTTTCGCCTGCTTGATACCAATAAAGCGTCGGAGAACCGTCTCATCATCGGCATATTTTTCAAGTTCCTTGAGCATACCGAGATTGGTAAACCACTTATCCGAGCCAAGCAGTTCTGTGATAAGCGACGAAAGTTCCATATTGCAGAGTCCGAGCCAGCGGCGCTGAGTGATGCCGTTTGTCTCGTTGAGAAACCGCTCAGGATAGAGCTTATACCAGTCCGCAAGCACGCTGTCTTTAAGAATCTGAGTATGGATTTCGGCAACACCATTGATATGAGATGAAGCATAAACTGCCAGATCAGCCATATGAACAAGTCCGTTTTTGATGATTTTAAGTCTGCCGATTGTCTCTTTCTGCACGTTTCTGGCGTACAGCTCCGCAATAAGAGACTCGTTTATCATTATAATGATTTCGTAAATCCGCGGCAGAAGTCCCTCAACAAGTCCGCAGCTCCATTTTTCAAGAGCCTCCTGCATAATTGTATGGTTTGTATAGTTGAATACTTTTTTGGCTGTGTCAAGAGCTTTTTCATAAGTAAAGCCCTCATTGTCCACAAGCTGTCTGATAAGTTCGGGGATCGAGATTACCGGGTGAGTGTCGTTAAGCTGAACCGAAACATAATCAGCAAGATTATCGAGAGTTCCGAAACGAGCCTTGTGCTTTCTGATAATGTCTGTAAGCGACGCACAGCTGAAGAAATACTGCTGCTTCAGACGAAGGCGCTTACCGTCATCAGTGTCGTCGTTTGGATAGAGAACGCGTGAAATGTCCTCAGCATAAATTTTCTCACGGGATGCCTCAAGGTATTTCTGATTGTTGAAAAGCTCAAAATCAAACTCTTTCACAGGCTCAGCCTGCCAGAGGCGGAGTGTACCCACATTCTCCGTTCCGCATCCGTAAATCGGCATATCATAAGGAACAGCCTTGACGGTCTGACCGTTATATTCGACGAGGACGGTATCTTCCTCACAGCGTTTTGACCAGCAATCGCCGTATTTCGTCCAGTCATCGATGTCCTCTTTCTGGAAACCGTCAACTATAGACTGTCTGAACAGTCCATATTTATAACGGATTCCATATCCGTCGAGAGGCAGATTCAGCGAAGCCGCACTGTCAAGGAAGCACGCCGCAAGGCGTCCGAGACCTCCGTTTCCGAGAGCCGCATCCTCAATTTCCTCCAAAGCCCCGAGGTCTATCCCAAGTTCGCCGAACATCTCTGCTGTCTCGTCATAAATACCGAGACACAGCATATTATTATATACCGCACGTCCCACAAGAAATTCCATTGAAAGATAGCAGGCGCGTCTTTTTGAAAGATGCTCCTCACGGCTCTTGTCCCAGCGGTCAGAAAAAAGCTCCATGATCGTATCGCCGAGAGCATTGTGAAGCTGCTGCGGAGTTGCGCTCTTAATGTCGGACGGCAGCTTTGAAGTAAATTTTTCCTTGAAAATAGTCTTATCCATAATTTGGCTCCTTATCTGTTGTAAAGTCTGTTCAGCTTTCTGATTTTCTTTGCAAGCTCCGGGGTAAAATCGCTTTCATGCGTTCTGAACTGCCAGTTCTGACCGAGAGTCGACGGAGTATTCATTCGTCCGTCACTGCCGCTGTTGAGGAAGTCCTGCATCTGAGCAACAGCGGTTTCTGCAACGCTCGCCCACGCTGCCCTGACTACAGCCATGGGAATATCGCGCTTTCTGGAGACATTAAGATATTTTTTCGCGAATTTCATCAACTTGCCCGAAGCCGACTCCACCCATCCATTGAGAGTCTCGTTATCATGAGTGCCTGTGTAGGCGAAGCAGTTGGTATTTCTGAAGTTATGAGGAAGATGCTCACTCTCTGGACCGTCGAAGCCGAACTGCAGCACCTTCATGCCGGGATATCCGCATTTATCAAGCATTTTACGCACCTCGGGAGTGATGAATCCCAGATCCTCGGCGATGATATTCAGTTTGCCCAGTTTCTCCTCCGCCAATCTGAAAAGCTCGTAATCCGGACCTTTTTTCCACTCTCCTACGGTTGCGTCCTCGTTGCCGTATGGAATGGTATAAAAACTCTCGAAGCCCCTGAAATGATCGATTCTTACGATGTCATAAAGCTCCGAAGCAGCCTTGATACGATTGATCCACCATTCATAACCGGTCTTTTTATGATAATCCCAATCATAGAGCGGATTTCCCCAGAGCTGACCCGTCGGTGAAAAATCATCGGGAGGACATCCTGCCACCGCCACGGGACGCTTCTTTTTATCAAACATAAAGAGCTTCGGAGACGCCCATGCTTCTACACTGTCGAGGGCACAGTATATCGGGATATCGCCGATAATCTGTATTCCGTTATCGTTTGCACAGCGTTTCAGCTCATTCCACTGACGGCTGAACTCAAATTGTATAAATTTATAGAAACCGATGTCGCTCTTATACGTTTTTTTTGCCTCTGAAACCGCTGCCTGACGGTGCATTGCAATATCTTTGTCCCACTCGTACCATGCCTTGCCGCCATTAGCGAATTTAAGCGCCATAAACAATGCATATTCGTCAAGCCAGTTCTTGTTTTTCTCGCAGAATTTTTTATATTCGGGAAAACGTGACGGCTTGAAACGCGAATAGGCAATTCTCAGAACATCGAAGCAGTTATCGTAAATTATGCCGTAATCAACCTTGCTGTCCTCAGTCTGCCACGTCCTTGAAGCGTACTCCTCACGCTCAAGCAGACCGTCTCCCTCAAGGATTTCAAAATCAATGAAATATGGATTTCCTGCATTAACCGAAAAGGACTGATAGGGCGAATCGCCGTAGCTTGTCGGCGAAAGCGGCAGTATCTGCCAGCACTTCGTCTCGCTTTTAACGAGAAAATCCACGAATTCAAAGGCATGCCTGCCCATTTTACCGATACCGTACTCTGACGGCAGACTTGAAATATGCATCAGTATGCAGCTTTTTCTCATAAAATCAACTTCCCTTTCTGTAAACAGCACCGCGCAACTACCGCTCTGCAAGCAGTATACCCGCGCAGTCCGTAAGGATTCGGTCTGACTGCCTCAAAAAACACGGCTGTTACCCTGCTCACGGTCATTATACGGCGCTGCCTGTATATTCTTCTGTAAATTTCACATAATACCCTCGGATTTAACGGCAACACCTATAGCCTTTGTAATGAAAATCCCCGTCATATCATACAAATTTTCCTTGCAAGACGTCAGTGTTGTTGCGTCAAATTTATGCAGCCTGACGAAAATCTTCACGGCGCAACTGCAAAAATAATCTTTATGAGTTGCTGCATTAATTGAAAAGAGGTCGGATCAAATGAAACTATCACAAGGGCTTTTTGCCTTTCTCATGGGATTTTTTATTTATAGTCTCCTTGAAATCGTCAACCGCGGCTACACCCACTGGACAATGTCACTGACGGGAGGAGCGGTTCTGGCGATTATGTATTCCGTAAACAGCCGACGGACTATGACTCTGATCAAAAGCTGTTTTATCGGAGCTTTCGTCATAACTGCAATTGAATTCGCCGTCGGAATATTTGATAATATAATTATGGACTGGAATGTATGGGATTACTCCGATATGCCGCTGAATGTACTCGGACAGATCTGCCTGCCGTTCTCGGTGCTGTGGTTTCTGCTTTGTGTGCCTGCTTTTTACCTTTGCCGAGGAATAAAAGAGCGATTCAGCTGAGAAACGCTGTATTCCCTAAAACTGTCTGCATAATGGATGTCGTCCCTCCGGCACCGCCTGAATGTCAGCGTATTAATATCCCTCGTTCTTTAACTCACTTACGATTTGAACGTACATTTCTCTGACATCGAAATCGTCTATGTTTTCGCGCATAAGGTCTATTACGTCGCCATGGCTTATGCCCCTTTTCTTAGGAGTCGTAAGCAGTTTAAAATCGCCGTGTACAGCGGATTTTTCCCACACAAGCCCATCATTTGCTCCATTAAGCTTTTTGATAAGCATATAGCCGATATTAAGCGGAAAGCCTGCCGAACCGGCACTGCTCATGACCGACATAAAACTGCGGTATGAAACCTCGGAACTGTCGGGCATCTCCTTATTCAGTTCCACGCACCGACGCGCACTCAGATCTCTGACTCCGGCAATGAAATCAGGATTCCGGTCGCCAAGCTTGCGGAAAATGCCGTTATACCGTGCAGTTACGAAATCAATAAGTCCCTGCGGCAGCCTGTCGAGAAGATAATCAACCATATCGCAGCCGAGATGGGGGGTGTTGATCGTGGTGAGAGTTGCAACGTATTTATCCATTCCGAGATTGCTTATTGCATAGCGTGAGTCAAGTCCACCCTTTGAATGGGCAATGATATTGATTTTTTCCGCGCCCGTCTGACGAATCACATCAATTATTCTGTCCCGAAGCTCAGCGGCGCTCTCCGCAACTGAGCTTGCCGACTGCTGACCGCCGTAATAAAATTCCGCACCGTTACGCTTCAGAGCCGCAGGAATACGTCCCCAGTAATTCAGCAGCTGCCAGTCGCGGAAAAAAATCCCGTGAACGAGCAGAACAGGATATTTCGTGCGGCATATCCGGCTCTCCTCCCGGGCATTTTCAAGTTCGAGCCTGGCACTCTCGGTAAAAAGCTCGCGCCGCGCGGTTTTATAGAATTTTCTGATTAGTATGATATTCGCAATCGGCATCCACCAGAGACACAATAGCGCGATATAATTTGTCAGCTTGATCTGCCGCGAGCTGACCGCTGCCCGCAATATTCCGCCGATAAGCCATATTGTTATCAGAATCAGAGGCTCGGCAACTGACAGGATTCCGTAAAGAACGCCTAATTCCAGTCTCATAAATGCAATAACAAGTACCGGAATTTCAAACAGGAGCAGCCAGCCTGACTTGGCAATCAGACGGCAGCCTGATGCAAGACGCCGGAGCTTTTTCTCGGAAAAAGCTCTCTCTTCGCCCCTGCAAATATACTCCGAAACAACGAACAGCAAAATAATTACCGGAACGAACAGTTTCTCTGACACAACGGGAATATCGCTTTTCAGCAATGGAAAAATATTTATCACGCCAAGAGTGAGAATAAAATTCAGAAACCGATTAATAATTTTCATATGTTCTCCTAAAAAAAGGCTGTCCTTATGAAAGAACAGCCTATAGCGTTATCAGAAATTGTTTGAATCGGCATTGAAGAAATTGCCGCTGCTTTCTGTGTAGTAGTCATTCGGCTCGAGCGATGTGAAATCCTCGTCCTCGGGGTCGGGAAGTCTTGCACCGCATCTGCCGCAGAACTGAAACTTTTCATTAACCTCTGCGTCGCATTTAGGACAAATCTTGTAGCCGCGAATCTGATTAAGCTCAAATCTCATTTTCTTGATTCTTCTTCTTCTTGTATCTATATCATCGCAAAGAACCTTGAGAGCATTCGGATCTTCACCCGGATTTTTGTAGTATTTTTTGCCGATATCGGTAAAAATCTCCACAATTCTCTCTTCCTCATAGAGAATCTTTCTTTTGAGGTTGTTTGCCTCGGATACATTTTTGGCTTTGTCTGAAACGCCCTTACCTGCGTCGTTGATTTTATCGAGAATACCCATTTTAATCACTCCTGTTGAACATTTTTCTCGCTAATCACTATTATAATTATACAACTTTTATGAAAAATGTCAAGCAATTTCAAAATAAAAATCAAATACCGCTGCGATTTTGTGCAATTTTTACATTTCACAAATGTCTTTTTCGGTAAGTTGAATGATTCCGCCCTTTGAAAATGCTTCGTGAGCTTTCTCTGTATCATCAACACGAAGAATAATCGAAGCCTTGTTCTCTGTTTTGCTGAGGAAAGCATACATATATTCGATGTTAACCTCCTCATCTCTGATAAGACTCATGATCTCGTTGAGCGCACCTGTTTCATCGGGAATCGAAATCGCTACGACCTCTGTGATTGTTACGGTGCATGATGCCTCGCGGAGCTTGCTGCACGCCTTATCGGGTGCATCCACGATAAGACGGAGAATTCCGAAATCCTTTGTGTCTGCAATCGAGAGCGCGCGGATATTGATTCCGTTGTCTCTTAAAATCTGAGTAATTGCACTGAGTCTGCCCGGCTTGTTTTCAACAAACACCGAAATCTGTCTGATATTGTTCATAAAATGACCTCCTTTTATATTACTGTCTGTAAATCAGCACAGTATAAATCTAATCTGAATTTATTCTTCCGAAATAATAAGTCTCGTTTTTCCCTTTCCGTCGAGATAAACCGTCTGTCCGCCGGTTTCACCTATTGTGCCGAACGTTACCGCCCACATATTATTTCCCTCATCAAAAGCGATATCTGCCGAATTGTAGGAAGTGTTAATCTCGTTTGCAGCGCGTTTGAATGCCGATACTTCGTCCTCTATCACATACTCGTCGAGGTTGGTGAAAAAGTCTCTGTTCACGCCTTCTTCAGTATCCCAGTATTTATGAAGAACCTCGGCAAAATTAAACGTTCCTGCCTTATCACTGAAACAGATTCTGTTTCCCTTCTCATCTGTGATGCATTGGTACAAATCGGTCATACCGCCGCTTTGAGGATAATACTCCCTGTACATATATTCACCGTCGCCTGCGCTGAAATACACACTGATTTTCGTATCAGTCTCGCTGATTTCCGGAGCAGTATCCTCGGAAATTCCGCTGTCAATAACAGTTTTGTCCTTGTCAAAAATGAACCACTGATACTGCGGGCGGTTATATCGCGTTACATCGTAAACCTCAGTGTGAGCCGTCGAAGTAAAGTCAACGGCAGATTTTTCAGCTTTATCTCCGCTGCACGATGCTGACGATGCCGGTATCAATGCCGCTGCGAGAGCCGATAATATTATTAATGATTTACGCAATTGTATCTCCCCTAAAAAATTGGCCTTTTTCTCTGTAGATATCGTGGACTGACGAAATATGCAGTCTCTCCGAAATTTATGCGTTTCTGCCAAGCTCAAAAGCTTTTTTATTCAGTTCAAGAAATTTCGCAGGCACACACTGCTCGATAGCATTCTGCCAGAGCTTCTCATCAAAATCAAGCCGTGATGCCAATGCTCCCATGAGTGCAACGTTTGAAGCTTTTGCACTTCCCGCCTTTTCCGCAAGCGAAAGTGCATCAACTGCTACAAGCTCAACGCCCGCATCGGCAAGCTTGCTTTCAAGATCAGCAGGATACTCGGCAGCTCCCGTAATTACGGGCATCGGGTCGATCTGCTGGGTCGAAGTTACAAGCTTTCCGCCCTTTTTAAGATAAGGCAGACATCTTGCCGCTTCAAGAAGCTCGAATGAAATAACCGCATCCGCTTCTCCCTTTTCGATAACCGGCGAATAAACCTTGTCACCGTACTTTACGTAGGTTACAACGGAGCCGCCGCGCTGGGACATTCCGTGAACCTCGCTGACCTTAACGTCGTAGCCCTGCGCAAGAAGCACGTTTCCGAGAAGTCTTGATGCAAGGAGCGAACCCTGTCCGCCAACGCCGACTATCATAATTGATTTTGTTTCCATAACAATCAAATCTCCTTAAGTTTCAAATGAAGTTTGCCCCGGTTTTTTTCGCTTTTTTCTCAATACCTGCAAAAATAGCGCCGCCGCCAAGGAATGCAAACAGATAGCTCTTTCCGAGTGCCCAGTAGAAATCACTCTTGGAATCGGCATATTCAAGAATATCGCTGAAGTGTTCAAAGCATCCCGAGAAGCTGAAATCCGAGAATCCGAGCGTTTCGTTCAGAGCCTGAAGATAAGCCTTTTCGCTCGTATATTCGTCCACAAGCGATGAAATTTCGGGGTCAGACAGATCAATTCCGTCAACTGCGCGTATCTCCGCCATAAACGCATCTCTCCAAATGGTGTAGCCGTTTTTCATGGTGTCAGCAAGCTCCCAACAGAAAATAATCCGCTGGGCAAGATAAACCATTACAAGCATAACGATAACACAGACGATAATACCATAAATCGCCGGAAGCTCGTTTTTGCTTGCCATAAATGTGTAGCCGCATACAGAACCAAATGCGAGAAGCAGTCCGATTGCCGATGCAACATAACCTGCCTTGCCTACTATAATCCAGAGTCCGAAACCCGGAAGTGCACCGACTATCGCTCCCACGATACCTTTAAGAAGCGTGACAAGCTGTGATTCGCCGCTCAGCTTCGGTCCGAAATCATCGTACCCCTGAAAATCGCTGCTTGAGTAAGTAGTCCCCATGTTATCCATTTTATAATCCTCCTGAATTAAATTTTGTTTATAATGAATCCATTTCGGAATCATCGTCATTATATACATAGTTCGCTCTTTTCCGAGCGGTGAATTCCTGCTCGATTTTCAATTTATCCTCAGCGTCCTCCGACAGGACTTCAAGCATAACCTTATCGTGACGCTGCTTTTTTTCTTCAAAAAGCACATTATCAGGCTTGTCAGGATTTACATAATCGCCGAGCTGCGGCTTTTCGTCATAAAGCATCGGATTCCTGTACTGCCGTCTGACTGCTCCGGAAAATGCTGCAAATCCGAAAAAATTCTTTATATGCGCCGAAAGAAATTTAAGAAAGGTATTTATCCTGCTCATCGCTGAAATTCTCCTTTTTCGGAGGCATAGTTCCGACTGCTCTTATCTCCGGCATTTCGGCATCGTCGTCATCGAAAACATACTGTTCGCGCTGCTGACTGAGCATACTAAGCCTTCGCGCATTCTGCTCCTCAAGTTCCGAATGAAGATGAAGATACTGAGTCGGCGCGCTTCCGTCATCAGGAATATAATAATTATCGTCTGACCGTTCGACGGAAATTCTCTGTTCCTCGCGGCGGGCGTCGATTATATACCTTACCATTGCAATGATAACGTCAAGCAGATAAAATAAACAGCCTCTCCCCATATTTATAATCACCTATAAGTTCATTTATTTCCTGCTGATGATCTCAATTTCGCCGTCAACAAAGCCTGCTCCGACTGCCTGAGCATCAAGCAGAATCTGTGCATTGCCGCCGTTGGAAAGATATTCCTTAATTAGTCCGCAGACAACGTCAAGACAGCGTTTCCAGTCTCCGTCTGCCTCATCGGAAAAGTCTATAAAGAACAAATCTTCCTCCGAAGTCCATACCTCTGAGCACGCCCAGTCCTCATCATCTTCGTCAAATTCATCAGCCGCTATGAGCTGAACCGAATAAAGCTTTTCGCCCTCTGCCTCCTCGTAAAGATTGAAGTTGAACGCAGCAGTGCTTTCGGGCATTTTGTTATCCGTAAGCAGCCTGTCAAGCCATTTTGCAAATTCATTATAGATTTCCATTTTTTACCCCGCTGTATAGTTTGTTTGATATCTGACCTCAATGACTGAGGGAAATGCAGCAATTACTTTTTATGCTGAAATTCCGTATGTCTTTGATTATTCAATCGCTCCGAACTTACACATTTCCTTACAGATTCCGCAGCCTACACACTGTGTATGGTCGATAACAGCCTTGCCGTTCTTCATTGAAATTGCAGGACATCCAAGCTTCATACACATCTTGCAGCTCTTGCACTTATCCGTCTCAACTCTGAAGGGCGGATTATGCTTTACATATTTGAGCAGTGCACACGGACGTCTTGAAATGATTACAGAAGCCTCGTCAGCCGCAAGCTCCTCTTTGATTGCTGCCTCGGTCTCGGCAAGCGAATACGGATCGACTACCCTCACGCGCTTGATTCCGATAGCTCTGCACAGCTCCTCAAGATTAACAGCCGCAGCAGGGTCGCCCTTGAGGTTCTTGCCTGTTGTGGGATTCTGCTGATGTCCGGTCATGCCTGTGATTGAGTTATCAAGAATAATTACAGTTGAATTAGAGTTGTTATAGGCAATATTCACAAGTCCGGTCATACCGCTGTGCATGAATGTAGAATCGCCGATAACCGCAACACTTCTGTGCTCGCTTTCCTCTCCCCTTGCCTTGTTGAAGCCGTGAAGTCCCGAAACCGAAGCTCCCATACATATAGTGGTATCAACGGCACAGAGCGGCGCAGCAGCACCGAGAGTGTAACATCCGATATCGCCCGATACGGTAACCTTCAGTTTGCTCAGACAATAGAACAGTCCTCTGTGCGGACAGCCTGCACACATTACAGGCGGACGTACGGGAATATTATCATCAAGTGAAACGGATTCTTTCTTGACCCCAAGAATCTTTTCGGCAATAATTGACTGTGAAAGCTCGCCTATATAGCCGAAAATCTCCTTGCCTGCGATATTTGTAACACCAATATTGCGGCAATGCTCCTCAATTATTCCGTCGAGCTCCTCAATTATGTAAACCTTGCCGAACTTCGCAGCGAAATCCCGGATCAGCTTAACCGGAAGCGGATTTACCATGCCGAGCTTCAGAACTGAAGCATTATCTCCGAGAGCTTCTTTTGTATACTGATAAGCTGCTCCGCTGGTGATTACGCCGAATTCCGCATTTTCGGAAAACTCTGTTCTGTTAAGAGGAGTCGTCTCAGCATATTCGATAAGCTTTTTCGTTCTCTCCTCGACGAAAACGTGTCTGCCTCTTGCGAAAGCAGGCATCATTACATATTTCTGCGGATTTTTTGTATAGTCTTTAAGCGGCTTTTCCTCCCTGTCGCAAAGCTCCACGATGCTCTGTGAATGAGCCACTCTCGTGGACATTCTCACGATTACGGGAGTATCAAACTCCTCCGAAAGGTCAAAGGCAAGCTTTGTGAATTCCTTGCATTCACCCGAATCTGACGGCTCGAACATGGGAACCTTTGAAGCGATTGCGTGATGACGGCTGTCCTGCTCGTTCTGTGACGAGTGCATTCCCGGATCATCGGCAACAGCAATAACCATTCCTCCGTTAACTCCTGTATATGCAGCAGTATAAAGCGGATCGGCTGCAACATTGAGTCCGACGTGCTTCATTCCGCAGAAGCTTCTTGCGCCTGCGATTGAAGCTCCGATTGCCGTCTCCATGGCAACCTTTTCATTCGGAGCCCACTCAGCATAAATCTCATCGTATTTTGCGGCAGCTTCGGTGATTTCTGTTGAAGGTGTTCCCGGATAGCTCGAAACTATACGGCAGCCTGCTTCAAACAGTCCTCTTGCGAATGCCTCGTTTCCTAACATAAGTTTATTCATTGTACTGATTCCTTTCGGTTCCGACAAAGCCGCACAATTCTGCGCAAAAACACATACGGTCTGCAATACAAAGCCGTCAGCCGGCACTTGCGCGGTATTGTCTTAATACTATATTATATTATTTGAATGTACTTTCAAGAATAAATTCCGCAACGCTGTCACTGGTGTTCGGACCGATAACCTCGTCCGCAGCGGCTTTAAGCTCATCATGAGCGTTAGCCACGGCAATCTTCACATCGGAAGCTGCGAACATTGAACTGTCGTTGAGATTATCACCGAAGCAAACCACCTTGTCAAAGCCGTATCGGCTGCGCAGAAACCGGACTCCGCTGAATTTAGACGCATTTCCGGAGAATATTTCAAGGTAATAAACCTCCGGATTGTAAATATCACGGTAAAACTCATATTTCAGTCCTTTGATTTTCTCTGCGGCGCGGCGGACAGGTTCAAGCCGTTCAAAGCTGTCGAGCAATGCGAAATATACTACCTGTCCGGTACATTCCGACGCAAAGCAGTCAATCTGCCCGAATTTTTTGTCATATCGATCGCGGCGCATTTCAAAGAACTGACGCATACTCGGATTGTCGAGAATGGTATACTCGCAGGAAAGCTTATCTCCGCTGATTTTATACATAAATCCGCTCTGACCCGTTCCGTCAAGCAGCTCCGCCACAGCTTTTGAGCATTCGGGGGATATATACTCGTTACGGACATATTTTCTGTCAGAAATGTTGTATACCGATACTCCGTTCATGAGCACGCATGGGATATTTACGCCGATATTACGTGTAATTTCGACAGCAGAGGCTGCCGTTCTCGCCGTTGCAAAGGTAAAATATGCGCCTCTGTCCGCAGCCTCGCGAAGCATCTTCGCTGACCTGTCCGAAACGTGCTGGTCACTGTCAAGCAGCGTACCGTCAAGATCGGTGACATACAGCGTTTTCATCAATTATCCTGATTTCTCAGATCGACGATTCTCTTTGCCTTGCCCTGAGAGCGTTCCAGAGACTGGTGCTCAACAAGAGAAACTTTAGTATCGATTCCAAGTACAGTTTTAAGGCTGTGGTGAATATTTCCCCTCAGCTTTTCGAGTGCGCCGTAATTTTCAAGAAGCGAGCTGTCAGCCAGCTCCACCTTGACCTCAAGGCGGTCGGAATAATCCTTTCTTGTAAGAACAAGCTGATAGTGCGGAGCAATCTCATCAAAGGTCATAAGCACACTTTCGATCTGCGACGGGAAAACATTTACGCCTCTGATTTTAAGCATATCATCGCTTCTGCCCTTGATTTTAGCCATTCTGGCAAAAGTACGTCCGCATTTACATGGCTCATAATCGATCTGGGTTATATCCTTGGTTCTGTAGCGGAGCATCGGGATTCCCTCCTTGGTGAGGGTCGTAACAACAAGCTCTCCCTGACTTCCGCGCGGAAGAACCTCTGTTGTATCCGGGTCAATGATCTCGGCATAGAAATGGTCCTCATTTATATGCATACCGCAGCGTTCACGGCAGTCTCCGGCAACTCCGGGCCCCATAAGCTCGCTCATACCATAGTTATCGGTTGCGAACAGACCGAGAGTCTTTTCGATCTGATCACGGAATTCAATTGTGCAGCCCTCCGAACCGAACAGTCCGAGACGGAGATGAAGCTTATCAGCAACCCCCATTTCTCTCGCCTTTTCACCGAGATACTGAGCATATGACGGAGTTCCGACAAGAGCAGTGGTTTTGAAATCCTGCATAAGCATGATCTGCTTTTCACTGTTGCCGCTGGACGTGGGAACGACTGTTGCGCCAAGCTTTTCAAGTCCGTAGTGCAGACCCAGCGCGCCTGTAAAAAGACCGTAGCCAAATGAAATCTGAACTATATCTTCATCTGTAGTTCCTGCGGCGGCACAGAGCCGTGCCATGCAGTCACTCCAGTTTTCAAGGTCGTTTTTAGTATAGCCAACTACTGTAGGCTTGCCGGTCGTACCGCTTGAAGCATGAATGCGGACAATATTTTTCAGCGGCTGACCAAACAGTCCGAAAGGATATGTATCGCGTATATCGGCTTTAGTAGTGAACGGAATGTATTCAATGTCCTTGAGAGTCTTGATTTTCTCTGCGTTCACTCCTGCCTCTGTGAGACGTTTGTTATAAAACGGAATATTTTTCATGCAGTAATCAACAAGCCATTTCAGTCTTTCAAGCTGAAGCTCCTCGATTTTATTCCGCGGCATGGTTTCTATATCTTTCTGAAACAATTTTATGACTTCCTTTCATGCAGGATTCGCCTGTGAATATATATTTATATTATATCATAATAAACTCATAAAGTAAAGTAATTCTTTTGTTTTTGTAACATTTTTAGAAATTTTCACGTGAATTGTAGTAACAGTGCATAAAAACTTTTATTGATTCATAACGGCTTGTTTTTCATCAGATTTGCCGGAGAACGACGCTCCGCATTATTCAATTATCAATCAAGGCGATACCGCGCAGAGCTTGTCTGAAAATTTAAGGGCGGTCACTGACCGCCCTTATCCGTTATATTTTTTGATTTTCCGGAATTATCACAATCCGGAATCAGAATTTCGCAAAGAATTACCGCATAATTCCGTCAGAAAGCCGCGATAGGTCATTCTCTGGATTTCTTAACAAGCAGAACCACCGAATGTGCCGACATACCAAGTTTTTCTCCCGTAAATCCAAGCTTTTCCTCAGTTGTCGCCTTAACACTCACCTGCGACACATCACAGCCGCAGACAGCCGCAATGTTTCTCCGCATACTAATGATAAACGGAGCAAGCTTAGGCGACTGAGCTATCACTGTCGCGTCAATATTACCGATTCCATATCCCTTTTCATCAATAACGCGGCAGACTTCAGCCAGAAGCTTCATACTGTCCGCGCCTTTGTAGGCATCGTCGGTATCGGGGAAAAGATGTCCTATATCTCCAAGAGCAAGAGCTCCGAGTATCGCATCCATAACCGCATGGACAAGAACATCGGCGTCGGAATGACCAAGCAGTCCCATTGTGTGAGGAATTTCAACTCCACCGAGAATGAGTTTCCGCCCATCCGCAAACCTGTGAACATCATAGCCGTGACCAATTCTGAACATATCCTATTCCTCCCCCTTACCGAGTATCGCCTCCGCGAGACGTATATCTTCGGGTGTTGTGATTTTAATATTCGTATAGTCGCCGACGGTCATGTAAACCTTTCCGCCCACTGCTTCCGCAAGCTGACAGTCATCGGTAAAATCAAGACTGTGCTCCAGAGCAAAGTCGATTCCCTCATAATAAAGCTTTTTTCTGAACACCTGCGGCGTCTGTGTAATATACAGTGATTTCCGCGGCGGCGTATCGGTAATAATCCCATCGTCCACAACCTTGATCGTATCCTTGACAGGCACCCCGAGAGTCGCTCCTCCGAATACAGCTGCATCTCTGATAACGCGGCTGATGTGCTCCGGCTTTACGAGAGGTCTTGCACCGTCGTGAACTGCAATGAATTCTGTCTCCTGAGAGATCAGACGAACTCCGTTAATAACGCTCTCCTGACGCGTAGCTCCGCCGACTGTACATTCCTTCAGCTTTGTGATTCCGCATTTTTCAGCTTCGTCTCTGATCGACGAAATATCAATCTCCCGTGCCACAATGATGATCTCGGCAATTTCCTCACAATCCTGAAATGCCCTCATAGATGTGCCGATTACCGTACTTTTTCCAAGGGGAAGAAGTATTTTATTCTGCCCTTTCATTCTTGTGGAATTTCCTGCACATACAATAACTGCCGATGTGTTCATAGTTTTCAACCTCTTTCAGTCCTCACAGTATACAACCGCAATAACCGTAATATTGTCGTCGCAGCCTTTTTCAAGAGCCTTGTCCACAAGCATCCTCAGCCTTACGGGCAGGCTTTTCGGCAGTTCGAGTATCTCCTCAATGCCAATCTGCGAGAGATAATCCGAAAGTCCGTCGGTGCAGAGCAGCAGAATATCTCCGTACTCCATTCCACCCTCAATCGGTACTATATCGATTCTCGGCTCTGACTTTATATTGCCGAGCACAGGAAAAATAACATTTCTGTGAATGTGCGTCCGCCGCTCCTCACGGGTAATCGTTCCCTCCTCATAAAGAAGCTGGACCAGCGAATGGTCACGGGAAATCTGTCTCAGCCTGCCGCCTCTGAAACGATAAAGGCGCGAATCTCCTACATTTATTATGTTTATTCCATTGCTTTCATCCACGGCTATTCCGCAGAGAGTAGCCTGCATATTGCGTGTTTCCTTGTGCTCGTCGCCGAATCTCGCGAGCCTTTTATGTATATCAATCAGCTTTTTATCAAGACGCACGCGCTTTGAGTATTTTATGTCCCTTACCATTTCAAGGCACATACGCGAAGCAATCTCTCCCGATACCTCGCCCGACACTCCGTCCGAAACGGCAGCAATAAACGGCTCTTTAATGGTCTGTTCGCTTGCTCCGCTGTCGGTAACGCTCTGACCGATAAGCATAGCGTCCTCGTTATGAGTCATATTTCCTTTTTCCGTTATTCCACAGCAGTAATACATTTTTTATCTGTTCCTCTTAAATAATGTTATACATTCGTTTGGCGTTTTCCGTTGTGATATTCAGAATTTCCTGAGCTGTCATTCCTTTGATTTCAGCCGCTTTTTCCGCGGTATATGCAATCATCGAACTGTCACAGCGATTTCCTCTGAACGGAACGGGAGCCATATACGGACAATCGGTTTCAAGCAGAAGTCTGTCATTTGGAACAGCTTCCAATGCGCGGAGAGCCTTTTTTGCATTCCTGAACGTAAGCACTCCCGTGAATCCGATATACATTCCAAGCCTTATGATCTCCTCGGCTGTTTCCGCAGAGCCGCTGAAGCAGTGCACAACACCGATGGGGTGATATTTCTTCAGTATCCGAAGCGTATCCTCCGTCGCGTCGCGGCTGTGAACTATCACCGGAAGCTCAAGCTCTCCGGCAAGCTCCAGCTGACGGCAGAAAAGCTCAGCCTGCTTATCCCTGTCAAAACCCTCATAGTGATAATCAAGCCCGATTTCACCTATGGCGCGGATTTTCGGATTATTTTTCACGGTGCGTTCAATTATTTCAATATAGTTTTCCGGATTTGTATCGACGCTTTCGGGGTGAACGCCTGCCGCGGCATAAATATAATCATATTTCTGCGACAGATCCGAATTAACCGATGTGTCCTCAACCGACGATGAAGCAAGCATCACGCGGTACACTCCCTTTGACGGAAGCTCCGCAAGAAGCTGTTCTCTGTCATCATCAAAGGCAGAGTCGGCATAGTGGGCATGAGAATCAAATATATTTTCAAGCATTATTTTTCCTCTGTATGTTCCTCAAAGTATTCCTTTTTAAAGCTTTCAACAAATGAATTGCTTATGATGAAATCGCTGCCCGATACAGTACCGTCAGCAACCCTGAACCTTGCATAAGCCGAGCCGTTGCGGACCATATCCTTGATTCCGACCTTGTGATTTCTGTAATCTACCGATGTTACATCGGAATCCACAAGATTGATGATCGTTGTAAATGTTCTGTCGAGACCGTCAGCAATACGCTGACCGTCCGCCTGATTTACCATTGACGAAAGAACAGAGCTTGCTGTGTAGGCACGCTGAACCTCGCCGTCGGTGTAGATCGGACAGGTTATCACCTTGATAAGCTGGCTGCCGTTTATATACTGCTCGGTATTCTTTTTCATTGTACCGATATCAGCGGCAACGGTATAGGTTACTCCACCCATGATGTCGCTGAGCTTTATAAGCGCCTCCTCGTCGAATACCATATAACGGTCGATCTCAATCCCGAGAGTCTGACTCACAAAATTTACCGCTTCGGAAGCACCTCCGCGTACATAGGTATCGGAAAGCCTTGCCTGTGACCCGTTGACAACAGCGATTGTATTGGTCGGCAGTCCCACAAACACAAGCTTTTTTTCTTTCGGGATAGAGCGCATCAGCACGAATGTCGACTTGCACTTTGCATCAGGTGTATCAAGAATCATCAGCATTGTGTGGCTGTCAGCATAGGTTGCAGTGGCTGCGGTACGGGCAACAGGCTCAGAAAGCTCATCCTTGTCGCCAAGTCCGAGATAATTATAGATATACACAGCCGCTCCGCCGATAAGGAGCAGTCCGATAAAAATTGTTATAAGATATGGGACGGCTACATGGCCTCTGCTTTTTTTACTCATTGCGTATAACCTCCGTGAAATAACATTTAGTATAAGAGCTGACAGAACCTTTTTTCGTCAAATTTTATTTTAATTTTAGTTTTCCCGACCCTCAGTTTAAAACTTAACCGCCTGTCCATAGGTTTCCACAAAGTTTTCAACATTTTCAACAGTGGCGTCAGGTTGATAATGTTTAAACTCGGTATTCAACAATCTGTTGAAAAATAAATCGGATAACATTTACGGTAATTTTTTATACCGAAAGCAAGATATTATGTAAACTAATCTCTTCAAGGCTGTATTTCGCGGAAAATCAGATTCAAGTCCAAATTCCGCTCAAAGCTTGCATATTTTTTTATTTGTGATATAATATAAATCAGGGTATATCCGAAAGAGACGGAACCGCCTGCAGAATCTCAGCTCCTATGCTCCGTATATCGGTGCCTGCTTCGTCAATCACATCGAAAATATCGTCGGAACCGAAGCGGAACACCTTTCTTCCGCGGCGGTAAGCATAGCTTACAGTCTGCATCGTGCCTGAATACGGCTTGTTTTCGTCGAGAAAAGCTATCACAGCCGACGAGCTTTCAACCATGAAATAATTTCGGTCGCGGTAAAGATTCTTCATTTCCGAAGCTCCGCTGCGGCTGTAAACAGAATCCGGATCTGTATTCACTGTTATAAGGCAGTCTGCCTGCTCCTCGACCTGTTCAAGAAGCCGCCTGCCCGAAGCAGAAAAACGTTCAGCGTGTCTGAGATAGGGCATTGCCCCGATCAGTCTGATATCCGGATTGGTCATGCGCATTTTCAGCACATATTCCGCCGCCCAGAGGTCAATTCCTTCGGCGAGTCCGCTGATAAACGTCGTATAGCCGCTCTCAGCCGCAAGATCTATATACCGTGAAAGCATTAACCTGACCGCAGCGACGGTGATGCTCCTGTATGTCTGAATGCCGCGGTATGTGCGGATTCCTCCCGAGCGATGTCCCGTAAAGCACAGCGTAGATGACTGTTCGGAGGTAAATTCTTCGGCAGGATATACGGCTCTGCCTGAATTTAAGGAATTCAAATCAATCTGCCTCCATTCGGATTTTACGTATTACAATACAAATTATAACATATATAAATGCATATTTCAAGAACCTTTTCCAAGCTGTAATTAAATTTTAATATACGTCGGTTTATGCCGAAAAAGGCAATGCCGCCGCAGACGAAAGGATACAAAATGAAACCATATCTTAAAAGAGCTTGGGCGGAAATCTCTCTGCCGCAGCTCAGAAAAAATGCAGAAATAATCAAAAGCCTGTGCGCACGGGACACAGAGGTGATGGCAGTGGTCAAGGCAGATGCCTACGGTCACGGAGACGAGCCTGTCTGCCGATGTCTTTCCGAAAAATGCGGAATAAAATATTTTGCCGTCTCAAACCTTGACGAAGCTATTGCCGTCCGCGGATTCTGCCCCGATGCCGAAATTCTGATTCTCGGATACACTCCTCCCGAGTACGCTCATGAAATTGCCGCGAATAATATCATCCAGGGCATTGTGTCAACAGAATATGCCGATATGCTCAGAAACAATTCTTCCGAAACGATCCGCTGCCATATAAAAATAGATACAGGCATGGGACGTATTGGTCTGAAATATGATACGCCCGAAGCCTGCGCTGACGAAATTGAAAAGCTCTGTTCTTCGGAAAGACTCTCCGTTGAGGGAATCTACACTCATTTTGCTGCTGCCGACAGCGATTCCCGCGACGACATCGAATATACAAACAGACAGCAGAAATTCATCTGCGATACCTATAAGCAGCTGAAAAAGCGCGGAATCAATCTGCCCCACGTCCATTTCATGAACAGCGCAGCTCTCTGCTCGCGGAGCACTCCCGACAGTACACTTGCCCGTGCAGGAATTATTCTTTACGGACTTCACCCGGATGTTTCAATGAAGCTTCCGGACGGAATTGAACCGGTCATGGAGCTTAAAGCTGTCATCTCACACGTCAAGACTGTAAAAAAAGGAGACTGCATCAGCTACGGACGTACATTCACTGCCGAAAAAAATATGCGCATAGCTACGGTTACGATCGGCTATGCTGACGGTTATTCGAGACTCCTTTCATCCAAAGGAGAGATACTCGTGCACGGACAGCGCTGCCGAATCGTCGGAAGAGTCTGCATGGATCAGCTGATGATCGACGTCACCGATGCACAGGCAGATTCAGGCGATATTGTCACCCTTATCGGCAAAGACGGCAATGCCCGTATCACAGCTGACGAGCTTGCTTCGGCATACGGCACGATCGGCTATGAAGTAATTTGCGGCATATCAAAGCGAGTTCCGCGTATTTATATCAGGGAATCTGCCCGACAGTCATAAACAGCAGAAACGGAGGAATATAAATGAAAAAAGCAATGACGATCTCCTACGAAATAGGAAAAAAGCTTTATATGAATATCACAAACAAATGCCCGTGCAGCTGTACATTCTGCATAAGAAACAACGGCGACGGCGCATATGGCTCCGATCCGCTGTGGCTGGAACACGAGCCGACTAAAGAGGAAATTGCGGAAGACCTATCTTTGCGGAAGCTCCCGGAATATGAAGAAATTATTTTCTGCGGATACGGAGAGCCTACAAGCCGTCTTGAGATTCTTGTGAATACAGCTAAAAAAATGCGCTCACAGAAAAATTGCCCTCCGCTGCGTCTCAATACAAACGGGCTCTCCGACCTTATCAACGAACGCTCCACCGCAGCTGAGCTGTGCGAAGTTTTCGATACTGTCTCCGTCAGTCTCAACGCAGGCACAAAGGACGAATACATGAGCGTTACCCGTCCGAAATTTTCCGACGCCTTTGAAGCCATGCAGAGCTTTACTGCCGACTGCGTAAGAAACGGCGGTGCGGAAGTAATTATGACAGTTGTTGATGTTATTCCAAAAGAGGAGATCGAAGCTGCACAAAAACTCTGCGAAAAACTCGGAGCAGATTTCAGAGTACGCAAATACGACTGCTGATTGTGCAGAATACACAAAAACGTCTGCTTATATTTAATTGTTATTCGTAAGGATTTTCTTTCAAAATTTCTTAAACTCTATGGAAAATTTGTGAAGAATGTGATATAATATATTACAAAGGTCGATTATACCGACTGCCGCTTTATTTCAGATTTGGAGGAAATATGAAAAAGAATAATTTTTGTATCGCCGCTGCCGTCCTTATTATTGCAGCTGCTATGTTCGCCGGTGCGGCGGTAATCGTGTGCAAAAAGCTCTATGAGAAAAAATATTTTACTGTAAACGACTAATCCCGTCACAATGATGCGGCGGAAAGAATAAAAAAGAGGTTGATAAAAATGGAAATCAAATTTACAAAAGCAGAAAATTTAAAGGCTAAGCCCGAACCGGGAGCAAAGCTTGGATTCGGTCATATCTTCACCGACTATATGCTCGTTATGCCTTACGACGAGGGTCAGGGATGGCACGATCCCGAAATCATGCCCTACGGCAATATTTCTATCAGCCCTGCAGCTATGTGTCTCCACTACGGTCAGACCGTCTTTGAGGGACTGAAAGCCTACAGAACTGCCGACAACAGGATTCAGCTCTTCCGTCCGGAAGAAAACTTCAAAAGACTGAACAAGTCAAATGAGCGTCTTGTTATTCCGGAGCTTCCCGAAGAACTCGGAATGAAGTGCCTTATGGAACTGCTCAGAGTTGAAAAGGACTGGGTTCCCTCTGAGGACGGCGAGTCTCTTTACATAAGACCGTTTATCTTTGCTGTTGATCCGTTTCTCGGCGTTAAACCCGGCGCACAATACCTGTTCATGATTATTCTTTCGCCATCCGGAGCTTACTACGAGAGCGGTCTCAACCCTGTAAACATCTATGTTGAAAGCAAATATGTCCGCGCAGTAAGAGGCGGTATGGGATTCGCAAAAACAGGCGGCAACTATGCTGCTTCCCTTATCGGTCAGGACGAGGCTCACAAACAGAACTACTCGCAGGTGCTCTGGCTCGACGGCGTTGAGCAGAAATACATCGAGGAAGTCGGAGCTATGAACATCTTCTTCGTTATTGACGGAGAGGTTGTAACACCTATGCTCCAGGGTTCGATTCTTCCCGGTATCACAAGAAAATCCGCTATCGAAGTATGCAAAAGCTGGGGACTCAAGGTTACCGAGAGACGCATCACTATTCAGGAGATCGCCGATGCTTACGATAACGGCAAGCTCGACGAAGTATTCGGCACAGGTACTGCCGCTGTTATCTCACCTGTAGGTCACCTCAAATGGAACGACAAGGTTATGCTCATCAACGATAATAAAATCGGCAAGATTTCTCAGAAGCT
>JAQXHC010000026.1 GCA_029007035.1 Oscillospiraceae bacterium
AGCAGAAAGCAGCGGAAAGTGTATTTCTCGTTGTCGGTTTCCTTGACTGCTCCTGCTCGTTTCAGCCTGTTTGCCATTTCACACAGTCTGGTGATAAGTTCCGTGTAGGCTCTTATTTTATCGGGATCCTGCGTAAGTGGAAACCATGGAAAGCTGATGCCGTCTTCGCTGATTTTAATTGTAAGCGTATCCGTTCCGATTGCCTTTTTTAACAGGTTTGCTTTGCCTGCGATGATTTGCTCAAGTACTGCAATTTTCTCATCAGGCAGCGTATCTCTTGAAACTGAAATTGTAAGACGGTCTATGACAGCTTCCTCGCTTTCCCAGCCACGCTCTTTCAGATGATTGAGGAGTGCAACAAAATCGACGTTATTGGAAATCGTGAGCATTCCGTCACGCTCCAGAATACAGTCGCCGATCTGATAGTTGCAGGTCGGCACTCCCAGATAACGAGGAATTGCTCCGAGGGCTTCTCCGATATGATCGGCAAGTTCCTTACGTTTTCTGTTTTGCAGGTTGATTTTCATGTAATGTACCTCCTTAAGTTGGTAGGTACATTATAAATCAGGTATGCAGTAATAGCAAGAGGTGTGTGTGGAGAGTTATCGGTTTGTTATCAATTTAGCATAGAAAAGAGGTTTTTCCAAATTACAAAAGACCGCTATAATTTTGGAAAAGTAGTGGTAAAGATATTTTAAGGGGACATTGTATGATAGGTGTAACAGAATCAAAGTTACCGAAAGGATAGCTTACAATTATTGATGTAATCAACAACTATCACCAGGTGAATCTGCACTCCACTGAGCTATCAAAGGGATTTAACAGGCTCTGCATATTGTTTGAGAAGTTGCTGATCGAAGCACAGCTTATTACTTTTCACGAGCTTATTGACGTTCAGAGTGAAACTTCGTCTGACAAAATGAGAGCTGCATACAAGGTGCGCTTCAATGACGAAGCGGCTTTGATGGCTGAGCTACAGACGTGACAATTAGAGCGAAACACAAAATAGTTTTAATTATGATAGCAATTTTCGTTTGAGTAGCTCTATTTTTCTCGGCTGAAATAAAGAAAACACGATGTTAAGCAATTGACTTTTTTGTGATCATTGTGTTATAATTAATAAGGTATATGTCGCTTTATGACAATGTGTTTTTTTATAAGATAAGCCTTTAATGGAGGAATCCACTATGATAAAAGATATAATGGACTATAATGAAACAGTATCCCCGAATGACAGGGAGATGAGCGTTCTGAGAGAGAACTTTCCGTCCTGCTTTAAGTCTGACGGGAGCTTTGATATTGAGCGCTTCAAGGAGTTTCTGAGTGACAAGGTTACTGTAACACATGAAGGCTATGAGCTGAAATTCTTAGGAAAGAACTACGCCCGTCTGTTGGCAGCAGAAGAAACAACAACAGTGATCTCACCTGATGTAGAGCATAATAGTCGTCCTGAGAATGCGAACAGCGAGAACATCTATATCAGCGCTGATAACCTTGATGCACTCAAACATCTGCTCAAATCCTATGCAGGGCGTGTTAAGTGTATCTATATTGATCCGCCTTATAATACTGGCTCTGACGGGTTCGTCTACAATGACAGCTTTAATTATACTGCTGAGGAACTTTCAGTAAGACTGAGTATAGATCTTGAACAGGCGGAGCGTATTCTTGACCTCACCAAAAGAGGTAGTGCATCACATTCTGCGTGGCTGATGTTTATGTATCCTCGTTTGCTACTGGCTCGTGATTTATTGTCAAAGGACGGAGTTATTTTTATTTCAATAGATGATAATGAGCATTGTAATCTTAAAGTTATTTGTGATGAAATCTTTGGAGAGAATAACTTTATTGCCGACTTTCCGCGCGTGACAAAAAGAGGAGGAAAGTCTTCAGATGTTATTGCTCTTAATCATGATGTTCTACTCATGTATTCCAAAACACCAGCACCATCGTTATATCCAATCGAACATAATGATGCTGACTTTAAGCATACTGATGAATATTTTGATGAAAGAGGCTTCTATAAACTCAACCAAACTTTAGACTATGACAGTTTACAGTATAGCAAGAGTTTGGATTATCCCTTAACAATCAATGGCGAAATTTTCTATCCAGGCTCATCAGTGGAAGCATATGAAGAACGTCAATCAGGAATACACGATGTTGCTGATTGGGCGTGGCGTTGGAGTAAAGCCAAGTTTGATTTCGGTTATCAAAACGGCTTTATTGTGGTTAAAAACGGAAGAAACGGAAAGCGCATATATACTAAAACCTATCAAAAAGCTACAATTGAGGAAAATGATGACGGATATTATATTGAATACGGCGATAGAACAAAATCACTATCTACGTTGGAAATAACTGATAACAAATATTCAAATGATAACGCAACAAAGGATATTGCTAAGACGGTTGGAAAAAAAGTGTTTGATCACACAAAGCCAATTGAATTGATTTCTCTTATAGCAAGTTTATGTACCCGAAACGACGATATAATTCTTGATTTCTTTTCAGGATCAGCTACAACTGCCGAAGCAATTATGAGAATGAATGTTAGCGAGCCTGATGTAAAAAGGCACTGGATACTGGTTCAATTGCCTGAATTATGTAAAGAAAGCTCCTCTGCTTATAAAGAAGGATATAGAACTATTTGCGATATCGGACTAAAACGTATTCAACTTACCAGAGAACTTTTAATTGAAGAATACCCTGATACAATAGCGGACCTCGGCTTCAAGCATTACATACTCTCCGAACCTTCAAAAGAAACTCTCGATAAACTGGAAAGTTTCTCGCCCGATCAGATGTTCTCCAATCTCCTTGATGAATTTGGTGTACCTACGGTGTTGACTACATGGCTTGTCCGTGACGGCTATGGTTTTACTGCAAAATATGAAACACTTGATTTTGCAGGCTATAAAGCCTATTTCTGTGGAAAGCATCTCTATCTAATTCACGAAGGGCTGAGTGATGAATCGATTATGGCAATCTGTGAAAAGCTCGAATCAGATGCAAACTTCAATCCCGAAAACATCGTCCTGTTCGGTTACAGCTTCACATGGGGAATAGCCTATTGGTGCACTCGCTTTCTGTGAAAACAAGTCAAAATCAGTATTGTAGAGCATACAACAATAAACTGATATATCAGTATTCCTTTTTTTCGATAGCATAAAATGAGCGTCATGGAAGATAGGGCTTAAATTAACATTTTGTCGTTATGTGCTGATTCGTATTTTCTATTCTATTATCGTTTTATAAATTCAAACATCAACTAAACGCCAACACCAAATAAAAAGTGCCGTAAACTGCGAATTTACGGCACTTTTTCTGTTAAGGTGTTTTCCTTTTCAAAAATCACGCCGATGCCAAGTTCCTTCAGTATTCTGACGTATTCAAGGCAGTCTACTGTGTTTCGTGCGAATCGGCTGATGGACTTTGTAAGGATGAGGTCAATCTTTTTCTGTTTGCACATTCTGATCATGCGGTTGAATTCGGTACGCTTCTTTGTCTGTGTTCCCGATATGCCCTCATCTGCGAAAATACCTGCAAGTGTCCATTCTTTCTTGCTGTGGATGAGATCGGTGTAATACTCAATCTGTACCTGATAGCTGTTCTGCTGTTCTTCCTGTTTCGTAAATCGTTTCTTCCTCAGTCGGCTCAGCATCAACCTTATGGAACGAGTCCTCGCCAGGGATGAGAGACAGAGATCTGCCGTTATCCCATTTCATCATAACACTGCCTGCGTCATCAACTCCCACCACTATTCCCATCGTTCCACGGGGGATTGGTCTTGGATCATCTCCCATAGAATCAAGCTGAATTCTTGTACCTACGGGATACATCTCCCTGATGTGTTCAACCCTTTCTCTGCTTGGAAACTGATTCATAAAATCCCTCCTACATAGAAATACCGCCCATATCGAGGTTTTCTTCTTCCTCAATATCGACGGTGTTGGTCATTTCTGTTTCAATCTTCCAGCTGTCGGAGGAATTCCAGAAGCTCACATAAATCTGACCAAATGCATCGGTGCAGATTTCTCTCTGCTCGAAGCCTTCGCCCCAGCCGTCACTGCACTGACCTTCCCACCAACCCTGAAATTCTTTCATTTCGCTGTCGGTAAGAGGTGCTGTGATCCGGCAGGTGAGGACTCCAACAAGTTCGCCGTTTCTGACCTCAACGGACGGAAATGCCGAAATAACCTTTTCATTGACGGGATAATCCTCATCATAATAAATCATCAATCCACGGTACTTTTCATTCGGTTCGGAATATTTTTCAATGGCTGCATTGATTTCTTCTTCACATCCACCTGCACAGCTTGATGGGATTACTTCGTAGTCATCGTAATCGAAATTCTCATCTTCATCATACTGCGGTTCAGCCTTGATCTCCAGCGGACAGTAGAATTTCATTTCCATTGTAGACTTTGCGATGACTGAAAAGTCTGGCTGTCCCCAGATTCCAAGGAAATGAGCTTTTGCCTGTGCGATATCCGCACGTCTGTCAAGCATTTCTGCAACTGCCTGAATCATGAGTTCCTGCAAGTTTGTGTCGCTCTCCACATCCTCATAAATAAATGTTTCCTGTCCCGTGTGAGCAAGCTCAGCAATGCGGTCAGCCATAGCTTTCATCTCTGCGTGAAGTTTTCTTTCGCTGTCTGTAAGATCATTCTGCTCAATGATTGCTCTTGCATTCGGAATGAACTGTGACTTGCGGGCATATCCGAAGCCCTCCGCTTCCACCAGAATTCCATCGCTGCCGTTTGCATTGAGGAAGAGAATGCAGTGGGCAGTGTCTCCTTCCATATACATCAGATCTCTGTTGTCGATGATTTCGGGGACATCCTCAAGGGGATGATCTCTCATCTGCTCGAACCTCTTACTGTAGAGGGGAATGACTTTCTCCACCTCAATCTGCAGCGGCTCGTAGCTGTAAGCATTGTGATTCAGTGGAGCATTGAATGTGATTTTCTTCATTAGCATCAACTCGCTTTCTTTTTAATAGTATAGGGGAACAAAAAAGCCGAACTAATCGAGAATTAACTTCTCAATCAATTCGGTATAACGACCAAGAAACCGCCAGAAACTTTGTGAAAGTTTTTCGCAATAAAAAAGAGCAGACTTCGGAATTTTCTCTCCGAATCTGCTCTCAATTCTCTTGAAAATCAAAAAACGCCCGTTCGAGTCCTGTTTTATGGCTAAAAAGGCAAAATGTCATCTACGGTTTTACACTAAAAAATTTCGACGTCAGACACGCAAAAAAACCCGAAAAATCGGGCTTTTTTGGTCTGTCATCTATTTTGTTCAACAGAGATGGTTGGGGTGGAAGGATTTGAACCCTCGAAATGACGGAGTCAGAGTCCGTTGCCTTACCGCTTGGCGACACCCCAGAATATAGTACTGAGTCACTCAGCTTTTATATTATATGCTTTTTTTGGAAGAAAGTCAAGCCTTTTTGATATATTTTTTTATTTTAATTTATTTGCTTTCTATTGAAAAAATTAACAGAACTTATTATAATTATAATATAGATAATTCTTGGCATTTAATTTACAACATTTTGTTTTTGTATAAAAACGTGGCTTTTATCAGGGGGAAAAATGAAAAGACTATATTTCATATTCAATATGCACTCGGGGAAAGCAGCAATTTCCGCAGCTCTCGGTGAAATTATAGACGCATTTACCAAATCAGGTTACGAGGTTACGGCTCACCCGACGCAGGGAAGTGACGACACTGCCGATTCTGCTGAATACGCAGTGAATTCGGGCTTTGACCTTATTGTGTGTGCAGGCGGCGACGGTACGCTCAGCAACTGCCTTAACGGAATTATGAGATGCGAGAGGAAGGTTCCTCTCGGATATATACCTTCGGGTTCGACAAACGATTTTGCCAAAACTCTCGGAGCTCCAAAATCTCCGCTGCAGGCTGTCGACTGGGTGATTGGCGGAAAGGCGGTAAATTGCGATGTCGGAAAGTTCAACAATGATTTCTTTACCTATATCGTTGCATTCGGAGCCTTTACCAATGTAACCTACGAAACCTCCCAGCAGTTTAAAAATATACTTGGTCATGCTGCCTATGTGCTAAGCGGAATACTGAGTCTGAATACGCTTCGTTCAAAGCGGATGAGAATTGAATACGACGGGAATGTAATCGAGGACGATTTTATATATGGAATGGTTACAAATTCTGCGTCAGTTGCGGGACTGCTGTCATTGAGCAACTTTCTTCTTGACGACGGAAAGTTCGAGGTAACTCTTATCAAGCGTCCATCAAATCCCGTTCAGCTTCAAAAGATAGTTCATTCTCTGCTCAATATCGGCGAGGAAATTGATAAGGAGTATATCAAATTCTTCCGTACAGATAAAATCACATTTACTTCGCTAAGTGACGAGCCGATTACATGGACAAGAGACGGGGAATACGGCGGAGATGCGTCGATTAACGTGATTGAGAACTGTCACCGTGCGATCCCGCTGATCATATCGGAGACGGATAAAATGTATTTTTCTGCTGACGGTCTTTCCGAGGGAGAATAAAATCTGTGCATGCTGCACAATAATTTTTGTTCCATTTCTCCCTTTTGTGTATTGAATTATTAAATTTGCTGTGTTAAAATAATAACATGATGTATTTTTCATTGCTCAGAAAGAGGGATTACTATGAGACATATTATTATATTTGACAGTCAGGACGGTGCGCATCGGTTCAGTATGGCTATTGCTGATGGATTTATATGTTCTGCCGCTGAAAATGAACCGGAGCTTAAACGGCTGGTGCTCAGCAAAACTCCGGATGCTGTTGTAATAAATGCTGAATACGCTTCGGATGGATTGTGCGATGTCGTTAAAAATACACGCAGAATTCTGCCGTCCTATGATGTTCCGATTATTATTGCAACAGCTGAAAACGATTGTGAACGTCAGTCAGAGATGTGCAGATTCGGTGCGGACGAAATTATTCATATGCCCCTTTGCAGCGAACTGCTGACAAAAAGCATCTGCAGTCTGCTTACGGATTCTTCTGCGGATATATCAGATATTCCCGAAGTGTTCGGCGTTGATGAGCTGATGGATATGGTGACGGAAAAAAACACTGAACGCGGCGCATATATCGTTAAGAAAAATCATTTTGCCAGTATCTGTCACTTTGTTGAGCGCGGACTCGAACGAAGCAGAAAAAATGTTCAGGTCCTGCTTATGACGCTGAGAGGAAACAGTGATTCTCCTAAAACAATCGAAAACGGCACGATGAATCTGCTGTCTGAGGCAGTCAAGATGTGTCTCAGGAGAGGCGATATATCTTCGGTTTGCAGTAAAAATCAGATCGTTATTCTTCTTATGGACGCCGATGATGACGGCGGTCATCTCGTCGCAAACCGCATTGTAAGCAATTTCTACAGCGAGTGTGAGGACAGCGATCTTGAACTCCAATATGATATAAGAGAGCTTTGCAGAGCGGGCTGAAGCCTCGGTAACAAGGATACAGACATAAAAAAGCATTCCCTCACGAAAAGGGAATGCTTAATTTTTTGTATATACTCCATTATTCAGCTGAGGGAGCAGATACAGGACAAACACCGGCACAAGCGCCGCACTCAACGCAAGCGTCAGCGTCGATAACATATTTGCCGTCGCCCTCAGAGATAGCGCCTACAGGACATTCACCGGCACAAGCGCCGCAGCTGATGCAGTCATCAGAAATTTTATATGCCATTATGTATACACCTCCATAAGTTTTCGGAGATTTTTCTCCGTTATTTATATTGTATCATATTTTCTGAAAAAATCAAGTGTTTTTTGAAATTTACTCAAAGAATTATGTGGAAACATACCCTGATTGTCCAATACTTCAGATTAACCGAATCGCAATGCTAATGTTAATCAGAATTTAAGGCAATAATTATGCGGTGTTATATTAATCGTTAATCTATCTTTCCGAGCTTGGTGAAATACGTCTCCGTATAGGCACGGAACTCGCGGCGGAATGTCTCGTCATTCTCTTTCATATCGTGAAGATATTCGTGAATATCAGTCTTTTCCTCAATTTCAATTATACAGCCCGCAATATTGGAGCAGTGGTCGGAAATACGTTCAAGATTCGTAAGAATATCCTGATAAATATATCCCAGCTCAACGGTACAGTCCCCGTTCTGAAGCCGCTGAATGTGTCTGTTTTTCAGCTCTGCACTGATATTATCAACCACTTCTTCAAGAGGCTCGATTTTATGTGCAAGAGGCAGATCATCGTTTATATATGCATCGAATGCCTTGTTGATATTTTCGGTAATCGCCTCGCAGATTACGGCTATTTCATTCTGACACTCATCAGAGAAATCAAGCCTCTTATCGTTCATTTCCTGCGCGGATTCAACGAGGTTTACAGCATGGTCACTGATACGCTCAAAGTTGCCGACCATGTGCATCATTTTTGAGACGCGGCGGCTGTCCCTCGCAGTAATACTGCTCTTGGACACGCGAACAAGATAGCTGTTAAGCTTGTCCTCATACTTATCGATTTTATTTTCATTATCAACAATACTCTCGGCAGTTTTTTCGTCGTATGCAATAAGTATTCCGAGAGCGTCGAAAATTGTCTTTCTTGTAAGCTCCGCCATTTTTACGGTGACGCTGCGGCATACTTCAACGGCTACTGCCGGCGTTTTCAGGAAGCGCTCGTCGAGAACGATTTTCTCCGGTTTGGTTTCCGCGTCATCAGCGCTGTCCTTGACTATGAACCGCGAAAGTTTTACCATCTGGTTGCTGAACGGAATCAATATAATGGTAACAAGCACATTGAATATCGTATGCATCACAGCAATTCCGAAAGGATTAGCGGCATTGTCCATAAAGCTGAGACCGATAAATGAATCGAGAATCAATACGATCGGCAGCAGTACAAGAGTGCCGACAACATTTATCATAACATGAACCCATGCAACACGCTTGGCATTTTTTGAAACGCCTATGCTGGAAATCAGCGCAGTAACACACGTTCCGATATTAAGACCCATTATAATCGGGAAAGCCATTCCGTTGGTCATTCCTCCGGCAGCCGAAAACGCCTGCAATATACCAATCGAACCGGCGGAGCTCTGAATAATTCCGGTAAATCCCGCTCCGACAAGCACACCTAAAATCGGATTTTCAAATGCAGTTAAAATTTTCTGGAAATCGGGTGAATCGGCAAGCGGTGCAACTGAATCCGACATAAGGGTCATTCCTGTCATGAGGACCGCAAAACCAACAAGTATCCTTCCAATGTCCTTGCGTTTGCTGCTTTTCGCCACCATAATCAGGATAACTCCGGCAAGAGCAATAAGCGGAGAGAAATATTCAGGCTTGAGCATTTTAATAAACGGATTATCGCCCTCAACTCCGGCAAGGCTCAGGATCCACGCCGTAAGAGTTGTGCCTATATTCGAACCGAAACATACGCCGACAGTCTGTTCAAGCTGCATGATACCCGAATTTACCAGTCCCACAAGCATAACCGTCATAGCCGACGACGACTGGATAGCGATTGTGATACCCATTCCAAGCAGGATGCTTTTCAGTTTGCTGGATGTCATTTTCTTCAGAGCGACTTCAAGCTTTCCGCCTGTCAGCTTTTCAAGACCGGTGGACATCACGTTCATTCCGTAAAGAAAGAAAGCAAGACCTCCAAGCATAGTAAATATCGAGAAGATTGAGAATTCTGTGCCCATAAATCCGACTCCTTTAGCAGGTAGTTTTAATCTTTTTATGTTATGTTCCAAGTTCCCCCATATTAATTATACATCAAAACAAGCTTTTGTCAAGCGGCAGTTATAAAATAAATATTTTTAACACATTATAAAAACGGGCGAACAAAAGTCCACCCGAAATTATCATTTTTTTACAGCTTCCCTGATCATTCTGAACATCTGGGTTACAACAAACGGAACTGCGGCAAGTCCGAGGATCTGAAGAATATTTGTGCCTGTAAGAGCATTTGAGATGTTCATGAAGCCGTGGAACGGAGTGATGAACAGTGCACAGGAAAGGAAGGCTGCGCCCACTGCGAACGCAAGAATTGAAAACTTGTTTGTGGTGAAACCGAGCTTCGCAAGTGAACTGTTTCCGCGGCTGTCAAAGCCTTCAAAAAGACGTGACAGACAGAGAGTTGCGAAAGCCATTGTACTTGCCATAGCCGCAGAATCAGCAGTATTTCTGCCAATCATGAATGCGATCATGGTACAGGCGGCAATCATAATGCTGTGAATTGCGATGTAAACAGACGCGTCCCTGTTGAGAATCGACTCACCGGACGGACGCGGCTTGTCCTTCATAACGCCTGACTGCATCGGTTCCATGCTCAGAGCAAGAGCAGGAAGCGAGTCGGTAAGCAGATTGATGAAAAGCAGATGAACCGGAGTAAATGGCAGCGGCAGATGGAAAAGCGTCGTAATAAGCACAACGATAATAGCCGCTGCATTGCCTGCAAGCAGAAATTTAATTGCATTTTTAATATTATTGTAAATGCAGCGTCCGTTAGCGACAGCCTTGACGATTGTGGCGAAGTTATCGTCGGCAAGAATCATGGAAGCCGCGTCTTTTGAAACCTCTGTTCCCGTAATACCCATAGCTACGCCGATATCTGCCTTTTTCAGCGCAGGAGCGTCGTTCACTCCGTCTCCGGTCATGGATACAACCTTATCCTTTTTCTGCCATAGCTCCACGATCCTGATTTTATGAACAGGCGACACCCTGGCATATACCGATATTTTTTCAAGCTTTTCAGAAAGCTCCTCATCGGAAATGGCATCAAGCTCCGTTCCGTCCATGGCGATATCACCGTCATGGAAAATGCCGATTTCCTTTGCGATAGCGACAGCAGTCAGCTTGTGGTCACCGGTAATCATAACAGGCTTGATTCCTGCTGAAATACACTCCGCAACAGCAGCCTTGCTCTCCTCACGGGGAGGGTCAGTCATAGCAGCAAGACCTATGTATATATAGTCGTATTCATCGTCGAGGGTCACAGCCTCGTCGCTGCTGAGAATTTTCTTGGCAAAAGCAAGCACACGCATTCCGTTTTCGGAATATCTGAGATTTGCCTCTTTGATTTTCTCTAAATCGCTGTCGTTGATCGGGCGGACCTCATTGCTGTCAAGTACATATTTCATTCTCGGCATAAGCACATCCATTGCGCCCTTCGTATAGGCGGTGCGGACTGTTCCGAAAAGATGAACGGTAGTCATCAGCTTACGGTCGCTGTCAAAAGGAATCTCGTCGGCACGGGGATTCTCCTCGCGTATGCGCATATATTCGTCCTCGCCGAGGTACATCGACAGAGCGGTCTCGGTAGGGTCGCCGAGCCAGCCGTCCTCGGATCTGGCGGCATCATTGCACAGTGCCATTGCAAGCATAAGCTCTTTTTTCGCCCTGTCGCATGGATATGTGAGGTTGCGGACCGTCATGCGGTTCTGAGTAAGAGTGCCTGTCTTATCCGAACAGATTATAGATACACAGCCCAGTCCCTCAACAGCTTTGAGATCCTTTATAATCGCTTTCTGCTTCGACATTTTCTGAGTTCCGATAGCGAGGGAAATAGTGATAATCGAGCTCAGAGCTTCCGGGATAGCCGCAACCGCAAGTGCAATTGCGAACATAAGAGCCTCTGAGGTCGGCTCGTGATTGACAAATTTCGTCAGCAGGAAAACAACGATACAAATTCCGATAATTACGAAAGACAGCACCTTGCTGAAGCTGTCAAGGCTAACCTGAAGCGGTGTTTTTTTCTTTTTTGCGGTCTGCATAAGCGACGCAATTTTTCCGATTTCGGTATTCATTCCGACTGCTGTAACAGCCACAACTCCGCGTCCGTTTGAGATGCTCGAACCTGAATAGACCATGTTCAGCCTGTCTCCGAGCGGAAGCTCCTCCGCATCGATTCTGTCCGAAGATTTAGTGACATTCAGCGACTCGCCTGTGAGGGCGCTTTCGTTTATCTGAAGCGAAGCGGCTTCGAGAATCCTTCCGTCGGCTGCAGCAACATTGCCTGCCTCAATCAGCAGAATATCGCCGACAACGACCTCGGATGCAGGAATCTCGACCTGAACACCTCCGCGAATAACCCTCGCGTTCGGCGAGCTCATTGCCTTGAGGCTTGCAAGGGATTTCTGCGCCTTAACGTGCTGAACCGTTCCGAGAATGGCATTGATTACAATAACTGTCAGGATTACTACCGAGCTCTCAACATTGTCCATAAACATCGAAATAACAGCAGCGACGATGAGAATCATAACAAGCACATCGGCAAACTGGCTCAGAAATACGAGCAGCAGACTTTTCTGCTTTTCTTCTGAAATAGCATTTTCTCCGAATTTACGCCGGTTTTCGGCAACCTGTCCGTCAGTAAGACCGTTCTCTCTCGATGTACCAAGAGACTCGAGGACTGTTTTTTCGTCTTGATTGAAATAATTCATTCAACTTCTCCTTATATAATAAAATACAGCTTCGCATATAATAAATAAAGACCTTTATTGCATCAGCTGTGCAATAAAAGTCTTGCTTAAAGCCAAAAGCCTCTGTCCGTCCGACGGCTCATCGCCGCGGTTATGGCGAAACGGACATCACTGTAAAATACATTCATCCAGCGAAGCTACTCCCTTTTATTGCTACTATTTTAACATTCCGCAGGATAATTGTCAACTTATTTCCGATAATTTGCCTGTAGAATTATCATGCGGCAATCAGGCAAAATTTGTTCAAACTGCCTTTAAAAATAAAATCAGCCTCCGCAGCCTGAGATACGGAAAAACCGTTACGCAAAGCTGAGGACGCTGATTATTGTGTATTTTACTGTAAAGCCGCAGTTGTTGCGGAGGGAGTCTGTCCGGCGGCATTTGCCGGATTATCGTAAGGAGACGTTACTACAACCCTTACTTCGGCATAAACCGACGGGTTATTTTCGGAAGTGACAGTAACTACGCACTCGCCTGCGCCGACGGCGGTAATATCGCCTCTCCAGTCAACGGTTGCGACGGTTTCATCGGAGCTTGTCCAGATTTCGCCTTTCTGAGTTGACGTTGAGGGAGTCATGGAAACAATCGGCATCTTCGGAGCGCCGCCCACTTCGAGATAAACCTCGTACATTGACAGATCGATTTTAGTAATAGTATTCGGGTCATTGGGGTCGGCAGTAGGAACAGGAACCGTGGTGGGTGCCGGTGTGGGTGTGGTTATATCAAGCGTCGGAGATGTCGGAACTGTTGTTGTCTGTCCGGTTGGATTGGCAGGCTTCTTTTTTTCGCCGCTGTTCGAGCAGCCTTTAACAAACAGGAGTATAATCAGTATAATAATCAGTATAAATACGAAAATTGCTACAGCGCGTCTTTTCTGAGCCATTTTGCGCGTAACACGTCTTTTCGGTCCTTGTGAATTATTATTGTAGTCCATTCTGCATTCCTCTCTTTATCTCCAGATTTAGAACCTGTCCACATAGGATTTGTGTGCGGATTTTCAAGCACAATTTTGTGCAGATAAGGCAAAAATGTGCAGACGGGCTGTCGCCCGGCAAGCCTTTTAACGCAGTCTGCGGCAAAATTTTCCTGAAAGACGTGCGTACACGACTATGCTGACAGTTTTTATACAACAAGGCATAATAACCCCATTTTCCTTATTATATCACAGTATTCGCCAAATGTCACGTATTTTTGAAAATTTTTGCAATTACACAAATAACACTTTTATTTTTTGTTGAAATCAGACAAATTATTATAATGCGCTTTTCCTTAACAACTACAGCCAGATCCGATGTGATAAAACACCTCCCGGACAAAACAAAAAGGGCGGAAAAATCCGCCCTTAAAATATACTTATTTCCTGTAAAGACACAGTTATTTTGCATTGAATTCATTTACCTTTTCGGTTACAACACCTGTCCATGCATCACGGAGAGTAGCCCAGGAATCGACCTGTTCTCCGCCCTCGAGAAGAGCTTTTTCAAGATTATCCATAACGCCTCTTGTCTCGTAGGTATATTCGCCTGAGCCGTACATTTCATCGCCCATTCCGTAGCCGAAATCAAACATAGGGGTGATGTTTTCGGGATCAAGGTAGCTCTGGATAGCATCGTACTGCTCCTCAGTCACAAAGCTCTTTGTAATGCCCGACGCTGTCTTTTCCACAACGAGAGCCTTATCTCTGGCTATTTTCTTGTAGTCCTCATTCGTAGCTGCAAGGCGTTCACATTTGATATAGGTTGCAACAGCTTCTCCTTTATCCGAGCCGCTTACAAGCATTCTTGCACCGAAGTTGCAGCAGAGATAATATTCGTCAGCACCGGGAGCTTTCGGGAACGGAACGATCATAAGGTCGGCATCCTCGTTCTTGGCATTTGAGGAACCAAGCTGCCAGTCTGCCATGCCGAGGAAAAGTGTATTCATATCATCGGGATAATATCCGAGCCACTCGGGATTATAGAGATTCTTATCCGCCATTTCCTGAAGAAGAAGCTCTGCCTTTTCAATTTCGGGGTCGTTGATATTATTGGAGAATACTCCGTTCTCGTAATTTACAACAGTATGTCCGGTGGACTGTATCGCCGCCTGACCGAACCAGCCGTTAATTCCGTATCTTGTTGTCTTTTCGGGAGCATTGGAAACAAATGTATTCATCATATCCATCATAGCGTCCCAATCCCATTTGCCCTTCTTATAAAGCTCGTAAGGATCATCGAGTCCCTCAGTCTGCATAAGCTTGCGGCTGTAGGTTATACAAAGCGGATCGGAAAGACAATACGGAATTACATAATGAGCATCCTTGTACTCGAACATATCGATAACATCCTCCATGCCCGTCCAAAGGTCGCTGTCCATTTCAAGAATGTCATAATAATCATCAAGAGGCTGATACTGATTCTTAACAACTCCATTCGGAACAGCGTCCCACTCATAGGGGAACATATCCACAGGCTGGTCAGCCTGTAACCGCTGGGCGAGGGTCTCGAACTTTGAGTTTGAATCAGTCTGGATCCATTCAATTTTACCGCCGTAAACGTCCTCAAAGAGGGAGAGGGCAACGGAACGGTCGTTGTTGTTTGTTGGATTAAGGTCATAGTCACAGAGCCAGTAAATTGTCTGACCGCTGATGTCGACATCATTCTCACCCTTGATTTCATCGCCTGCACTTACAGCGAATTCATCTTCGGATTTGTAATGAGCGTTGTTTTCTGAACTGGATTTATTTTTATCCGAGCAGGAAACCGCACAGCTCATTACTGCCGTCACTGAGAGGAGAACGGCAAGATATTTTTTCAGCTTGTTCATAAAATGAGTAAACTCCTTTCGCGGCGGATCGTCAGCTGAATCCGCCCTCTTCATTTTAAGGCAATACCGCACAGAACCTGTGCCAAGGATGCGAAATCAGATTTTCCGTCATATCGCACAATTATTGCCATTAACTGTATAGTGCTGCCTTAATTATACAATTATTTTCAATTCATGTCAAGTGATGTTATTCCCTATTTTTCGGTATCACTGTTTTCAGAACTTTTACCGGAATCTGACCCGTTGGAAACACATCGGAAACCTCCCTGATATTCTCCGCGGAAATCAGGCATCGGCTGTACGCGTAAGCTTATTGAGCCAGCGATATTTTTTATAATGCATATAGACAACGGGAAGCTTTACAATCTCATCAATATTTATCAGGATATAAACCGCCAGAACCGGCAGTCTGAGCACGAAAGCAGCAATAAGTCCGATAGGCACTGTCACGAACCACATCGTTACTCCGTCACATTTGAAACCGAACTTCGAGTCACCTCCCGACGGGAAAATACCCGAAATAACCGTCATATTCATGGCCTTGCCCACTACGTAATACGAGCTGACGGCAAGCATTACCCTCAGATAACCCTGAGCCGTTTCAGAAATGCTCGTAAACAGCGGCACAAATGGAATTACGCACAGAATTACCGCACCCGACAAAATGCCGGAGACAAGCGAAAGCCTGCACAGCTTCGAAGCGCTTTCCCGCGCATTTTCCATTTCTCCCCTGCCCAGCTGCTCGCCGACAATAACTCCGCTCGCGGAAGCGAGTCCCTGACAGATGCAGATTGCAAGATTCTTAACAATATTCGCAATGGAATTTGCCGCCGTAGCGTCGCTTCCGAGGTGACCGAGAATCACCGAATACATTGTGAAGCCGATTCCCCACACAAGATTGTTCCCAAGAACAGGCAGTGTATACTTCAGAAAATCGCCGCTGAGAACCTTATCGCCGTGCAGAATATATTTCAGCCTGATTTTTATGCTGTCTTTTTTCATAACAACAATCAGTGTCCACACAAGCTCCACAGCCTTGGAAATAACGGTTGCAGCACCTGCTCCTGCGATACCCATTTTCGGAAAGCCGAACAGTCCGAAAATCAGCAGTGCGTTGAAAATAATATTCACCGCTACCGATACCGAACTGATTACCGAGCTTTTCACTGCCATTCCGCAGTTTTTCATGGTACACAGACAGCACTGGGAGACCGACAAAAACAGATACGAAAGCGCGACCGACCGCAGATATAAAGCTCCGCTGTCAATCAGAACATCATCCGAAGCAAACATCCGCATTATTTCCGTCGGAAAAATCAGCGCACCGAGTGTGAAAACAACCGAGATCGGCACTATCATCCGCAGTCCGCAGGCAAGCACCTTTTCAATAGATTTTTTGTCTCTCAGCCCCCAGTACTGGGCGGCAAGAATTGAAATTCCCGACGATGCCGAAAATGTAAACAGTGAATATACAAACATAACCTGTCCGGCAAGAGAAACTGCCGACAGAGCGTCCTGACTGAGAAATCCAAGCATCAAAGCGTCGGTAACGCTTACAAGGGACAGCATAAGCTGCTGCATGGAAATCGGGAGAACGAGTGAAATGAGTTTTTTTGAAAAATTCTTATCCTTAAACACAATTGTCATCTCCAGTAAAAACTTTTCTTTATTCCGACAGCATCCGGCTGTCTTTCATTTTTTTCTCGCAAATTATACAACAGTGTATTTCAAAAGTCAAGACGCTATATTCACCAAATCGGATTGCTTCAAGCCGTGCAAAATCGTTTATTTTTCCGTATCGCAATACTCACATATAAAATCCGTAAAGCGAGCCGTTCCGCCCTCTCCGACAGCAAAAAGTCCTATGACAACTCCTGTGAATCCGCTGGCTACCTCAGTGGAGATATACCGGGACTGAGCCGTACCGAGACAGTATTCGCTGTCTCCGTCGACTGCATAAAAACTGTAATTCAGATTGTCTGCACGGATAACGAGCTTAACCCGGTTGCCGCTGACATTTCTTACCTCCTCAACGGATTTAACATCGCCTATGTTCAGTTTTTTGCAGACGCGGTATGTATCTCCCTTTTCAATATACAGGTCATAGTGATGATTCTCGTCCATGTACAGCGTAATACCTGCAATTCCACTGTCGATTTCAACCTCCGCCGAAATCCCGGCACAGAAATCAATCTGACGTATTCCGATAAATGTCGGCGATTCCAGACTGTCAAGCGTTTCGTCAGTTCCGTGAAGCACAAAGCTCCTGCTGCTCAGCTCATAATTCTCCTCGTGAGGATGGCGCAGGAAGCACCACTCGCGGCGGGGTTCCGTATTTTCAAAGGTATAGAGATTTTTCCGCTCCTGAACAAAATCTCCGCCTATTTCAAACTGCCCTACAGTCGTTCCGTTATCACCCATAGTAAACCAGCCATCCTCGCCGAAATACACCGGAGTAAGAAAAGTCTCTCTGCCAAGCTGGTGATATGGCATCCACCTGCCCATTTGACGAAATCCAAGATGAACCGCAAACCAGCTTCCGTCGGGAGCCTGAACAAGGTCGCCGTGACCGACTCCCTGAATCTCAAATCCGCCGAGATTGCGGTTTGTGAGGACCGGATTGTACGGACAGCTTTCATATTCTCCCCAAAGCTTCTTGCTTCGGGCACAGGTTATCATGTGACCGTACTCCGTTCCGCCCTCGGCAGCCATAAGGTAATAATAACCACCTATTTTGTATACGTGAGGACTTTCAAGGTATCTTCCTCCCGAACCGTTCCAGATTGTCACACAGGGAGAAAGCCGTTCGCCTGTTTCAATGTTGATTTCGCACTGAACTACTCCGCTTCTGCCATTATCGTCTGTGCCGTTGCTGACAAAATATGCTCTGCCGTCCTCGAAATAGAGAGAGGGGTCTATTCCGTCACGGTCGATGAACACAGGCTCGGACCATTCGCCGTAGATGTCGTCGGTCCAGACATAGAAATTTTTCTCTGCGGTAACGTTTGTGGTGACCATGTAAAATCTTCCGTTATTATATCGGATAGTTGCGGCATAGATTCCGCCCGAGCTTGAAGCTCTGTCGAGAGAAATCTGACTCTTCCGCGTGATGCAGTGTCCGATCTGATGCCAATTCACAAGGTCACTGCTTTCAAAGAGAGGGACTCCCGGAAAATACTGAAACGAGCTGCAGACCATATAATATTTTCCATTGGCGCAGCATACGCTCGGATCGGGATAAAAGCCTCTCAGTACCGGGTTTTGGTAAATCATAAAATTACCTCTTTTCATTATATTTCAGAGCGTGTTCACATAAAATGAATGTGTTGAGCTTTTTAGCGTATGTTTGCCGATAACAGGGCAAAAATATGCAGCACAATGACGTATGGCAGTTTTTTAGAAATCTACCCAAAATACGTGCATTACATTTTAGGCGAACTTGCTCAAAACAGACTGCCGCTGCTAATCATTCATAAGGCAACAGCGCATAATGACGTGCGTATATAGTGCGATACTGTCATAAATATAACGGGCGAACATTGTCCGCCCGTTTTGTTATAACTTACAGCAATCTGTTTCTGACTATTTATTTATATCAGTCGTGAAGCTTTCTTTTATCAATTACGCGGACAGCCTTGCCTTCGCTTCGGGTAATCGATTTGGGTGAAACAAGATGAACCTTCGGATTGATTCCAAGCATGATCTTGATCGCGGAGGCAAGCTTCTCTTCACTCTTCTGAATCTCCATAACGACGTCTGAGAAATGATTATCATTCATCTCAACGTAAATATCAAGGGTATCGGTGTTGTTTTTTCTGTCGACCTCAATGCGATAGTTGGAAGAATAGCCCTGCTCGATAAGTACTGTTTCAATCTGCGACGGGAATACATTTACGCCGCGGATAATGAGCATATCGTCGCTTCTGCCCTTTGGCTTGGACATCTTGATAAGCGTTCTGCCGCAGGAGCACTTCTTGCGCGAAAGTACGCAGATGTCTCTTGTTCTGTAGCGGAGCAAAGGGAACGCTTCCTTGGTAAGACTGGTGAACACAAGCTCGCCGACAGAGCCTTCGGGAAGCACCTCGCCTGTATCGGGATCAATAATTTCGGCAATAAAGTGATCCTCGTTGATGTGCATACCTGTCTGTTCACTGCACTCGAATGATACGCCGGGACCGCTGGTCTCGGTAAGACCGTAGATATCGTATGCCTTGATTCCGAGCAAATCCTCAATCTGATGACGCATTTCCTCGGTCCATGGTTCAGCTCCGAAGATGCCGGCTTTAAGCTTGATATCGTCGGTTGTATAACCCATATCGTGGAGAGTTTCACCGATATATGCGGCATATGACGGAGTGCAGCAGAGAATCGTCGAGCCTAAATCGCGCATGAACTGAATCTGTCTTTCCGTATTGCCAGAGGACATCGGAAGTGTAAGACAGCCGACCTTGTGCGAACCGCCGTTGAGTCCCGGACCGCCGGTAAACAGACCGTAACCGTAGCACACCTGACAAACATCATCCTTAGTACCTCCGGCAGCTGTAATAGCTCTTGCACAGCAGTCTTCCCACAGGTCAATGTCGTGCTGGGTGTAGAATGCAACTACTCTCCTGCCTGTTGTTCCGCTTGTGGACTGGATTCTTACGCATTCTGAAAGCGGCTTTGCAAGGAGTCCGTAGGGATATGCATCGCGAAGATCCGCCTTGGTAAGAAACGGCAGTTTATGAAGGTCGTCCGTTGATTTGATGTCATCGGGAGTCACGCCCTTTTTATCCATAAGGTCACGATAATACTTCACGTTCTCATATACGTGCTTCACCTGAGCAACGAGTCTTTCGTCCTGGAGCTTTTTCATGTCCTCTCTCGACATACACTCTATCTCTTTATTCCAATATCTTTCCATGGGAAGATTCCTCCTGATCATGTCGGCGGTTTTCAATTTCAGACAAAACCCGCCGATAAAATTATAGCATATATATTTTATCACCAAATCAGAAATGTGTCAACATTTTATACTAATCTTGCCGCAATTTTGTAATGCCTGCACTAACATTCCGCTCTCATACAGTCATTTTATACAAAAATTTCACTCAGAATCCCACTGAAAAGCCCCTGCTTCTCATAAAGAGATGCAGGGGTTTTTAAGGCTGATGTACAATTATCGGTGACCGCCGCCTCCGCCGCCGTGAGAGCCGCCTCCGCCGCCGTGGCCGCCGCCTCCGTGACCGCCGCCTCCGCCGCTCGACTCAATTTTCACCTTTGTGGTATGCGCGCGGATAAAAATATCTTCGCGGCGCGTGAATTTCGATTCATCACGGGAAACATATACGCTGGGATTGCAGCTCGGCTTGAATTTATAGTGGGATTTGCCGGCAAAATAGCATATAATCGCGACAATAATCCCGATAAAAAGCGATATACCGAGATTCATAAGTATAAGTGCGGGCGGCTTAGACGATGTTATAACCGTCTCTCCGTTCTTATAATAGATATATTTATCCGTATAGGTGTCGTGATAATACTCTAAAGCCCCGGGTTCCCTGCTGCCGTAGGATTCCATAACACTGCAGATTGTCCTGATACCCCGTTCGATTTGATCGGGAGTTATCTCTTCGCCCGACGCAGGCAAATCACGGAAAATAATAGGCAGCATTGAATTTTCAATAGTATCTGCGGAATAAAGCAGAATTGCCTTGCCTGCCCTTGAAATTCTGTCGTATGGACTGTACTGTCCTGACAAATCCATGTAATAGAGTGCGCCGTCGGTGTCCTTGCCGAAGATCCTGTCGTATTCCTCATCGGAAAAGACATCGGTATCGTAATCGCTGCGGGCAGTTCCGCTGAGATAAACAGCTATGTAGATTTCAAGCTTTTCCGAAGTCTCACGGATAATCTCGTTCAGCTCATCTTCGGTTTCATCGTCAAAAATACCAACATCGTCGTAAACGCGGCAAAGCTCAATATTATCATCATCGAATCCCTGCGCTGACGATTTAGCCGCATTGGCTGCCAGTGTACAGAACGGAAGCATCATAGCCGCAGTCAGAAAAGCAACAAGAATTTTCCTGATTCTCATAGAATAAACCCTCCAATCAGCATACCAAGTATGGTTACACCGGCGGCAATTCCAGCACAGGCAAGCGCAAGCTTTTTCTTATCAAGCGGAGGGGTTCCGGCTAATTTTCCGGTCTGACCGTTGACGGCAAAGGAATAAACCTCGCCCTTGTATTTATAGGTCATGAACCAGACAGGAAGAATCATATACTGCCATTTGGTCTGCATAATGTTATAGCGTTCGCTGAGAGGACTGACCGAGCTGTAGCCTGCAACGCTTCCACGTATGATGCCCTTTGCGGCTTCGGTAGCACGGTTTCTTATTCTCGGAAAGACCGCAGCCTTGTCAACATCGTATTTATCGGCGTAGAATCCGCTGAGATAGGACATTGAGAAATCCTTTGCAGCCTTATAATCAAACGGTTCTATCGACTCCATAAGCAGGTCGTCGATTTTGCTTTCGCCGTCAGCGGGAATACCGTCAGTAAAAATATTTGCATTGCGGTAGATTCGGTATTCCTTAGTCTCGGTATATCGGTAGCTGCCAGATGACCACGAACGTACCTTTTTGCCGATAGCCTCGTAATTAGCGGTCATATCGCAGTCTGCGACCCAGAACGGCACGTAGAGTCCCGTCATTTTTTCAAGCTGCTTTTCGCTGTTGAAATCTCGCGGCAAAAACCAGCGCTTGGAGCACCAATTCTTGAATTTATCAATTGCGTTCTCTCTTGTAAGACGGAAGCCAATGACCTTGGACGGCTTATATTCGCCTGACAATCTGCCTGCAAGGATTACCGGCTCATGGCAGTAGTAGCAGAAAGTTGCCGTCTGCTGATCATCGGCAATAATTTCCGCTCCGCAGCTTGCACAGCGATAAATATTGGTATGATTTTCAAACTCCTCGCGATGTTTTACTTCGTCAGCATCGGGAATGCTGTTTTCGGCGTGCTCGCAGATCACTTTGATTTCAGCTTCGGAAAAGTGGCTGTCACAGTAGTCGCAGCCGAAATCCTGCGTTTCAGGCTTGAACGTAAGTTCCGCGCCGCAGTTGGGGCATTTATATTTTGTTGCAAGAATTTTATCTCCCTCGGCTTTGCCGAATGCCGCAGCATCGGCAGCCCGAAGCTCTTTTTCCCTTTCGGCTGCAGCTTTAAGGGTATCAGTTGCGGTGCTGATGTCCTCCAAAATAATCCCTCCGATTCATGTTAATTTTATATTATAATTATATCATAACATTCCTCATAATGCAAGTATCAGAAAAAATTATTTCTCAAATTCTTATTTCCACACATACTTTCGGAATCCGCATATACAGCGGGACTGAACAGGCGCTTAAAGAAAAATCGTTATGCCCTGACGCAGAGCATAACGATTTATCCTATCTTGATTCATACCATTCTATCAGATTCTTTTCCTCTCCGCCCGTGGACGTATACGCATAAAACGCCAATATCAGCGAAGTATCGGAAGCATCGATGACTCCGTCCCCGTTAACATCGGCGGAGACAAGCTGATATTCATTGAACAGCTGTTCTCCTCCTGTTGATAAGCACGCATATTCCATAAGCGTATATGTCGCGTCCGTTGCGTCGACCAGATTGTCCCCGTCAATGTCTCCGGGCAAAAGCTCATGCTGCGGTGAGGGAATAACTACCGGCTCCGGCTCGGGATATTCCCTCGCCTTTATTTCGCTGAAATACCCGTAAATCACTGCCGCTTCTTCTTTCGCGAGAGTTCTGAGATTGTTGTCGTTATAAAGCCAGAGCGTGGCTTTGTAGTTCGTATGACATGAGTGTTCAAGCAGTATTCCGGGCGTGCCCACATATCTTGAGGCAAACAGGACGCTGTACCATTCGTCATCCATAATGCCGTTTTTATCGTGATCCTCGGTGCCCTTTCTCTGTTCAACCGTGCCTTTGCGGCTTGTCCCCATTACATCTGAAACCTTTGCCGATAAAAGTCTGCCCATATCCTTGCTCACATCGTCGATCGTCGTCCACGGAAGATCCTGGTATACCAGAGCGAGCGGATTATCTGCCGACGAGTCAGCCATTGCATTGCTGTGCATCGATATAAAGAAATCATACCCCTTGGAGCTGAAGCCTCTGGCATTGAGTCCGGGATTGTCGTCAAGAGACGTCTTTGTAAGGTCGGCATGTACGCCGAGAGCCTGAAGCTCCTGCTGAAGATAATTTGAAAGCTTCCACGTCATTACGCTCTCCCAGTACGGTGAATATACGGGAGACTGATTATAATAGGAAAAATGTCCCGGATCGATCATAACCTTAATTATTCGTCCGTCCAGATTCTTAACCTTATCGTTTACCGGCACTTCATCGGGAGACGAAAGCGTCGTTCCCTGATAACGCTGATTGCTCTCTCCCATAACACTTTCAAACGATATATGTGATTCGGCTGAGCATACGGTTAACGCAGAGGAATTACCGCATAAAACCACCGCACACCCTATTAAAGACAGAATAATCCTTTTCAGCATTTTGATTTCCTCCTAAAAGCAGACGCAATGTCCGATACACCTCAGATATGACAATAATCACGCCGCATAACCTTAAATATAATAGCACGAAGTCCGTATTTTGTCAAATACAACAAGCTTCCGCCTGAGCCATGGTTTCCGAAAAAGATCGGCAGAATTTGCTTGACAAATTTGTTGAAACAGTTTATAATATGTTTATATAGTATAAAATGGGGATAATAATACTCTTTGTTTTTGGGAGAATTTCTCACAATGCAGAGGCACACAGGAATATACACACAAAGACGGAAAGGAAGATGATAAAAATGTCAGAATACGGATTTTCAAAGATCACCCCGCTCATCAGCGAGCTTGCCGAAAAATCTATGAACGGCTACAGAATAGCCCCCGAGCTTTATACAAAATTCGATGTTAAGCGGGGACTGCGCGATATCGACGGAAGCGGAGTTGTTGCCGGACTTACCAACATCAGCACAATAAAAGTCCTTGACAAGCCCGACGGAGTCCGCAATCACGGCGACGGAAAGCTCTATTACCGCGGTTACGACGTAGAGGATATCGTCGCGGGCTTCATTAAAAACAAGCGGTTCGGATTTGAAGAAACTATTTATCTTCTTCTTTTCGGAGATTTGCCCTCCGATGATGAGCTTGCCGCATTCAGAAAAACTCTTGCGGATTTCAGGACACTCCCCACTACATTCACCCGTGATATCATCATGAAAGCTCCCAGCGACAATATGATGAACACCCTCGCGAAATGCGTTCTCGCCCTCTATTCATATGACGATGCTGCGAACGATATTTCGATTCCGAACGTGCTGCGTCAGTGTATTGAACTGATCACGCTTTTCCCGGTGCTGGCTGTCTACGGTTATCAGGCTTACAGCTACTATAAAAATGACGAGAGTCTCTGTATACACAAACCCCGTCCGGATCTCTCAATTGCCGAGAATATTCTGTATATGCTCCGTCCCGACTGCAGCTATACAGAGCTTGAAGCGCGTATTCTCGACCTTGCCCTCGTACTCCATGCCGAACACGGCGGCGGAAACAATTCAACATTTACCGTTCATGTCGTTTCGTCCTCGGGTACGGACACCTATTCCACGATCGCCGCGGCTCTCGGTTCGCTCAAAGGTCCGAAGCACGGCGGCGCAAATATCAAGGTTGCACTGATGTTCGATGACATGAAGAAAAACATCAGGGACTGGACTGACGAAGAAGAAGTCGGGGATTATCTCCGCAAGCTTCTCCATAAAGAAGCGTTTGACCGTGCAGGTCTTATCTACGGCATGGGTCACGCAGTTTATTCTCAGTCCGACCCCCGCGCCAAGGTTTTTAAGGCATTCGTTGAAAAACTCTCCGCCGAAAAAGGCAGACTCGAAGAATTTGCCCTCTATTCGCTGGTTGAGAACCTTGCACCTAAAATTATCGCTGAGGAACGCCGGATTTACAAGGGAGTCTGTGCAAACGTTGATTTCTACAGCGGCTTCGTTTATCGTATGCTTGGCATTCCCGACGAGCTGTTTACACCGATTTTCGCTACATCGCGCATCGCAGGATGGTCGGCTCACCGCATCGAGGAGCTTATAAATTCCAATAAAATCATCCGTCCTGCATATAAGGCAGTTTCACCTTTACGTGAATATAAATTTAATGACTGATGATAATTCCGTTTTTTTTACTCTCCCATAAGGCACTGACCGCCGGAATCTTATTGAAGCTTATGCTCGCTCACAGATGAGCAGGATCGGATTTATCCAAAGGTCAGGCACTTCCGCCGCGAAAAAAGCGGAAAAGAAGCCGGAATTCTGATAAATACAGTATCATAATAACCGAAAGGGCTGAATATATATGAACACAACACAATTCATCAATTTCAACGGTGCGTCATGCGTAAGACTCAGCGCAGGCGGCTATGAAGCACTTGTAGCTTATGAAATAGGCTCGAACGTAATCCGTCTGAGAGACAACAGGAACGGAATAGAGTTTTTCCGCTTCAAGGACAGCAACACAGCCGATGAGATCCGTCAGTCTGCGGAGGTATGGGGACTCCCCACGCTCTATCTGCCGAACCGCTTTGCCGACGGTATCCTTAAAACTTCCGATGCGGTATATCATCTGCCTGTGAACGAAAAAGCTCCATATAACAACCACATTCACGGTTTTCTCCACAAGAGATGCCATGAGGTTGTCGAGCACAAGGCGGACGAGAACTGCGCATGGGTCAAAACACGCTATGTCTATGACGAAAAGGACGAGTTCTTTCAGTATCTTCCCATTCGCTTCACTGCCGAGTATACCTTTACACTCTCGGAAAACGGACTTGAAAAGAACGTCCGCTTCACAAATCTTTCAAATGTAATGATGCCGATGTCCCTCGCGTCGCACACGACGATAAACGCTCCTTTCGCCGACGGCGGAAAAGAAGGGGATATTCGTCTCACCGTTCCGATCGGAAAGAAATGCGAGCTGAATGACCGCTGTCTGCCTACAGGCAATCTTAAAGCTCCGACTATGTATGACCTTGAATACAAGACCGGAAACAAGTGTCCGGTTCTTCAGGTCTGCGATAACGATATGTATTTCGGCGAATATACCGATCTCGACCACGAGAAGTTCCACGGCGTTATCGCCGAGGACATAGCCAGCGGAAAGAAACTCTGCTACGAGGTTTCCGACGAGTATAAATTCTGGATCATATGGAATGACAGAGGCTTTAATCACTATTTCTGTCCGGAGCCGATGACCGCCATGATCGACGCCCCCAACCTCGCGATGCCCGCGGACATTACCGGCTACCGCGAAATCAAACCGGGCGATTCTTTTGAAGCTCACGAGCATTTCTTTACTAAGCTTTAAAAATCAGTCAGATATACAGAAAATGTATCACCTGTCAGCGGCACGGCAGCGCCTATAGTAAAAATGCACAAAAAACCGGTAAAAAATAGTACATTCCAAATTTATACAAAGCTATTGTAAATCCCACTATTATATGATATAATTTAAACAGATGCGGAGTATTCCGCTTTGTATTTGCGTCAGGAGCCGTCTGAACGGAAATTCCGGGCGCACCTATCAAAATATAAGGAGTATGAAAATTATGAAGTTCGGATATTTTGACGACGCCAACAAAGAATATGTCATCAATTCACCAAAAACCCCTTACCCGTGGATCAACTACCTCGGAACACAGGACTTTTTCTCACTTATTTCCAACACTGCCGGCGGATACTCTTTCTATAAGGATGCCCGTCTCAGAAGAATAACAAGATATCGTTACAACAACGTCCCGATCGATATGGGCGGACGTTATTTCTACATAAATGAAAACGGTACAATCTGGAACCCCGGCTGGTCACCTGTAAAGACAGCTCTCGATTCCTACGAGTGCCGTCACGGTATGGGCTATACCGTTATCACAGGTAAGAAAAACGACCTCAAGGCTGAGGTTACATTCTTCGTTCCCCAGAATTATTCCGGAGAGGTTCAGCAGGTCGTTCTTACCAACGAGGGTAATGAAACAAAGAGTTTCTCACTGTTCTCATTCGCTGAATGGTGCCTCTGGGACGCTCAGGATGACTGTACAAACTTCCAGAGAAACTTCAGCACAGGACGTGTTGAAGTTGTAGGTTCAACAATTTACCACAAGACCGAATACAGAGACAGACGCGACCACTTTGCTTTCTATACAGTAAATGACGATATAGACGGCTATGATACCGACAGAGATTCGTTCATCGGTCTCTATAACGGCTTCAACGATCCTCAGGCTGTTATTGCAGACAAGCCTAACAACTCATTTGCCGACGGCTGGTCTCCCATCGCTTCGCACTATAAGAAAATCACTCTCGCTCCCGGCGAGTCAAAGACTCTTATCTTTATCCTCGGCTATGTCGAAATGCCTAAGGACAAGAAATTCGAGGCTGACGGTGTAACTATCAACAAGGAAAAAGCTCTTGCCATGATGGAGCAGTACAACACTCCCGAAAAGGTTGCTGCCGGTCTTGCAGAGCTTAAAACCACATGGGAAACTCTCCTCGGCGTTATCAATGTCAACACTTCCGATGACAAGGTTAACCGTATGGTCAACATCTGGAATCAGTATCAGTGTATGGTTACCTTTAACCTTTCACGTTCGGCTTCTTATTTTGAATCCGGTATCGGCAGAGGCATGGGCTTCCGTGATTCAAATCAGGATATTCTCGGCTTCGTTCACCAGATTCCCGACAGAGCAAGAGAACGTATCATCGACATCGCTTCAACACAGCTCGAGGACGGCGGCTGCTATCACCAGTATCAGCCTCTTACAAAGAAAGGCAACTCCGATATCGGCGGCGATTTCTCAGATGATCCGCTGTGGATGATTCTCTCCGTTTCCGCTTATATCAAGGAAACAGGCGACTGGTCTATCCTCGACGAAATGGTTCCATACGACAATGACGAATCCAAGGCTAAGCCGATGCTTGACCATCTCAAGGTTTCGTTCTATAAGATCGTAAACAACCTCGGTCCTCACGGTCTGCCTCTTGCAATGCGTGCTGACTGGAACGACTGTATCAACCTTTCATGCTATTCCGATACTCCCGGTGAGAGCTTCCAGACATATACCAATCCCAAGTTTGCTGCTGAGGGCGGCTACTCAAAGATTGCCGAGTCTGTAATGGTTGCAACACTCTTCACATACACAGGTCCGAACTACGTTGCTATTCTGAAGCATCTCGGCAAGGACGACGAAGCTGCTGCTGCTCAGGCTGAAATCGACAAGATGAAGAAGAACGTTATGGAATCCGCATTCGACGGCGACTGGTTCATCAGAGCTTACGACTCAACAGGCGCCAAAATGGGCTCCAAGGAGTGCGAAGAGGGCAAAATCTTCATCGAACCCCAGGGCTTCGCAGTTATGTCCGAAATCGGTAAGGACGTCGGAGCTGACATCAAAACACTTGATTCTATCGACAAGTACCTCAACACCCAGTACGGACTCGTTCTCAACAATCCTGCATTCTCCAAGTATTACATTCAGTACGGCGAGATTTCAACATATCCCGGCGGCTACAAGGAAAATGCCGGAATCTTCACCCACAACAACGCATGGATCATCTGTGCCGAGGCTTATGCCGGCAGAGGTGACAAGGCATTTGAATACTACAGTAAGATCGCTCCTGCTTTCAATGAAGAAATTTCCGATCTTCACAAGACCGAGCCATACGTATATGGTCAGATGATCGCAGGTAAGGATGCAAGCCGCTTCGGTGAGGGCAAGAACTCATGGCTTACAGGTACTGCCGCTTGGAATATGGTTGCTATTTCGCAGTATATTCTCGGTATTGCAGCCGACTGGAACGGACTCAGGATTGACCCGTCAATTCCTCACGAATGGGATGGTTTCACCGCTTCAAGAAAGTTCCGCGGTGCAACCTATAACATCACAGTCAAGAACCCGAATCACGTTTGCAAGGGCGTTAAGAGCATGATTGTTGACGGCACTCCCGTTGACGGAAATGTAATCCCCACTGCTGAAAGCGGAGTTCATACCGTTGAGGTTGTAATGGGCTGATTTCCATAAGCAAGTTTAAAAAGGACGGATTGAAAAATCCGTCCTTTCAGCTTGTTGCCCCCCCTTTTCAAGAAAAAGAGTCGAGGTTGACTAACGCAGAATAGCCTTTTTCGAGTTGCTTTTTGAGGGTAAAAAACGTGTTTTTAGACTTTTTTGACAGACTGAAATCCTCATACTCTTTAAGGAGTATGAGGATTTTTCAACAGGTTTTCAAAGGAAATACGAAGTTCTATGTAAGCCAATTATGCATTCATGCCAAGTTCGATAGCCTTGAAGTTATTGGCGATTAGGTGTGCCTTTGACGGCGGAACGACCTTTTCGATACCCTTCTTCATGGTGTCGAGGGTAAACAGACCGGTCTCCTTTATCAGCTTGCCGAGGAGAATGATATTCGAGCCGCCTTTAAGCTCGTTATCGTCAGCCATCTGAGTTGACGGGATAGTGTAAACCTCGATATCAGTTCTGTCGCAGGCAGTGTCAATAAGAGTACTGTCGGCAAAAACCTTTCCGCCGGGCTTGACAGCTCCGATGAACTTGTCAAAGGACGGCTGATTCATAGCAATGAGAATATCGGGAGTAAGCACCAATGGAGAACCGATAGGGTCGTCGGAGATACATACTGAACAGTTAGCCGTACCGCCTCTCATCTCGGGACCGTAGGACGGAAGCCATGAAAGCTCCTTTTCGTCCATAAGACCGCAGTAGGCGAGGATCTTCCCCGCAAAGAGAACACCCTGTCCTCCGAAGCCTGCAAGAAGTATTTCGGTAGTCATTATTTATTGCCCTCCTCTGCTGTAATATCCTTATAAACGCCAAGCGGATAGTAAGGAATCATCTCGTCCTGAAGCCGTTTAATTGCCTCGGTGGGAGTAAGTCCCCAGTTGGTGGGACAGGTGGAAAGAACCTCAACGATTGAGAAGCCCTTTTTCGCCTTCTGATTTTCAAAAGCCTTGCGGATTGCCGCTTTAGCCTCGCGGATATGGGGAACAGTGTCAACGGCGACACGCTGAGCGAGGGCAGTGCCGGTAAGAGTCGAAAGCATCTCGCAGACACGGACAGGATAGCCCGCAAGCTGAGGATCACGTCCGAACGGAGTTGTCTGTGTAACCTGACCGGGAATTGTGGTTGGAGCCATTTGTCCGCCGGTCATTCCGTAGATAGTATTGTTGATAAACACAACAACGATATTTTCTCCTCTTGTAGCGCTGTGGACGGTCTCGGCTGTACCGATAGCGGCAAGATCACCGTCGCCCTGATATGTAAATACAAATTTATCGGGATTTGTGCGCTTAACTCCCGTAGCAACCGCAGGAGCTCTGCCATGAGGAGCCTCAATCATATCACAGTTAAAATAGTCATAAGCCATAACCGAGCATCCAACGGGACAGATACCGATAGTATCGCCCTCAATGCCCATTTCGTCGATAACCTCGCAGATAATGCGGTGAACGATACCATGGGTACAGCCGGGACAGTAATGTGTGGCAACATCAATAAGCGACTTTGGTCTTTCAAATACAACAGCCATTATTTTGCACCTCCGACTTTCTTAATTTCTTCAAGAATCTCGGCAGGAGTAGGAATAACGCCGCCGGTTCTTCCATAGAAGTGAACGGGCTTTGAGCAGTTGATTGCGAGCTTTACATCATCGATCATCTGTCCCATTGACATCTCAACATCAAGGATACACGAAGCGGTTTCACACGCTTTATTAAGCTCCTTAACAGGGAACGGCCACAGAGTCTTTGGACGGAACATACCTGCCTTTATACCCTGCTCTCTTGCTGAGTTAACAGCAGATTTTACAACTCTTGCGGTTGCGCCGTAGGCTGTGAGGAGAATATCACAATCGTCGGTAAGATAAAGCTCGGCGTCGGTTTCGTCAGCCTTGACTGTCTCATATCTTCTGAAACGCTCCACTACCTTGTCCTCAAGAAGATCAGCCTGAAGATAGAGCGAATTGATGATGTGATGTTCACGCTTGTTTCCGTGACCGTTTGCAGCCCAGCCGCTCTTGTCGGCGGAATTTTCAATGATTTCAGGGAATTCAACAGGCTCCATCATCTGACCGAGCAGTCCGTCCGCAAGGATCATTGCAGGCATCCTGTATTTATCAGCGGTATCGAAAGCCTTAACAACCATATCAACCATTTCCTGAACCGATGCGGGAGCATACACGAGGATATGGAAATCGCCGTGGCCGAGAGCCTTTGTCGCCTGCCAGTAGTCTGCCTGTGACGGCTGAATTCCGCCCAGTCCGGGACCTCCTCGCTGTACGTTTATAATAACCGCAGGAAGGTCAGAGCCTGCAAGATATGAAATTCCCTCTCCCTTGAGCGAGATTCCCGGCGATGACGATGAGGTCATTGCTCTGACACCTGTTGATGCGGCGCCGAGCACCATATTTATCGCAGCAATTTCCGATTCAGCCTGTAAAAACACTCCGCCTGCCTTGTGCATACGTTTTGCCATATAAGCGGCAAGCTCGGTCTGAGGAGTGATCGGATAGCCGAAAAAGCACTTGCAGCCTGCTCTTATAGCAGCCTCTGCGAGAGCTTCGTTGCCTTTCATAAGATTTCTTTCCAAAGCCAAACAGCTCCTTTCAATATATGTAGATTATTTTTCAACAACTATAGCGCAGTCCGGACACATTATTCCGCACATCGCACAGCCGATGCAAGCGGATTCATCGGTGCATACGGCATAAAAATATCCCTTTTTGTTTCGTTTTTCCTTTTGCAGAGAAACGATTTTCTTCGGACAGGCAGTCGCACACAGTCCACAGCCCTTACAGCGCTCGGTAATAACTGTCATTTTAGCCATTTGGTTCAGCTCCTTTCGATTCGTACAGCCGTCCGGCTATACTGTTATTTCTCCCACAAGGGCTTAACATAGACCTTAATCGGGAAAATATTCTCATTCTCCGAAAACTCTGCAAGCTCCTCCGGACAGGTTGTGAATGCCAGAGGCAGACCTGCACGTTCGGCTGTTTCGGCGGCAAATTCTTCGGAAGCTTCTACTATTTCAAGGGTTGTTTCACTTCCGAGATTAGTATTGTTAACGATTGCCGTGTGTTTCATTCTTGCGGCGGCTTCAATCTCATACATAAGTCCTAAAACCTCGTCGGGAGTCTGTGTGAGGTAGCGGCGCTGATTGATGACATAATACAGCTCAGTCTCACTCCCGTAAGACAGCAGAGCTTCCGCATAACGTCCGAGGGCGAATGCACCCGCGTCGTCACCGCCAACGTCGATAATCAGGCAGTCGCTGACCGCTGCAAGCTCCTCAACATCGAACTGAATCGACGGTATATCGAGATTGCTGTTTGCAAAATCCGGAGCGGCAAGCGTTATCCCCTTTTCATCGAACAGCTCTTTGAAATCGGCAGTTCTGAAATACGGGTTGACGATGTCAAGGTCGGCAACAGTGACTTTTTTGCCCTCTTCGGCGGCTTTCACGGCGAGATTCACAGCAAGATTGGTCTTGCCGCTTCCGTAGTGACCTGTAATGACTGTAATTTTCTTCATAATTTCCTTTCCGCAGCTGAGCTTTCTCCGGAGCAGAGAAATAAGATTAAGACTGCGCCTGTGTATGGTCAATCTGCTTGAAAACCGAAAAAGTTCGGCGGCTAAAATATTCTGTGACTGCGTTGTCGTCCTTGTAATACACGGGTATTCCTGCGTCCTCCGCCTTGTCACAAAATATTTAAGCACACATCCTTTTTCCGTTTTTCAAGTAGATTGACTATAGAAATCAGACGAATCTCAAGCTCCTGTATACTATTATATCACATTTTTGGAAAAAAGCAATAATATTTTGTATTTGCAGCAGCATAAAAAATCCTCCGGAAATTTCCGGAGGACTGTAAAGTTATTCTGCGTCGGTGCAGTTTTCGATATAGGAAACGATATCCCCAACAGTTTTTATGTCATCAACTGCTTCCTCTGGGACGGATATATCGAATTCTTCCTCAATAGAATTGATTATGTCATAAACCTCAAGCGAGTCAACAGTGAGGTCACGGACAGCCGCATCGGAGGTGACTGTGTTTTCATCCACGCCGAGAGTCTCCGTAATAATTTCCTTAACCTTTTCAAAAATCATGATAATTCCTCCATTTGCCGAAATAAGCTGCGGCGATTTTTTTCATACAATAGTATATCGTGCTTTTAGTTAAACGTCAATATCTTTCGCAAAATTTCCCCTTGTTATATTTCACAAATTTTAATGATACATCTATCTGATATTTGTAATTTGTAACAAATCGCTTAAAATCAGCTAAAGCCTGTAATGTCGTGTTGACAAAGCAGGTCGGAAATTGTAAAATGTATTTATAGGCATATTGCCTGAATTTATTATCCGGAGGTCTATTATGAGATACACGATTATTGGAGATACTGTTCCCGCAGTTGAGGTTGAACTCAGCAGAGGAGAGTCAATGTTCACTCAGTCCGGCGGAATGATCTGGCAGACTCAGGGAATCAAAATGTCCACAAATGCCCGCGGAGGAGTTGCACGAAGCCTCGGCAGAATGTTCACGGGCGAGTCTATTTTCATGGCAAACTACACATCGGAAGTCGAAGGAGCTAAAATTGCATTTGGCTCGACAGTTCCGGGAAAGGTCGTTCCCGTTGACATTTCGCGCGGAGAGATGATCGTTCAGAAAGGTTCGTTCCTCTGTGCACAGCAGACTGTTGATTTAAAAGTTGCTTTCACAAAGAAATTTTCTGCCGGACTTTTCGGAGGCGAGGGATTTATTCTTCAGCGTCTATTCGGAAGCGGAATGGCTTTCCTCGAGGTCGACGGCGATATGGTTGAACGCGAGCTTGCTCCCGGTGAGGTAATCAAGGTCGATACGGGAAATGTTGTAGCTTTCGATACCGGAGTCAGCTATGAAATCGAAACAGTTAAGGGCCTCGGAAATATCTTTTTCGGCGGTGAAGGGCTGTTCCTCACAAAGCTCACCGGTCCGGGAAAAATTATTCTTCAGACACAGAATTTCAAAGACTTTGCCGGCAGAATCGCCGCTCTCGTACCAAGAGGCTGACGGCAGGTGCTAATTAGAAATTTACAATAATTAAGGTGCAAAAATGACTGAAAAGCAAAAAAGAGACTCCGCCATGCTGTATGACGGTAATTACGACAAGGAAATGGCAGATGAGCGTCTGAAATGTAAAGATCTGTGCTGGGAATATAATCAGCTCCGCCCTTCAATGACAGAAGAACGCACGCGTCTTATGCGGGAAATCCTCGGAAGTACAAAGAAAAACTTCTGGATTGAGCAGCCTTTCTGGTGCGACTACGGCTATAATATCAGAATCGGCGAAAATTTTTATGCAAACCATGGTCTTACCATTCTTGACCCTGCGGAGGTAACATTCGGCGACAATGTATTTATCGCCCCCGACTGTGGATTCTACACGGCAGGTCACCCGATAGACGCTGAACAGCGCAACAAGGGCATCGAATATGCCTACCCCATAAAGATAGGCGATAATGTATGGATAGGCGGCGGAGTAAAAGTTATGCCCGGCGTTACAATTGGCAGTAATTCGGTTATCGGCGGCGGAAGCGTTGTAACAAAGGATATTCCCGATTCGGTAATCGCCGCTGGAAACCCCTGCCGCGTAATAAGAAAAATTACCGAAGAGGACAAAAAGCGTTACTGCAGCATTCCCGAAAAATTCCAAAAAAAGAAATAAAATTGCCGCAATGCCGCATTATGAAAGCGCTGACCAAGGCAGCGCTGCGGTGTTGACTTGTAACGGGTATTATGATATAATTGTGAATAATAAAATCAGGAGCCTGTTGGATTATCGGAAAAATTTCCGCATTTAAGGCAGCACAGCATAAATAACACCGCTTGGTATTGCTTTGAATTTTTGTGAATACGCATTAAACAGGCTCAAAAGGAGCAGCACATGAAAAAACAGGCTTTCAACCCGTTCCTTCCTCTTGATGAATACATTCCCGACGGCGAGCCGCATATATTCGGCGACAGAGTATACCTTTACGGTTCGCACGACAAAGAGGGCGGAGAAACATTCTGCATGGGAGATTATACTGTTTATTCCGCACCGGTTGACGACCTCTCTGACTGGCGGTGCGATGGTGTAATTTATCGTGCCGAGCAGGATCCCGACTTCAGAAACCGTCCTTATATGTACGCACCCGATGTCGTTCAGGGCAACGATGGCAAATATTACCTATATTACTGTATGTCCGGAAAATTCGGTTTCGGCGGCTATTACGGACCAATCAGCGTCGCAGTCTGTGACACCCCTGCAGGCAAATATGAATATCTCGGATTCATAAAAAATCCCGACGGCTCGCCGATGAAGAAATATGTCTGCTTCGACCCTGCCGTAATCAATGACAACGGCACTATCCGCATTTATTACGGTACCCAGTACTGCGGCGAAAGTGTTGATGCTCTTAGAAAAAACAGTGCCATGCTCAATGAGGTTATGAAGCGTTATAACAAATCTGCGGAGGAAATTCTCTCTGCCGCAGACAACGTTAACGGCCCGTGCACCGCGGAACTGGATAACGATATGATGACTGTCATATCCGAGCCTCGCCACATTATCCCCTATGAGACCGTCGGAACTTCCTTTGAGGAGCACCCTTTCTTTGAAGCCTGCTCCATGCGTAAGGTCGGCGACAAGTATTACTTTATCTACTCCTCGCAGCTCAATCACGAGCTTTGCTATGCAGTAAGCGATTATCCCGACCGTGATTTCACCTTCGGCGGAACGATAGTTTCTAACGGCGATGTCGGATTCGGCGGCAGAAAGCCGGAAAACCGTCTCAACATGACCGGTACTACTCACGGAAGCATAATAGAGATTAACGGGCAGTGGTACGTATTTTATCACCGTCTTACCCACAAATCCGACTACAGCAGGCAGGCGTGTGCCGAGCGGATAGAAATTCTCACCGACGGAAGAATCATGCAGGTCGAAATCACCTCCTGCGGACTCAACGGCGGACCGCTCAAGGGCGAGGGTCGCTATCCTGCGGTAATTGCCTGTAATATAACAAACGGAAAAATGCCCCATGGCTCGAATAAAATCTACACCGAAAGCTTCCCTAACGTCACAAACGACGGCAATGAGCGGTTTATCGGTGAAATTTCCAACGGAACTCTTATCGGATTCAAATATTTTGAGTTCAGAAATCCCGTTAAAACCGGTATTCTTTTCCGGGGCAGCTTCAGCGGAATCGCCGAGGTCTATACCGATACAGAAGCAGCACCGGTCGGAAGCATAAACCTGTCCCCGTCCGACAACTGGACTGAGTTTTTCGCCGATATACAAGGAATCAGCGATGTATGCCCACTGTATTTCGTATTCAGGGGTGAGGGCATTGCTCAGCTCAAAGAGATAATTTTTATGGATTCTAAGATGACGGAGGATATAACAATCCAATAATCATAAGGAGCATGAGCCATGCCAAGATTTTTCACCGACGCAATCGACGAAAATAACATTACGATCACAGGAGCTGACGCCGTCCATATCGGCAGATCACTGAGAATGCGCCCCGGCGAGGAGATAACCGTTTGCTGCTGCGGAACCGACTACAGCTGCACGATAAGGAGCATAACCTCCGATACGGTTTATCTTGACCTTATCAGCCGCGAACTCTGCGCCGCAGAACCGACTGTGGAAGTGACCCTTTATCAGGCAGTTCCGAAGCTCGACAAACTTGAAACGATTATTCAGAAATCCGTAGAGCTTGGCGTCTCGAGAATAGTACCCGTACTGACGAGACGGTGTGTTTCGCGCCCGAGTGAGAAGGACTTTGTCAAAAAGCTTCCCCGTCTCAACAAGATTTCAGAAAGTGCAGCAAAGCAGTCAGGACGCGGTATAATTCCGCAGGTCATGCCGATGATAAGCTTTACGGAGGCGGCGGAGCAGCTTCAAAGTCTCGACCGATCTGTAATTCTCTATGAGGAGGAGGGCGGAAAGCCGTTTTCACAGGTGAACTTCAGCGGAGTTAAAACAATCGGACTCCTCATCGGAAGTGAGGGCGGATTCGACAAAGACGAAGCCGACCTTGTCTGCAGAAGCGGAGCGGACCGCGTATGGCTCGGAAAAAGAATACTTCGTTGTGAAACTGCACCAATAACCGCCTTGTCAATTTTGATGTTTTTAACAAATAATATGTAAGGTGTTGAAATTTTAAAAGAAGTGTGGTATACTATAAATATGTTTATCGAATACGTTCGCAAGCGTATCGATAAGATGATTTTGCACAAAAACAATATGGATTTTCGTGCAGTTCGGTCTAATAAATTACTTGCGGAGAAATGAGGAATTAAAAATGAATAAGCTTGCTATCGCTGTACTTGTTGCAGGTACTGCTGCCGTTACCGGTGTTGTTGTTTCCAAGATGATGAAGAATAAGAAAAAGCCTAACACTGACTTTTTAGATGACTATGATGATTGCTGCTGTGAATGCGGAGACAGCCTCGACGTTGTAATTCCCGCAGAGGACGATGAAAACTGTGCCGAGGAGCTCAGCGATGCTGTTGAGGACGCTGCCGAAGCTGTTGCAGACAAGGCTGAGGATGTCGTTGACGCTGTGAAGGACGCAATCGACTGATTTGTAATTCAATACCGGCAGATTTTCCGGAACACGGATTCATAATGTCTATGAATCTGCGGCGGCAAAGCCGGTCTGTATGCGGTGTTGCGTATGCAATGCCGCATTTGTTATATAGAAACGGAAACGGAGTTTAATTATGATAAATACACGAATTATATCTGCCGTTATGGCGGCGGCAGTAGCTCTCTCATCAGCTGTTGGCTGCAAAAACAGCAAAAAAAGCACACCACGAACCGAAATGCGCGAAATGACAACTCAGGAAATTGTCCGCGACATGGGAGTCGGAATAAACCTCGGCAACACATTTGAAGCCTGCGGCGGCTGGATCAACGGCGATACTCCGCAGGATTACGAAACTGCATGGGGCAGCCCTGTCATCACAAAGGAAATTATCAAGGGTTATGCCGATGAGGGCTTCGGCGTGCTCAGAGTGCCCGTAGCGTGGTCAAATCTGATGGATGAGGAGAATAATTACACCATTTCTCCCGATTACATAAAAGAGGTTCGCCAGACCGTCGAATGGGCAATAGACAGCGATATGTATGTCATTATGAATATTCATTGGGACGGCGGCTGGTGGGACGGATTTGTTACAGAAAAAGACTCCTGCATGGAAAAATATACCCGTATATGGGAGCAGCTTTCCGGGGAGTTCAAGGCTTTCGGCGACCGCCTTATGTTTGAATCACTCAATGAGGAGGGCGGCTGGGAAGAAATCTGGAACCGCTACAGCGGCGAGGGCGACAAGGAAGCCTCTTACGGACTGCTCAATGAGATAAATCAGAAATTCGTCGATATTGTCAGAGCCTCCGGCGGAAACAACAAAAACCGTCATCTGCTCATTGCCGGATATAACACCGACGTTGACCTGACCTGTGACGAGCTTTTCCTCATGCCCGACGATCCGGCTGACAGATGTGCAGTATCGGTTCACTATTATACACCCTCAACATTCTGTATTCTCAAGGAAGACGCAGACTGGGGCAAGGCAAAGACTACATGGGGCTCGCCCGGAGATTACGCTATTCTGCAAAAAAACATGAATATGCTGAAAGAACGTTTTGTAGACAGGGGAATCCCCGTAATTATCGGTGAATACGGCGCAGAGACCTCAAACAAGGCAGAAGAGGACGTAAACCGCTTCATCTGTGCGGTTTGCAGCGAAGCATACTCACGGAATATGTGTCCTGTACTGTGGGACGTTACTGACGTTTTCTACGACCGAACCGAGTGCAGAATGAAGAGTGAGACTCTCCGCGACGGGCTTATGTCCGTTAAGGATGAGAAAAAATCATAACGCCTGTTTTTCCGTCCCGAATCGTTTGTAAAGCAAATCTACGATCCAATTTGAAACATACGAGATCAGCACTCCGCTTAATGCTCCCCCGATTATGTCGGTTGGATAATGGACCCCAAGATACATACGCGAAAATGCAATAAGTGAAGCGAGAATAACCGCAGGAATGCCGATTTTCAGCGGTAGCTCACGAAGCATTGCCGCCGAAGCCGCAGCGGAGCTACCCGTATGTCCCGACGGGAACGAATAGTCATGCGGTGTTTTCAGGCTCGTAAGACCGTCGACTTTATCAAAAGGACGCGGACGACGAAAAATATTTTTCAGAAGCAGATTATTAAACAAAACCGACAAAACCAGCGAAAGTGCAATTACAAAGCCTATTCTGCGCGTTTTCTTCGGAACCATAAGAATCAGTGACGCGGCGATCCATATATAACCCTTATCGCCAAGAGTAGTTATAAACATGAAAACTGTGTTGAGAAACGGTGTTCGGAGATGTTCCTGAATCCATATCAGAATTTCTCCGTCAAGTTGTGTAATGATTCCCATAAATACCTCCCATTGATCGGTTTGTAATCCGGAGCGTGTTCACTTAAAAATGCAGCGCACGTATATACAACAAATTTTGCCGCTGACTGCGTTAAATAATCCGCATATTCGTTTTATTTTAACACGCTCTAATTCTAACATATCATAAATGGAAAATCAAGAAAAAAATGTCCTTTCTCCGAACCGGGGAAAGGACATTTCTATTTGTCAATATCTATATAAATGGCGTACAAGCAGCCGAATCTCAGAAACAACCAATTGCCGCCCTGTTGTTATTAATACTATTTTATTTCAAGGCGCTTAACCTGCGGTTCCTGAACTGTCTTTTTCGGCAGGTCGATTGTAAGAATTCCGTTTTTATATTCTGCACTGATATGCTCCTGGTCTACATCAGAGATGTCGAAGCTTCTCGTATATGAGCCGTATGAACGCTCACGGCGGATATACCTGCCCTGTTCGTCCTTATTTTCGTTATCGCTGCTGTGCTCGGCAGTCAGAACGAGGTAAGAACCGTTTATATCGAGCTTTATATCCTCTTTGCTGAATCCCGGAAGCTCAGCCTCCATAACATACTTACTGTCCTCGTCACGGATATCAGTCCTGCAGGTGTTCATAGGCATGGACGTTCCGAAAAAGTTTTTTTCAAAATCATTGAACGGATTAAAAATGTCAAAGCCGTTTCTTTCAAATGGTGTAAGTCTGTACATAAATCATTCCTCCTTAGATATTCACAATAAGACAGACAATGCTGCTTTAACAGCTACCTCTTCAAATATGCTTTGAACTTCGTCAGAGCTTCATTTGCTTTCCATTGGTATTCATTCCTTTCTTTGTTTGTGACTATATATTACTGCCGCTTTTTGAACATATGATTATGGATTTGTGATAATTTACAGAAAATTAGCACTCTACAAGTGAGAGTGCTAATCAGTGCTTTTGATACTGTTGAAATTATTATATGTATATATCGGCATTTATAACAAAGCTGTCACAATTTGAAGCATTTGTGAAAAAAAGTCCACACAGTTTTCCGATGGCGATAAAACAAATTACATTTTACGGGGTTATTATTGAATCATCAAAAGAAAGAATTCCCTAACGAGGATAACTTAAAGGAGTGTTTATTATGATGAATGAAAATAACCTTAACAATATGGATAACGAAACCGCAGAGCCTGCTTCCGCCGAAAAAAAGCGCACAGGCACTAAGGGAAAGCTTATTGCTCTTGCAGTTTGCTGCTCGATTATCGGCGGCGGACTCGGTACAGGCGGTACGCTTATGGGCATGAAATATCTTTCAGGCAGAAACAGCAGCAGCGCTGCCGAAGAAAAGGACAACACCTCCGCCAAGCCTGCCGACACCATTATAAACAGCGGCTCTGAAAACAGTTCTGTAACAAATACCGTAAATACCGCCAACGGCTCGGAAATGAGTGCGGCGGACGTATATGCGGCTAATGTAAACTCTACCGTCGGAATCACAACTCAGATTACTACCAACTATTTCGGATATCAGACCACTGCTGCGGCATCCGGTTCAGGATTTATCCTCAGTGCCGACGGCTATATTCTCACAAACTATCATGTAATTGAGAGTGCAACTGAAATTACCGTCACTGCATACAGCGGCGATACATACAAGGCAAAGCTTATCGGCGGCGATGAGAGCAATGATATTGCCGTGCTGAAAATCGAAGCAGAGGGACTTACTCCCGTAACGCTCGGCAGCTCCGACAGTCTCAGAGTCGGCGACAACGTTGTAGCTATCGGCAATCCGCTGGGTGAGCTTACATTCTCACTGACATCAGGTGTCGTAAGTGCTCTCGACCGCGAAATCACCACAACCAAAGGAAATATGAACCTGATACAGACCGACTGTGCTATCAATTCCGGCAACTCGGGCGGCGCACTCTTTAACATGAAGGGCGAGGTCGTAGGCATCACGAACGCCAAGTATTCAAGCAGTTCCATGTCCGAAGCATCTATTGATAACATCGGCTTTGCAATCCCTATCGATTCGGTAACTTCAATCGTAAACAGCATAGTTGAGAACGGCTATATTGTTAAGCCGTTTATAGGAGTATCCGTTACCGATCTGAGTCAGGACTTCGCCGATTTCGGTATCCCGTCCGGTGCTGCCGTTAAAGCTGTGAACGAGGATTCCCCTGCGGAAAAGGCAGGACTGAAAGTCAACGATATTATCGTATCGGTAAACGGAGAAAAGATCAGTTCTTCATCAGACCTTGTAAAGATTGTAAAATCCTGCAAGGCAGGCGATAAACTGGAACTTGAGATTTACCGCTCCGGAGAGACAAAGGAAATCACTATAACCGTCGAAGAGACCAAGCAGTCAGCTCTTGATGATGAAAACACAGACGTTGAAAATAGTGGCAGCGAACAGCAAAATAATTCCGACAATCAGCGCAGTCAGAGCAATGAGTTTTTCAACTTCTTCGGTCAAAGATAAATAAATATTATAAAAACGGACGAAACTGATTTACAGAGTTTCGTCCGTTTTTACTTGTCTGTGTATTATTCTTAAAGCAATACCGCACAGAGAGGAAATCGCAAGCAGATGGTGTGCAAATCCGTCAGACGTTCTTTATGCGGTGCTGCCTTAAACAGTCTCGATAGATATGATTTCATCCTGAGGCTTAACCTCTTTGGATTCACTCTGAGCAGCGGCTCTTGATGCAATGTCTCTGCGGAACAGAAGTCCGAATACAGTGCGAATAAATGGCTGAATAAAGAACATCTGTGAAAAAAACGCAAAGGGCAGATTATAGCACACAAGTTTAATCCAGTTTGCAAAAAGGGTGAAAACATTAAAACCATCATAGTATGGATAATAAAGAAATGCGGCGATAAAGCTCATGGCAGGGCACATGAGTCCCACTGTGGCGCAAATAATTGCCGACTCAAAAAGCATCGGGTGATCGCGTTCCGGATCGAAAATGCGCGAGGCGAGCTTAAATGAGCAAGGACTCCCCATAACGACCTCCAGCAGATAGGCAAAGCAGAATTCCACCAGAATCACTGACCAAATCGGCATGAAACGTCCGAACATATAGACTCCCCCCTGTATATTTATTGCGTCCAGGACACCCTTTGCACCCTCGTTCAGGGACATGAGCGTGCTTCCGTTCACTACATAAAGACTGTAGAAAACATAGGCATGAACCGTCACAATGACGGTAAGAAAGGCAAAAACCATTCTCTGATACTGATTTCTCGGCATAAAACAAATCTCCTTTTTCTGCGCAAAAAATTAAGCGGATAACTGCAAAACAGTTATCCGCTGAACAATTCTACGCGAATATTATCTCCCGGAGAATCCGGGACTTTTCAGAGCCTGTTTAGCAGTTTGGCGTGCGCAGATTTTCGAGGAGATTTCCGCCGGCTTCAAGGCGAAATTTCGCAGTCGTGCTATCGCAAGGCAAGAATTTTTAACGCAGAAACCGGCACAATTCATCGAAAAGATACGTGCGAAAAATACTAAACATGCTCTTAAATTATACCAAAAATAACAACTTTCTGTCAAAGGCATTTTTCACCAAATCCGATATACATAAAAATGCAATTTATGAACATTTTTGATGACAAAATAAGACCTTTTATAATGTATAAACATGATATAATATCAGATAATAGGAGGCGAGGGAGCATCCTCCTTTTTTTTCTTTTCAGCCTTGCGTATCCGCCGCTTTTCCGCAGCTTCATAGGAAAAGAACTGCATCAGCGCAATAATTACAGCAAGCAGAAAGGGAATGATCACGGGCATTATACGCTGAACATACATACTGCTTATCGGCTCCATTGTATATTTGTCGCTCCAGCCTGCAGCATCGGCATGATTTTTCAGTTTATACAGCGACGTCATGCACATTATAAAACCGGTACTGGAACTGATAAGCGAAAAAACATTCATTTTCAGCCAGATAAACAGATTTCCCAGTCCCATAAGAGCAGCCGCAGCTATAAATACGATGCCAAGACTGCGCATTTCCGGACCGTAGCTTTCACTGTTATAAATAAGTCCGGAACCTGTCATAATAACCATAAACATGGAAAAAACTGCCGTAAGCAGAGTCAGGATCAGCTTCATTATTATCATTAGCGGTTTTTTTCGGTTTATCCGCATTTGTCTGCCTTTTTTCTTCATAAAACTCTCCCGAAAAATTTTTGGAACAAAAAGAGGTCAAAGTCTATCAAAAAATCTGTGACGAATTCTCTTTTATAAAAAATTCATTCCGATTCATACTATTATTGAGGCGTCAAAAAAAGAAAGGAATGATTTAAATGCACATAAAAAATAAAATCCTCAAATCAGCGGCTGCAGTTCTCTCGGCAGCGCTTATTGCCGCATTTTCTGCTGCCGGCTATTATTCAAGCCTGCTTCCGTCAACTATTACTGCTGAAAAAGGCAGCTCGATCCGTATCGCACAGTATCCCGAGATAACCTGCGGAAGCTTCGGCACTGATACCGCCGCCGTCAGCAATACCATCCCTGCCGCACGTCAGGTAACGTTCAGCCTTTTCGGAGCGATTCCCGTAAAGAGCGCGGCTGTTCACGAAGCAGAAGCTCCAACGCTGATCGCCGGAGGAAATCCCTTCGGAATCAAGCTCCTGATGGACGGCGTTATGGTCACCGCGCTGGATTCCGTGGATAATTCCGTCTGCCCTGCCAGAGAATGCGGAATAGAAATCGGCGATGTAATCACTAACATCGACGGTACAGAAGTAACCTCAAACAGTCAGATTCAGGAAATAATCGGCGGCTGCGGCGGAAAGGCTCTTAAAGTTGCAGCCAACCGCGACGGAGAAGAATTCATCACTATCCTTGAGCCGGTTTTCTCCTCTGGCGACCATTGCTACCGCGGAGGAATGTGGGTGCGCGACAGCATTGCAGGAATTGGTACAATGACCTTTATCAATAAGGAAAACGGCAGCTTTGCGGGTCTCGGTCATCCGATCTGCGACTCCGACACAGGCGAAATCGTTCCTGTTTCAAGCGGAGAAGCCGTTCCGGTTGAAATAACCGAAGCAATAACGGGCAAACCGGGATTTCCGGGAGAACTTCGCGGAGCATTCGCATCCTCGCGTTCATTTGGTACTCTCAGCAGAAACACAGACTGCGGAGTTTTCGGAACCCTTACCGCCGATGCTCTCGAAAACATTGAAAGCTCCGGAAGGGAATATAAGCTTGGCTACTGTCAGGATATAACCACAGGCAAGGCGTCGGTTTTCACAACAATTTCGGGGCATCAGCCTAAGGAATACGACATTGAGATAACTTCCATAGACTACAACAGTGCCGAATCCACAAAAAATATGACCATTCGCATTACCGATCCGGAATTGCTTTCCGCAACAGGAGGAATAGTTCAGGGCATGAGCGGAAGTCCGATAATCCAGAACGGCAGACTGATCGGAGCAGTTACCCATGTATTCGTTGCCGACCCATCAAAAGGATACGCAATTTTTGCGGAAAATATGCTTTAGGAAACACCGCGCAAAGACATCACAACAGCCTTGTACGCCAACTATAGAACAATATGAAATTAATAATGAGAACTGCTGCTGAAAATAAAATTGACCGTTACTCAAAATGGTAACGGTCAAAATGATTTTAAGAAAAAATTATCTGCTTTCCTCGCTGAAACCGTTATCAACAAGCTCAACAAGTGCATCGACAGCAGCCTTTTCATCAACGCCGTCAGCGATTACTTTAATATTGGTGCCGCCTACGATACCGAGTGAAAGAATACCAAGCAGGCTCTTTGCGTTAACTCTGCGCTCTTCTTTTTCAATCCAGATAGATGACTTGAATTCATTAGCCTTCTGAATAAAGAAGGTTGCAGGTCTTGCGTGAAGTCCAACCTGATTCTTAACCATTACTTCTCTGACAAACATATACAACTCTCCTATTCTTATATAGCGGCGACCTGCCGCATCTGCAAATATATTTCAATTGCTGATTATATTATAGCTCCAACTTTACGCATAGTCAACGGATTTTTTGCTATAATTTTGCTCTTTTCATTAAATTCTACATTTAAGTTAAATGCACCATTATTTTTTTCCATTTGCTTGTTAATATTCACCACAAATTTTGAACGCATATTTTAGTGAAGCTTAATAATTCTCAACACACATATATGTTAAATACTCACAAAGGATTTGGTTTGTATAATAAATCAGACAAAATCTCCCGTATTTTATTTTAAAGCGATATCAAAGACTTTATTTTTACCTGTACCGACAGGATATTTGCTCAACGCTGCTGCAAATCAGACATAATTAAGACGCTGAAAAAACACCGCAAAGGTTAATTTTCCTTTTCCATATATTTTTCATACAGATCGGGACGCTTTTCACGGGTGAGCGCAATACTCTGCTCGGTACGCCATGTCTGTATGTTTTTATGATGACCCGAAAGCAGCACTTCCGGCACACGCTCGCCCTCCCACACCTCGGGACGGGTGTAGTGGGGATATTCGAGCAGCCCGCTGTAAATACTCTCGTCCATGAAGCATTCATCATCGGAGAGGACTCCTCTGCACATCCGCGCGACGGAATCCACAAGAACCATCGCCGGAAGCTCTCCCCCTGTAAGCACATAATCACCGATCGAGATTTCCTCGTCCACGATCTTGTCAAGTACACGCTGGTCGACACCCTCGTAGTGACCGCATATTATCAGAATATTTTCCCGCTTTGAAAGCTCCACTGACTTCTGCTGGTCAAGAATCCTCCCCTTCGGCGACATATATATTGTATGCGGTCTGACTCCAATCTGACCGCATATCGCATTATAACAGTTGTAAATCGGCTCGCACTGCATCACCATGCCCATTCCTCCGCCATAGGGAGTATCGTCCACGCGGCGATGCTTGTCCTGAGTATACTCGCGTATCTGGTGGCAGTGAAGCTCTATTGCTCCCGCTCTCCTGGCTCTGCCGATTATGCTTTCACCAAGTACTGCTTCACACATTTCTGGAAAAAGCGTTGCAATATCAATTCTCATCAAAAAGTCCCTCCAAAGGACGGATAAGCATAAGATTTCCGTCAACGTCAGTGCTTACGACAACTTCGGGAATCGCAGGAACAAGGTATTCGCGATTCTCTCCCTTTATGACGTAGACATCATTGGCTCCGGTTTGCATAACATCGGAGATATTTCCGTAAAACTCCCCGGTATCGGCATTTTTGACCTGCATACCGATAAGATCCTGGATAAAATAGGTATCCGCGTCCAGTTCGAGATCGTCCCGGTGTATAAACAGAAGTTTATTCCGCAGCTTCTCAGCCTGCTCGGGAGTATCAACTCCCTCAAGCTTGGCAATGACCATATTTTTTTGCACCCGTGAACGTTCAACGGCTGTTTCTTCGTGATTCTTCCCCATGAAAAAGCGGTCGAATTCACAGAAAAGCTCCGCTGAATCACAGTAAGGCATGACTTTGACCTCACCCTTTATTCCATGAATTGAAACAATTTTACCTGCTTCGAGATATTCTTTTTTCATTATTCTTCCTCCGCGGTTTCAATTGACGCTATTATCTGTTCAACTGTTTCAAGGCTGTTCCCATAGATGCTGATGATATATTCACTGCTGTTCCAGTCGAACACAACATTTCTGCAGTACTTATAGCTTCCCTTGTGAATGTCACATACGTAGCCGCTGATATTACCGTTTTTGTAGATATACGGCGTTTCAATCTCTGCCGCCGCAGTCTTGCCCTTTGCCAGATCAAGGAATATTTCGTTGTCGGTACCCCTCAGTTTAAGGCAATCCTTTGAGTTTATGGCATACATTGTCCCGATACTCTCAGAAAGCGTATCCGGATACTCCATATCAAGCTCGCTATAGAACCAGCGCTCTTCTGCTTCGGAAAATTCCGGCTCATAAAAGTCAGATAAATTGTTAATGTTACCCTTTTCACTTTTATACGCCATTACCATTATTTCGCCTTTATCCTTGAACAGAAATTTTGTATCATACTTCAGAATAATCTGCGAACCCCAGCTGTCCCTGTTGAGTGCGCCGGAAGGTCCTTTCACGTATATATCGCCAAATTTAACTCTTACGAAAGCGGCTGGGACCTCAACATCGGATTCCGCATACTCCTCCAATGCAAGGTCAATTTCGGGATACTGGATTTTTACCCTTATATACGTCGGCAGTCCGGGGACAAAGATAAATATTCCCAGCATAACTGCGAGAATTATACACGCAATTACAATTATTATTTTCAACTGCTTACTCATATAAACTGCTCCTATTCAGAATCATGTCATTTCGGGCAGACGCTTCGGAAGCGGCTTTATACACAGTCCTTGGCTAATCAGTTCTTCATCTCAAAGTTTTCACCGAGAATATCCTTGTTAGCTTCAAGAATCGGATTTATGAATTCGTTGAGGAATTCTTCAACCTGCTGAGGACTTCTTCCTATAAAGTTCTCAGGCTTGAGTATAGCGTCCATTTCCTCCTGGGAAATCATAAACATCGGGTCGTTTACGATAAGCTCGCAGAGGTTGTTGTCGTTACCGTGAAGCTTGACCTGTTCAGCGGCAATCATTGAATATTCGCGGATCTTCTCATGCAGCTCCTGACGGTTTCCGCCTTTTTTTACAGCATCCATCATGATATTTTCGGTCGCCATGAACGGCAGCTTCGCCATGATTCTGCGGTGCACCATTTTCGGATATACTACGATTCCGTCTGTTACGTTCAGCATGATATTGAGTATCGCATCAACGCCGAGGAACGCTTCGGCTACGGAAATTCTCTTGTTTGCAGAATCATCAAGCGTTCTTTCAAACCACTGAGTTCCTGCGGTAAATGCCGGATTAAGGCCGTCAATCATCACATATCTTGCAAGCGAAGTGATTCTCTCACAGCGCATGGGGTTTCGCTTGTAAGCCATAGCGGATGAACCGATCTGACTTTTTTCTCTCGGTTCTTCCATCTCCTCGAAGCTCTGGAGAATTCTCATGTCATTAGAGAACTTACTGCATGTCTGGGCTATGCCGCTGAGAACGGAGAGGACCTGAAAATCCACCTTTCTCGAATAGGTCTGACCTGATACCGGCACAACTGCATCAAAGCCCATTTCTTCGGCAATCATTTTTTCAAGCTGCTTAACCTTGTCCGTATCGCCCTCGAAAAGCTCCATAAATGAAGCCTGAGTACCTGTTGTTCCCTTTGAGCCGAGCAGCTTCAGAGTAGAAATGCGATATTCAAGATCCTCGAAATCCATGAGCAGCTCGTTGAGCCAGAGAGTCGCTCTCTTTCCGACAGTGGTGAGCTGTGCCGGCTGGAGATGAGTGTATGCCATTGCAGGCATATCCTTATATTTATCCGCAAATTTCGCGAGGTTGTTCATTACATTGATAAGCTTTCTGCGAATGACATTCAGAGCATCACGCATTATAATAACGTCAGTGTTGTCGCCGACGTAGCACGATGTAGCTCCGAGATGAATGATTGGGTCGGCATCGGGGCAAGCTTTGCCATAAGCGTAAACATGGGACATAACATCGTGGCGCACTTCTTTTTCACGTGCCTCGGCAACGGCGTAATCGATATCGTTGATATGCTCCTCAAGCTGCTTTACCTGCGCCTCGGTTACGGGCAGTCCGAGCTTCATTTCAGCTCTTGCAAGAGCAACCCAAAGTCTCCTCCATGTTGTGAACTTTTTATCCGCAGAAAAAATATACTGCATCTCCTCACTTGCATAACGGGTGCAGAATGGACTTTCATAGCTGTTAACATTTCCGCTCATAATCAAAATTACTCCTTTAAAAATTATTGGCAATCTCTAAAAGCCCTTGTTTTTTGAAAACTGAAAATATAAAAGGTGGATTCAGTGGTGCTTCGCTCCACATATCCACCTCTAAAAACAAGTTTTTAGAGGTTCCCTATTGACACTTTATGTGCATATGCATACTTACACTGCAATGCACAACAACCGCCCTGCGGTTTCGTACCACATTGACTTTATTATATCATTATTCCCGTATTATGTCAATGGAAAGCATCTGTCAGAAGTCCGAAAGCGTTGTTAAGGGAATTCAAATTTGCCGAAAATACGCGCGTCCTTTTTATGTGAACACGCTCTGATGCTTTAGCAGGTGTTTTTCAGAGGCGACCTTTATAAAAAAACTCCTGCAACACGAATTTCTCGCATTGCAGGAGTTTATGCTAATAGCTTGCTATATAGGTCTTTCATGACAGTTTCCCGGAAACTTTTTAATGAATTTAACCTTAAGCGAACATTTTCCTGATTTTATTATGCTCCGAGAGCCTCGTAGCTGTTTTTAAGGAAAATAAGATACATTATTTCAGCAACAATCATAACAATTGCAACAACTACAGCAATTACGGCTGCAATAATGTTGATAATCGGGATAATTGAAAGGAACGAACAGATAACACTTATAATTGTGCAGATCTTAATAATGTTCCATACCTTGATTCCCTTATCGGCAATAGCATCTGAACCGACATTTCTGAGAATCTTGGCAGTTGTAATGCATATGTAGTAAGTAACCATGAGTGAAACAATACTGCCTGCAATTCCCACAAGTGTTCCGACAATCTTAATGTCATCTGTGAAAATCTGAATGATTCCGATTACAATATTAGCAATTGTATAAACCAATGCCTTATGATATCCCTCGTCATCGGCACTTGCCTTTCTGACTCCGAGAAATGAAATGATACCGCAGACAATTACTGCAATTGCTCCGATAATCCCAAGGATAGGAATAACAGAAACAACAGCCGAAATAATCGCGGCGATTGCTGCCCAGAAAATCATTTTAAGTCCCTGTGCAGCATTTGGATAATTGCCCATATAAATCTGCCTCCTCAATATTCCAGCGATAGATTCGCTTTGCTTTATTATACTATAATTGTCTGTTTTTGTCAATAGCCGGAATAGTCTTTTTGCCGATAAATGTAAACAGAACGAATATATATCGCAGGATACAGTTTTGCAGCAGAATAAAATTTTCAATTATTTTCTGCCGGATGACTTTTTCTTTCTTGACATCCGAATATGCTTGTGATATAATTATCACATAAAGTTATAAATAAATCACTTCAAAAGGAGTACCTCATGAAAAATTACAGAACAAAGCATATTCTTACCCTGGTTACGATTGCAGTAATCTGTATACCCTCCGGCACTTTAATAGCAAGAGGCATTAAATTTATCGGTTTTATCTGCATCATCTGGCTTGCAGGCAATTATGAGAAAAAAGATGAGCTTATACGTATGAATCTCGGAAAAGCAAACGGAATCGCTCTCGCCTCAACAACTGCACTCCTCTTTTTACTTGGAATCGTCGGTGATAATACCGGCTCGGAAATAATGAGGAGCGATATGTATTACTACTCCGCCTGCTTTGCCATAGGAGTAAGAAGCATTGCATTCCTGATACTCGACCGCCCCGAAAAAGAAGAAACGGAAGATTGAAAATGCCGGAACTTAAAACTAAAATTAAAGAATATCGTGCCCGATTCGGAATGAAGCAAGGTGAACTTGCGGAAAAGGTCGGAGTACGCCGGGAAACAATTATCCGGCTTGAAAGAGGACAGTACAATCCATCGCTGAAGCTTGCAATGGACATCGCAAAGGTATTCGGGACTGACGTAGAGGACCTTTTTAGCTTCAGTGATAATTAAATATAAAAATTATATTTTTCCATGTCCGATTCTGAGATGGAAAGACGAATGTTATTTATGAATCGATTCGCATCAGGTATCACCGCTCATTGTCATATATGCGGAGATGTCTGAAAAAATGGGGGATTTACAATGACAGATACCGAATGGCTTGCGCTGTTAAAACGTTCGCCACGGAAAGCTCACAGTGTTCTTATCGAGCAATACGGAAATCTTGTTTACGCAATAGTAATAAACAAGCTCCGCAGCTGCGCGGAACGTGAGGAGATTGAGGACTGCGTAAGCGACGTGTTTGTAAAGGTTTTTGAAAGTGCCGCTAAATTCGATCCCGAATACGGAACGCTCAAGAGCTTTATCAGCACAATCGCCAAAAACACAGCTATTGACGGATTCAGACGGCTCACCTGCCGAAGAAATGTTACATCTTCAATCGAGGATGATGGAATCATTCTCCCGCCTGCAGATGACAGTCCCGAGGAGGAAACACAGCAGAAGCTTTTCCGCCGCCGTCTTTGGGAGATTGTACGCTCGCTGGGTGAACCCGATACTTCAATAATCGTGTTTCAGTATTTCTACGACCTTACAATCCGTGAGATTGCCATAAAGCTTTCAATGTCGGCTGATGCCGTTCAGAAGCGGAGCCTGCGTGCAAGAAAACGCATAGGACAAATCCTTTCGGACGAAAATTATTGCTAAAGGAGCGTGTCAGTATGGATAAAAAGAATAATAAAGACAGACTTAACCTGCTCACCGCTCTCGATGACGAGTCGGTCGAAGAAATCTCCGGGCAGTATCCTGTTCTTGATAAATCCGCAATGAAACGTATAGAAAAACTTTGCGAAAGAAAGATGAACATGAAGAAAGATAACATATTCAATACAAACGAAACAGATACCGTTGACGGCGTAGAAAAATATAAAAAGCCGTCATGGTATAAACGTCCCGAATTTGCCGCTGCAGCGTGCTTTATCCTGTTGCTTGGCGGAGTCGGATTCGCTGTGTCAAAAAACATAGGACATATTGATCCTGCTGACGAAAGCTCTATTGGTCTTACGGGAATAAACGCCCCGGAAACGTCGTCTTCCGGCGACTCTGCCGATATAACTGACAGCACAGTCAATCAGCCGCAGGACACAAGCAAATATGCATTGACTACAGCCGGCTCTGAAGACGGAACAGATGCCAAAAACACCGCGACGGCCACGACCTCGGCTGTGTCAGATCCGAAAAAAGACGATACCGCTGATTTCTCGCGAACCGAGGGAACATGGAGAAGCGGCGGAGCCAAAGACACCGCATATATTGTAATGGACGGCAAGGGCAATTATACTGCATTCTATGCCAGCGGAAATACGGAATCCACAGGCACTCTCAAAGCTGTTGACGAAAACGGCAATGGGTACAATCGGTATGATATGTATGATTCCAACGGAAATCTATTCAGCAGCTTATATTTTGACTCCGATTCAAAGTTCCATATCGGCAGCGGCGATTTCTACAGTTATTATATAAAGGACGAAGCAAATAACGCAGGCAGCGGCTCCTCCGACTACAGCGGCATCGCTGCTGAAATTGACGACTGCGCTACCGTATTGCTCGGCGCACTGGACTATATCGACGAGATTGGCGGCGGCTTTATTCCAAAAGACGAAACACAGACCATCACTATCAATGGAGTGGAATATGCCAAAGTCGTGAAAACTCAGTTTTCTTCCGTCGCCGACATTCAAAGCTTCATGGAGGGCTGTCTCACGAACAGCTTTATCAATCGGAGATATGCCGGTATCCTCGGTGGAAATGAGCCGTGGTGCATTGACAATAACGGTGAGTTGTATGTTAAGCTCAGTGCAAGGGGCGCAGGCTTCCATTTTACAAACGAATACAATATCACTGTTAACTCCGAAAATGAAGCATGTATTTTCGCTTCATATGACAATTATGGTACTGAATCCATTATGCGCATAGATGTTGTACGCGATAACGGAACATGGAAAATCAATAATATCAGCATGGAAATTGATGACTAAAACAACATACCTCCTCCTATATATGTAAAACCGCCAAAGCCATATCGGCTTCGGCGGTTTTACAATATATTACTTCCTGAAAAACAAGATGTTATTAATCAAAACAACAATAAGGCATTCACCAAACGATGAATGCCTTGATTTTTGTAAGTTACCCGTTAGTTAC
>JAQXHC010000027.1 GCA_029007035.1 Oscillospiraceae bacterium
CTGCATATCGAGCCGGATGATGCTCGCGAAGTATCTTCTTTGCACAACATCCCTCGATGTAAACGTAGTGGCGGCAAAATGCGGTTATGATGACCAGAAATACTTTATGCGCCTGTTCCAGCAGAGTACGTCGTATACACCCAGCAAATACAGGGGACTGTTTTATTGATTTTTCTGACCTCATCCTGATACCCATGCAAAGGAATATCAATTCTCTACGTAAACCTATACAGAGACATCACCGAACAGTTTCTGTCTTACGCAGCAGTCCTGACTGAAAAAATCACAACGATTCATTTTAGTACAGATTCCAAAAAATCCGGTCGTTTGCCGAAAAAGCAGCGACCGGATTTTCGTATAGGGGGGGTTAGATTTCGTGGAAAAAATATGGCAGACCGTCGTAAATATAATTTACAACATATCCCCACCAGTGAGTAGCTCCGGGACAGGTAAGGAAATAGAGATTTCCCTTTGAGAAGTCCGAAGTATAGGTAAAACTGTCAGTGAGATTCTTCATCGCATCAATCTGTTTTGAAAGTGCGTCATAAGCAATATCCTCGGTACCGGTTGCGGCGAGAATTCTGAAATCGTCCGGACCGTATCCCTGTTTTGCTGCTGCCTCGGCAGTAATCTGAGCTTTCTGTTCGGGAGTGCTGCCTGCCCAGTTATCTCCGCTGAGCGGCATGAAATACATGATATAATCCAGATCGTTCATGAACGTATACCATGTTGTAAGACCGCCCATAGAAAAACCGCCATAGGCACGGTGCGCTCTCGAAGCCTTAAGGTCAGCCGGAGAAGTAGATTTCGCATAGGTATTATATTTTCCCTCGACTGCCGGAATAAGGTCGTTTCTGAGCTCATTCCAGAAGTTCTGGGCGTTTGCAGTCATATCGCCGTCTCCGTCATTGAATGTTGGAGTTACGACAATCATTGGCTCAATATCGCCATTCATAATCATGTTGTCGAGAATACGTTTCATGTTTACGTCGTCGCTGAAAATGGTGTCCTGATTTTCACCGCCGCCGTGGATGAGATAAAAAACATTGTATTTTACTGATTTATCATTCTGATTATAACCGAAAGGAAGATATACATTTGCGTATTTGCTTTTCTGAGACGAATAAACCGATGTATTATAGTCCAGCTTTTCCACTGTACCCTGCTGAGCGCATTCATTTTTATAAGATGCCGGGGCGTCAGAATAAGGAAGATTCGCATTGTATTCAAAGGTCTGTTCCGGTTCTTCTGCAACAGAAAATCCGGAGATTCTTCCGAGCACGAAATCGTTAATCTGAATAAGATCAGCCTCTCCGACTGTTCCGTCCTCGTTAACATCAGCAGAAGCGGCAGCAATGCTGTCGGTGAAACCGCTGATCATTCCCTTGCGTGCAAGAGCCGTGTCAAGGGCATTGATTATACCGTCGCAGTTGATGTCTCCGATATGGATATCAATTGCTTTCGGACCGTCAATTACCGTACCCTCAACTGCTCCGATGGCTTCATCAACATAAAAATTAATAGTGCTGTCAGCGGTTTCGATGTAAATTCGGGGATTCTTCGCATCGGTGGGAATCGTGAAGCTTGTATTCGCAAGCTGAACCCAATTTCCTTTTACCGCAGTCGCCTCGGCAATCAGAGGATATTGTGCGTCGCCGTTCGCATCGGTATATTCGAGCTTCATGTAGAATGTATCAGTCGCTCCGCCGTCTAAATACATAACATCCGCGCTGAAACTATAGCTCTCACCGGGCTTGAACGCCGCGCTTCCAAGGGTCCTTGCCGCACCGTTCCATGAAGCCTCTCTGCCCTGAACGAGAAGCGACTCACTGCCTGCATATGAAGTTCTTCCGCTGGTGCTGAGCTCCGCCGCACCGCGTCCCGTCCAGCTGTCGAGGTCACCCTCAAATGTACTGTGATAGAAATAGCCGTTTTCATCGGGTTCAATGACAGTAGCGGAGTTCCATTCCGCACGTTCATAATCAAAGAAGTCGATATCTGCATAGCCGCCGGTATTTTTTGTGGCATAGCTGTAGATTCCGTTTCTGTATCCCGTAAAAAGCTTCAGGTCATAGCTCATGCTCAGTTCACTGCCGATTTTCGTCCATGAGCTTCCATCATAGGAATAGAAAAAATTAACCTTATCAATATTGTACGATGAACTCATATCGGAATTGATCGTATTAAACGTAAACTCAGTTTTGAGATAAACGTCGTTTCCGCTGAGAGGAACTTCCTCAACTATTTTATTGTAACTGTCAGAAACTGACGCAGAGCTTGAATATCCGCCGTTTTCAGCCATATAAATCTTCTTGGAACCGTCATCGGCAACATATACGCCGACATTTCCGTATTTAAACTGAAACGCAGAAAGACCTGCATAGTCGCCGGCTTTCATTCCTGTTGCGTCAAGCTTGATAACGCCTGAACAGGAAGGACCTTCTGTTCGCTGAGTAAGAGTATTCCTTGCATCGAGAATATTGGTTGCGAGCGTCTTGTTTCTGAGCCTGAGCCAGCCGTCTCTCTCGGTAACTGACCATGCGGTATTATCCGGATTGTGATTCCACTGCCATTCAAGGGCAAGGTCGTTTGAGCTGTAGGAAAAATCGTCATCCTTGGCAAGCTGTGTTCCGGAATATCCGCCGTCAACCTCAAAGGTAACCGGAACCTTTCCGTTCACACCCATCATAGGCCAGTCATTTTCCCATGTTACAGGAACAAGCACGGGAATACGTCCGACAGAACCATGATCCTGAAACAGCATGGCGTACCATTTTCCGTCAGGTGTATCAACGATTCCGCCCTGCGCAACACCGCTTCCATATGAACCGATTCCCGAATTAAGAACGGTTTTGCCCTCGTAAGTGCCGAGGAGCTCCCTGCTTCGGTAGCAAAGCTCGATACGTCCGCTGTTGCTTGGCCATGCAATTACGAAAACATAGTAATAATCTCCGATTTTCTGGATATGAGAGCCTTCTCCTGCAAGATTGTCAAGACCGGTTTTAAAAAGAGTTTTATCCGCTCCGCCGTTCTTGAAGCCTGTCATCTCGGAGTTAAGCTCCTTGATTTTGATTTCACCTCCGCCGCCGTAGACGAGGTAGTTTCTTCCGTCATCGTCAAAGAGAATAGACGCGTCGTGGTACATACCATTGATCTCACTGCGTGTCCATGTACCGTTCTCGATGTCGTTGGTTTTGTAAATGTAGGATTTTCCCGTGCCGTAGCTTCCGAAAAATACATAGTAATTTCCATCATGATAACGAAGACTTGCAGCCCACTGACCGTGAGCATAATCATTTTTTCCGTTAGTCAGATTCTGAACATCTCCGTCAGCGAGAGTGTCATAAACGTATGAGCAGATCTCCCATGAAACGAGGTCTTTCGACTTCATTATCGGTGCTCCCGGACTGAAAAACATTGTGGTGCTGATCATATAATATGTATCACCCACTCTGATAACATCGTTATCCGGAACGTCCGACCAGATAATCGGATTGCAGATTGTAGTGGTTTCCGCTGCCATAGCAGTTACACCGGTGCGAAGAGGCAGCGCGGCAGACGACATGGCAATCAGAAAAGCCGCAGTGATGCCTGCTGCTCCTCTGCGCAGACTTGATTTGCTAAACATTACAGTAATTCCTCCTTATATTTACTCATTATTTTCAACAGACCGGACAAAATTTGGATTATTTATTATTTACATAATACCTTTAACTTTGAATTTTTTCAACTCATTTTTTTAATATTTAGTGGAGAATTTAAATTTTTTTTGAATATCTGCAACTGAATACATATTTCATCAGGACTGACGATGCTTCATACCATGAGCAGGCAAAAAATAAAAGCCCTGTAAACAGGGCTTTCAGCATGAAATATCCATTTCATGACAACAATATGGCGTTCCTGAGGTGATTCGAACACCCGACCTACCGCTTAGGAGGCGGTCGCTCTATCCAGCTGAGCTACAAGAACATTATACAGCTGATTTCTAATAATTATATCACACTGTTCAGATTATTTCAAGCCTTTTTATTAATTTAACTTTTTTAATCTTTTATCCACATTGACCCGACTGAGTTTCTGTGATATAATAAATAGTACATTTATCGAAAGGCGATGATAATATGAACGGACTTTTGCTCCTTGCAGCCTCTGTGCAGGAGGAAACAACCGCACCTGCCGAAGAGGTCATTCAGCGCGAGGTCTCCAAGGCAACCTCGATTATCGGCTCAGTGGGAGATAAATTCATGGCAGGTCTCCCCTCTCTGGTTATAGCGCTGATTTTCCTTGTTATCGGTATTGTCCTCTCAAGGCTCATTGCCTTCCTGATTTCAAAGGCGATGAAACGCTCCAACATCGACAGTGCTGCACGGAGCTTTCTGATATCTCTGATTAGAATTATTCTCTACGTCACTGTAATTATGATGGCGTTAACTCTTATAAATGTACCAATGTCATCAATTATAACGATTTTCGGTGCTGCCGGGCTCGCCATAAGCCTTGCGCTTCAGAACTGTCTTTCCAACCTCTGCGGCGGCTTCATCATCCTATTTTCAAAGCCGTTCGTCTCAGGCGATATGATTGAAATTGACGGTTCGCAGGGTACAGTTGAATCGATCAGTATTCTCTATACGAAAATGGTGACCCCCGACCACAAAACAGTGTTTATCCCAAACGGAAAGGTCTCCGATGCAAAAATCATCAACTTTACCGAAAGTCCCACACGCCGCGTCGATATGATTTTCAGCATCTCATACAACTCCGATTTTGACCGGGCGCGCAGTCTCATTTTCGATGCAATAAAAAATGAACCGCTTATTCTCGCCTCTCCCGAGCCGATTGTACGTATGCGTCCCCACGCGGAAAGCTCAATCGACATTGATGTTCTTGTATGGGCAGAAAACGGAAATTATTTTACGGTTAAGTACAACATTACAGAAGCTGTTAAACATAGCTTTGACGAAAACGGAATCATTATTCCATACCGTCAGCTTGATATTCATATAACGGAGCAGTAAACATGGAAGAACAGAAAATTCAACAGCCTGCCGACGTTTCCGAAAATTCTCCGAAGCCCGGAAAGAAAAAGCGGCGTTTCAGAAATCTTCTTATATTTCTGCTTGTTGTCGCTGCAATCTGTTGGTTCGGCAATTATTCCATAACATATCCTAAGTATAAAGTTTATTCTGATAAAATAGCGGAACCATTCACCATCGCCGTTCTCAGCGATTACCACGCTTCAGGATACAGCATCGGAATTGACAGGATCGTAAGTGGAATCGACAGGAAAAATCCCGATATTGTATGCATTCTCGGTGATATGTACTCACTCGGAAGCGACGAGGATATAAAAGCCAAAGCTGTAGATCTTGCCGCAGATATTGTCGGAAACGGCTATCCGGTATATTTTGTTCCCGGCGAGCACGACCATGACTCTATCTATCTCGGACAGCTTCGTGATTCCGGAGTGCATGTCATGGATTACAACGAGGAATATACCGTAATAAATGGTAATAATGTCCGTATTTTAGGCATTGACAATGCATATTATTCAAGCACATTCGACCTTGCGAATGCATTTGAGCGTGACGAAAGCTGCTTTAATATTCTTCTTGCCCATATCCCGAATTATGATAAATTTTCTAAATTCGGAACAGACATTACTCTATGCGGCGACACCCACGGCGGAATTATTCAGCTTCCTTTCGGCAGAGGTCCCGCCTATGACGCTGATTCCGGCGAATGGTTTCCCGAACTTTTCGGTTCTCGCTCAGACATTTATGACAAGGGACTTTTCCCCTATACGGGCGGAACAATGTTTGTTACATCAGGACTCGGAGCATATCCTTTTCCTGCCCGTTTCAATAACCTCCCGGAGATTGCCATTATCACCGTTAATCCCTCACAAGGATAATTGCCCGGTTCTATGTGATAAATATCTGCCTCTGTCACAGTGATTATATTTATTTGTAATTCAATATTCTGAATTCAGATGGAAATATATAAAGGTTGCCTAAAGTAATACCCACAAGAAATTTATTATTCCTTGTGGGTATTTTTGCATTAGAATGATTCAATAGAGCTGTAACCGCTTATCAAGCTTTTTTCTGCTGCACATAGATATTTCAGAACATGATACTTCGCGGCTCACTCGGTCCTCAGAGCAACAACGGGATCTTTCTTTGCCGCGCTCTTTGAGGGAATAATACCGGAAATAAGCGTAAGGAGCATACTGATTACTACGAGGGTAATCGCCGCAGGAATCGGCAGGAACGCACTGAGATTGTTGATTCCCGTAACAAAATGAATCACAATGTTAATCGGAATACACAGCAAAGCCGTAATCAAAACGCCGAGCAATCCTGAGGTGAAACCAATAATAAGCGTTTCGGCATTGAACATCCGCGATACATTTTTCTTCGACGCACCGATTGCACGGAGAATACCAATTTCTTTCGTTCTCTCCTGAACAGAAATAAGTGTGATAACACCGATCATGATTGACGACACGATAAGCGAAATTGCTACAAATGCGATGAGAACATATGTAATCGCGTTGATAATCGTTGTAACCGACGACATCATAATTCCCACATAATCGGTGTACTCAATTTCGGAAAGGTCATCGACATTGCTGTTATAGTCAGCGATTGCGTCCTCAATTATGTCCTTGTTTTCAAACGAGGATGCGTATATATTGATAGTCGCCGGACTTTCAAGGTCAATACATCCAAGCTTTTTCAGATTGTCCTCGTAGGTCGTATCCGAAAATTCAAGAACACTGTCGTAATATAATGCAGCCTGTTCATCGGTAAGATTTCTGATTGACTCGTTGAATGAAGCAATAAGCTGTTCCGGAGTCATCGCTGCCATCTGCGAAGCGACCTCAGCAGCATACTGAGCTGTAGCCTGCTCAGTTATAGCCTGAGTCATCATCTGATCGAACTCCTCATCGGACATTGCAGAAATATAGCCCCTGATCGTTTCTTCGTCAATCCCCATTTCGGCAGTGAGGTTCTGGATCATCATAGCTTCCATTTCGGGACGTGTCATCATGCCTATAGACTGGTCGACAGCCGCCTGCAAATACTCGTCGGAAGGGACGCTCATCATTTCAATGTAAATTCTGCCCTTTTCCGTATCTGTAAGGAAATCGGTATATTTGCGGAATTCAGCCGCTTTCTCAGCATCGGAAAGACTTCCGGAATTGTTGCTGAACGGAAGTCCTGTAAGAATATCGGTCTCCGGACTGGCAAGCTGAGCCTTAACTGCCTCTGAATCGACAGAATTGTTGATAATATACTTCGTAAGCTCGCTTGTATAGGCAATTGAGCCGGTAAGCATAGTGGAAACCGCATCCTCGTTGGGTCTTATGATACCCGTGACTTTAAGCGGAATTCCGTTGGAATACAGATACTTCAATCCTGCATCGGTATCGCGGAGATCCGTATAGGTCTCGGTCGCCTCATCATACTGATAGCAGTCGGAATTGAGAATGGTCACGAAATCCATTGCACAGATTTCCTCATATGACCACGACTTTTCTTCGACTTTAAGCTCGTTGCCGTAGGTTGCAGCGTCTATCATTGTGATGAGATCCTCTTTAGGAAGCAGACCAAGAGCATAGAGCGTCATATCATCAAGCTCGTTGTTCTCATTGAGGACGAGAACGATTTCGTTATACTGTGCAGGCCATGAGCCGTATACCATATCGTACTGATTCTCGATAAGATCGCTTACAAGCGCACCGTTGTCCCCGGGAAGCATCTCCTGCCAGAGCTGAGCGCCCATATTCATCGATCCGCTCATAAGAGAAGAAATCGTCGACGTGCCGGCAACCGGCGAGCCAGACATCATTGCCATATCCATGCCCATATATTCGGAAATAATTTCCTGCATAAGCTGCTGAGTGTCCGAACGAATTATTGTTCCGTCCACGTTTTCAGTGTATACAAGCATATCAAGATCATAGGAATACTGAATACCATTTACGGCATCGCGGAGTCCGGACTCATCATTTTCGTCAGCAACTCTCTCCTCAATGTATTTCTTAAAGGATTTAAGATCATTTTCCTGAGTTTCAAGGGAATTGAGCGAGTTGATCATATCGTAGAATGCCGAGGTCTTGTATACTGCATCCTTGTCATGATCGCCCGCGGACTGACCTGCTCCAATGAATGTCTGCATAAGTGACCCCATATCGATATGCTGAGCTTCCAATGTCAGCGGATAGGACGAAAGCGTCTCTTCCTGCACAGTGTCAATGTAAGTCGTTGTACCCTGCGAAACAGAGAAAATAAGCGCAATTCCGATAATTCCAATGCTTCCGGCAAAAGAAGTGAGAGTAGTCCTGCCCTTTTTTGTAAACAAATTCTTCAGTGAAAGACCAAATGACGTTGCAAACGACATTGAAGGCTTTTTCTTTCCCTTTTCGGATTCTGCGCGTTTTAATGAGCTTTCACGCTCACTGGCGGCTTCCTCTTCAGTGAGAGGTGCACTGTCGCCTGTGATCTCGCCGTCAAGCATGCGAATAATACGTGTAGAATACTTTTCGGCAAGTTCGGGATTGTGGGTTACCATTATGACAAGTCGGTTCTTGGAGATTGCCTTCAGGATCTCCATTACCTGAACACTTGTTTCGGTATCAAGCGCACCTGTTGGCTCGTCTGCAAGGATAATATCAGGGTTATTGACAATAGCACGGGCAATAGCCACACGCTGCATCTGACCGCCCGACATCTCGCTGGGACGTTTTTTCAGCTGGTTGCCGAGTCCGACCTCTTCGAGAGCCTTTTTTGCTCTTTCACGGCGTTCCGACTTTGAAACTCCGGAAAGAGTCAGGGCAAGTTCAACATTCTGCAGAACTGTCTGATGCGGAATAAGATTATAGCTTTGAAAAACAAAACCGATTGAATGATTGCGATAGGCATCCCAATCCCGGTCTTTGAAGTCTTTAGTGGATTTTCCGTTAATTATGAGGTCGCCCGCAGTATAATGGTCGAGACCTCCGATAATATTGAGCATTGTTGTTTTACCGCAGCCCGACGGTCCGAGAATCGATACAAATTCGCTTTCACGGAATGTAAGGTCGATACCTTTAAGAGCCTGCACGTTTTCTCCGCCGGCAGGATAGACCTTTCTTATGCCTTTAAGTTCAAGCATTGACAACATCCTTTCATAGTGAAAAATAGTTCACTGTAATTTACTATTATATCAGAATAATATCAGTACGTCAAGTAAAACAACAAATTTAATTGTTAAAATAATGCAAAGCTTCTGTGAAAAAAATAAATCGATTTACATACAATTTGCACAAATAAAAAGACGTTCTGCATAAAGGTCACTTCTAAAAAAACATAGTGTCTCAGATGCGCAGTCAGATTAGCCGTTGTTTTTTAGAAGTGAGCTGAAGCAAAACGTCTTGTAAGCCTGTTATCAAAGCTCAGTTATCGGCAATACCGCATAGCTGTTATCGTACAGAGCTTCGGAAAAACGGCAGCTGTTAATAGTGCGGTGTTGACTCAATTCTGTCCGGAAGGATTCCCGTCTGTATCTGAGTCGGATAAATATGTTTCAACAATATATTTCGGACGATGCTTTGACTCAAGATATACCTTTCCTATATATTCGCCGATAATTCCGATTGCAAGCAGCTGTAAGCCTCCGATTGCCCAAACAGATACCATTACCGACGTCCAGCCTGCTTCTGTATTGCCAAAGAAATGGCTGCACAGCGAATAAATAAGCATCACGATGCTCACAAGAAAAATTATTGCGCCGGCCCCCGCTATAAGCTTAATAGGCTTAGTGGAAAGAGAGGTTATTCCCTCCCACGCAAAAGCGAGCATCTTCTTCAGCGGATATTTTGATTCTCCTGCGAGCCGCTCTTTTCTTTCGTAATAAACGCTGGAGCTTTTATAGCCAACCATTGGTACAACTCCGCGCAGGAAAAGGTTTACCTCGCTGAAGCTGCTGAGTCCTTCAAGAGCGCGCCTGCTCATAAGGCGATAGTCCGCATGGTTGAAAACGACCTCTGCGCCCATAGCGTTCATCATTTTATAAAATCCCTCGGCAGTGAACTTCTTGAAAAACGTATCCGTATCACGGGCGCTTCTTACACCGTAAACCACGTCGCTGCCCTCGTGATATTTATCCACCATTGCGTCAATTGCATTTATATCGTCCTGTAAATCGGCATCAAGGGAAATCGTAATGTCGCAGTGCTCCATAACCGTCATCAGACCTGCAAGCAGTGCATTCTGATGTCCGCGGTTGCGCGAGAGCTTTACACCCTGAAACATTTTGTTGCCGGAATGCAGACGGCTGATTATCTCCCATGTCTTGTCCTTTGAACCGTCGTTTACAAAGACAATACGGCTTTCAGGGGAAATTTTCTTTGCTCCGATAAGGCTCTCCATTTTTGCAAGGAGCTTCTCCGACGTATCGGGAAGAACCTCCTCCTCGTTATAGCATGGTACTACAAGATATAAAATGTCCATTTTATTACCTCCAGAATTCAAATAATCTTGCGAATGAAAGACAGTCCGACTGATAATCGGCTGAAAGAGTTAACGGATCTATCCAGTTATATATCTGCGCAAAGCAAAGCACAAGAGAAATCAGCGCAGAAACCGCCATCGCACGGCAAAGATGCTTTTTAAGGCTGTCACATAGTTTTCCGTACATGATAAACGCTATAACAAGTGCTCCTATGAAAATCTGCCATGCAAAGTCCACGCAATACCTTGCTCCATAGCCGCTTTCCCATATCGAGAATATGACCGCAAACGGACAGGCTATACATACTGCAATCAAAAGCAGCGTGTATAAACGCTTGTTTTCATTTTTGCTGAGCCGATAAGCTTTTATTCCGAAGCCGTAGGACAGCACAGGCAGAGCCTTCCACAGAATTCCGAGGGACGAAACCGTCGCAACAAAATAGTAGCCCTGCGGATTGAACGTCGGAACATAGGACATTGAAAAGAACGGAAAATCCTGTATAAACGACGGCATCGCAAACAGATAGTTGAATAAGCCTATCATAACAAAATGAGTGTGATACTGCGATTTGGTGAAGTCGTTGATTGTAAGCGAATACTGGATTCCGAAATCGAAAAACGAGCCGAAACGCATATAATTATAGATCATCTGAACCGAACCGATTATTGCAAACGGAAGCAGTGCACAGGCAAAATACGAGACATAGCCGACCTTTTTCTTTTCTCCGCTTCTTTTCAGCTTGGCAAATCCCGCATAGATGAACAGCAGTGCAGCCACACAGTAAACCGCAAGAGTCGGACGGCAAAGAACGCCGAGACTCAGCAGTGCAGCGGAAGCAGCAAGTCTTCCCTTCTTGATTTTTCCGTCTCCGATAACGTTAGAGCTGAGCATGAAATAAGCTCCCGAAGTAACGCAGGCAAATCCCGATGTCTGAGCAATTTCATAAAAATTCGGTACATTGAAGCAGAACCATACACCAGTAATCATCTGTATTATGAACAGTCCCATAATGATCAGTGAAGAACGCGTTTTACGGAAGAACTTTTCCATAAAGCACAGATAAAGCTTCGTCAGGAAGAGTATTCCGATACATCCGAACAGAAATACCGCCCAGCAGGACGGGAAGTAATAACCCGTAATAAGTTTATACGGCAGAAACAGCGTGAGCACAGGTCCGATACCGTAATATGAATAGTATTCTCCGTCATAGAGCAGGTGATCCCACGGAACATAGCTGTCTAATGTATTTCTCTGACTCCAGTCATAGGGATTGTCGAGGGCAAGAAGCTCCTGATTCATCTGTGTTGACATCGTAACACGTCCGTCGATAAACGCGTCAACAAGCTCCTGTGTAATCTGATTGCCTGATGTGGATTTAAAATCGGCTGCAAAATTATGCTCTGTATACTCATAGCGTCCTGCATTGGTCAGCCACAGAGCAGCTGCGATAAGCAGAACTGTGAGAAGATTAGCAAGCCTTACGGTTAAGTCACTGTTTTCACCGAAGCTTTTGGAAAACTGCTTTGAGGATGTCATTAGCCAGAACAGCAGACATATTCCGTAAATTATACCGAAACGCATTATAGAAAAGCGAAAATTTATCGGTTCGTTGGCGCTTATTGATTTAATGGTGATAGTTTCGCCGTCCTTTGCGCTGAACCGGAATCTGATTTTATGAACAGCTCCGGAAAAGTTGCATGGGATCGTCATGCTTTTCCTATTGCCGTCAATAATTCTGCCGTTTGCGATATCAAAACGGTATGAAGCGGTATTTGTATCATCCGTCATATCAATTGAAACATCCACATAGCCTCTGACGTTTGACTCAGCATCAAAAGTAAGAGTTCCGATGGGAATATCGATTGCATCGTATTCAAGGAAAAATTCTCCGGAAGTTAAGTTCGTTCCCGTCTCTGCGTTGTAATTTTCGCTGATCGCAGAACCGAGATCAAATCTTCCCTTCTGATAGTTTTTCCCGAAAAGATGAGTACAGTTGAAATTGAAAACGAACATCTCAGCCAGTCCGCAGACCATAAGAGAGCGAACGGCCAATTTCAGAAGACTGCGTCTTTTTACTTCCTTTCCGCTTATTATAACAGCCAGAGCCGATAGCACACCGAAAACAGCACAGGCACCAGTGAGTCCGCCGCAGCTTCCGAGCGAAACGAGCTTTGAAGCGTCAAGCAGAAATGCTATAACAAGCAGTGAAACGCTCAAATAAAACCAGTTCATGATCGTTTTGCGTTTTTCCGAAATAAAACGCGGCTGATTGCCGGATACTGCGGAAAAGGCAATATATGTGTTTATTGCCGAAACTGCAAGGCACACAATAAAAATGAATAAATCCATATTTCCCTCCGTTTTTACCTGCGGCAACACCTCATGATAATTGAATCGGTATTGCACAGATGTTTTATAATATTGTAAAGAAATGATGCGGAATATGAGTTCCGCAAATAATTACCGGATAATGTCCGGCAATAAAAGCACAGCACTATCGAACTGATACTGTTTTGCGCTGATCGTTTATCAGTCTCCCCGGCGAGGTCTTAAAGCCGCCGATAAAAGAGCCGCCGCCGCAAGACAGACTATCGCCGCTCCGACTCCCCTGACGCCTGTGTCGGGCGAAGTCTCTTCCGTCCGAACGGTCTCGGCGTGTTTATAACTGACGGAAGAAGATGTGCTTGATTTGTCTGATGAATCGATTATTTCTTTCGTCGCAGCAACAACATCTTCGGAGAATGTCAGAGCCTCAACGTTAATGATCTCGCTGCTGTCCGGCACAGAAACAGTCTTTCCGCCGTTACAGGCGTAATGCTCGCATGAGACGTAATAACGTCCTGTCTCAGTGATTTTAACCTTCAGATTGTCTATAAAACAGCTCATGGAATCCTTGGCGGATATGTCGCTTATAACCTTGTAAAGTCTCCATTCCGATGAATCCGAGCCGCGTATATCTGCACGGTAAATCCGTATTTTCCTGAATCCGACTTCCTCTGCACGCCCGACGCAATGAGTGCTGCCGGATATTATCAGTTCCGTACCGCCGTCTCCGCAAACTATCGAGCACTGCATAATTATCAGCTCATCCTGCTCGTCCGAAATCTCAGGTGGAGGTACATCGTTTTTTTCTGTTGTTACGGAATTAACCGGCACGGTTTCGGTGTGACAAGAAGTCGTTGCTGCTGCAGTTGTTGATGTAGTGTTTACCGCAGTTGTTTCTGTCCCGGAACAGTCCGGAACTTCATTTCCTGTACCGTCTCCAGGCTCCATTACGGTTGTATCGGAACTGCCGCTGTCATTACTGTTTTCACCGGTTGATCCGGTTGTTGTAACAGTAGTCTCACTATTAACAGATGTCTCCGATGCGGTTAATGAAGTTTCAGTTACCGATGTGGTATAAACTGCTTTGCTCTCGGTTTCCTCATAGAGAGGTATATCGACTGTCTGAACTGCTTCGGTAAACGTCTGCTCTGCAGCGTTCGACCCGATTGGCACACACAGCATCAAGGCACCGAAAAACAGCACTGCAAACAAATATATATATTTCCTATTACAAAACAATATTTTCATCATTTCATCGACTCCGCAATCTTTATAAATTCATCATAATCAAGTCCCACCGCACAGAATGTATAGACTGCACCGTCCGAGCAGTATGCGGCGGTAAGGGATTTTTCTCCCCTTATTACGTAAAATGTCCGGCCGTCAGCCGACACTTCTTCGGGAACTCCGACACTTTCAGGGAAAAGAATGGGTGGGATTTTTTTAGAATCGTAATATTTTTCAACGGTCAGATTTACAAATCCGTAATCTGATTCAAAGCGAAAGCTCATTGAAATCAAATCAGTAAGCCTATTGATCTGCGAATCGACAAGCTCCATTCCTTCAGGCATAAACTGAGGAAGCTGAGCTTTTATACCGTTTTCGGCATATATTTCTCCGATGCCGAATATATCTTCCGCACCGCTTTGAGCAGAGTCTCCGTTCACATCCGGAAAACTGATTTTTACTCCGCCCGGAGTCACACTTATCACCGCGGAAAAGAAATTTTTTCCCCATGCTCGGAATGAATAAATATTAAGTCCTGCAATTACAAGTGCAAAGCACACAAGCGCCGGAATAATTCTCGAACGAAGCACGCTCCGCCTTTCGGGAGCTGCGAAAAGGACTCGGTTCATACCCGAACTGATCCGGCTGTCAAGATTTTCGGAATGGTTGGAAATTTCTGCGATTTCTTCGGCAAGAGCCTCGATCTTATCAAAATCGCGTTTTTTCAAAGGCTTGCAGATTTCATGGTCAAGCTCTGATTTAAGCTCGTCCAGCAGCAGTTTTTCGGTTTCACAGTCACGCATCAGTTCATTTTCAAGTCTGTCTCTTTCCACAATATCACTTCCTTTCCGGCAGATACTCCTCGTTAAGGCAACATAGCGCAAAGACTGCCTGACGGCTTTGCATACCATATGACTGCACTTCTGCCGAACGATCTCTGTACGGTATTGCCTTAAATTTCATATTATAATATAAATGTTTTTTTGGACGCTTTTTTTTCTGATTGATTCAAATTTTGTATATATGCACAAATCTTTATGTGATTTTTTGTGTATCATTACTTTGAAGTTTCTTTTTTATCTGATAAATCTTTTTATAAAGACTGCTCAGCGTAATGCCGTATTTATCGGCAATGTCAGACTTTGAAGCGTATTCTCCGCCGTAATAGTCTGTTACTATTGATAATTCCTCATCTGTGAGCAAATCGAAAGCATCCCCGCCTGCTTTAACCTCAAATATGTTTTCCTCAACGGCACAGCATTCCTCCGTCAGTTCAGCAAGATTTTTCCTGTTTTTACGAATATAATTTTTTATCACATTATCAGCGGTTCGATACAGCCAGAGCTTTATATTTTTTCCGGCAACAAGACGATTTTTCTTTTTCAGCAGCGTCAAAAATACCTCCTGAGCGCAGTCATCTGCGGCAAAGCTGTCACAGTCAAGCCGGCTGTAACAATAAAGATAAATCGGTCTGTAATAATCGCCGATTATTTTTTCGCACTGACTGCCCTCCATCTGCTCACTTCCTCTTTTATTTATCATCCGCTGTACTGTCACGCAGACTATATTATCTGATTGACCTCCTGAGAAAAGCGTAATCTATTATATTTTAACACATTATGGCAAAAAGGTCAAATGTTTTTGAAAAAAGCGTTTCTGAAAAAAATTTTTTCTGTCCGCTCAAAAAACTCCTTGACAGATTCGGGAAAAAGTGGTAGAATACTATACATGATAAATGCCATGACGGAGAGAAGTAACAGGCGATTTCTTTTACAGTGAGTGCGGAACAGTGAAAACCGTATATCCGAGCGCCTGCGAATAACACTCCCGAGCAGCAAGCTGAACTCCCGTAAGGGCTATTAGGCAAGACGTTTTCCGTGCGTTAAGCGGACAAGAGTGACTGTGCCTTGCACGGTAATTCAGGTGGCACCGCGGTTCATCTCCGTCCTGTAATTTTTTACGGGACGGATTTTTTATAGTCCCGGGAAAGGATTGAATTTTATGAAGCACACTGACATCAAAGAGGTTTTCGGCTCGCCCGAGCTAATCGGCAGCGAAGTCACCGTATGCGGCTGGGTCCGTACAGCACGAAACTCCAAAAACGTAGCTTTCATCGAACTTAACGACGGAACTACCCTCAAACATTTGCAGATTGTTATCGACAAGGCTATGGAAATCGACTATGAGGATGCACTTCGTCTCGGAACGTCAATATGCGTTACAGGCAAGGCTGTCGAGTCCCGTCAGGGTTCGGTTGAAATCAACGCCGAAAGCATTTCAGTTATCGGAAGCTGTCCCCTCGAATATCCGCTCCAGAAAAAGAGACATACTCTCGAATTTCTCCGCACTATGCCGCATCTCAGAGGCAGAACGAACACTTTTAACGCAGTATTCCGTGTCCGTTCGGTTCTTGCCGAGGCTATCCACACATATTTTCAGAATAAGAATTACGTCTATGTGAACACTCCCCTCATTACCGGAAGCGACTGCGAGGGTGCAGGAGAGATGTTCCAGGTTACCACAAACGGCTATACAACTAAGTTTGACAACGAAGAAGACTATTACTCCAACGATTTCTTCGGCAGACGCGCAGGACTCAGCGTTTCAGGCCAGCTTGAAGGCGAAGTTGCTGCAATGGCATTCGGAAAGATTTATACATTCGGTCCGAGCTTCCGCGCTGAAAACAGCAATACTCCAAAGCACCTCGCCGAATTCTGGCACGTTGAACCGGAAATTGCCTTTGCCGAGCTACCCGAGGTTATCGAAACGGCTGAGGATATGATTAAAACCGTTATCCGCACCCTACTCGATAAGTGCCCCGACGAAATGAAATTTTTCGACGCTCACTTCGAGAACGGAATTATCGACAGGCTTGAAGAACTTATAAGCCATAATTTCGGTATTGTCACTTATACGGAGGCTATCAAACTCCTTAAAGAATCAGGTGAAAATTTCCAGTATCCCGTTGAATGGGGCTGCGACCTCCAGACCGAGCATGAACGCTATATAGCCGAAAAGGTATTCAAAAAGGCGGTATTTGTAACCGATTATCCAAAGGAAATCAAGTCGTTCTATATGAAACAGAATCCGGACGGCAAGACCGTTGCGGCTGTCGATCTCCTTGTTCCCGGCGTAGGCGAAATCATCGGCGGAAGCGAGCGTGAAGCAAACTACGACAAGCTTGTCGCTGCTATGAAGGACAGGAACATGAACCTTGACCTTTATTCGGACTATCTCGACCTGAGAAAATACGGCTCCGTTCCCCACGGCGGCTTCGGACTCGGATTTGAACGGCTCATCATGTATGTTACCGGCGTATCGAATATCCGTGATGTTATCCTTTATCCGAGAACCGTCGGCAATGTCAGATAATGTTTTAATTTTTTAATAAAGGAATGATTTTTATGTCGAAATCTCTTTATATTCCAAAGGATTATAAGTCTGCCCTCACCCTCAGAGAAACTCAGCACGCGATCAAGTACATCAAGGACATATTTCAGCAGGCTCTCACCTTTGCCCTTACCGTCGACCGCGTTACTGCTCCCCTTATTGTACGCAAGGGCAGCGGAATCAACGACGATCTCAACGGTGTTGAGCGCAAGGTCGATTTCTCAATAAAGGAAATCGAATCCGATGCAGAAGTCGTCCAGTCTCTTGCGAAATGGAAAAGAATGGCTCTTTACCGCTACGGATATACTGCCGGAGAGGGCATTTACACCGATATGAATGCTATCCGCCGCGATGACGACACCGACAATACACATTCTATTTTCGTAGACCAGTGGGACTGGGAAAAGGTTATCACTCCGGAGCAGAGAAACATAGAGTTTCTGAAAGAAACCGTCCGCTATATCGTCAAGGCGATCGTATACACTAAGAGAAAGGTCAGAATGCGCTATCCGCAACTTAAAGCGCAAATCAACGGAAATCCCTTTTTCATTACATCGCAGGAGCTTGAAAATCTCTATCCCGACAAGACTCCAAAGGAGCGCGAGAGACTCATCGCCAAAGAGCATGGAACTGTTTTCGTTATGCAAATCGGCGGACTCCTTGAAAGCGGAATCAAGCACGACGGAAGAGCTCCAGACTATGACGACTGGTCACTTAACGGCGATCTGCTTATCTGGGACGATGTTCTTGATAATGCTCTTGAGGTTTCATCAATGGGAATACGCGTAAACAGCGAATCTCTCAAATCCCAGCTTGCACTGTGCAATGCGGAGGACAGACTGAAATACGACTACCACAGAATGATAGCTGACGGAACGCTTCCGCTTACAATCGGCGGCGGCATCGGTCAGTCAAGACTGTGTATGCTGCTTCTCGAAAAGGCTCATATCGGCGAGGTCCAGTCATCCGTATGGCCTGAGGAAATGGCTGAAAAATGTGCTGAAAACGGCATAATACTGCTTTGATTTATTAATCAGGGTATATCACAACGGGCAGACTTCGGTCGCCCGTTGTGTTTTTCATTTATGGCAGATGTTGGCTCCCATATTCTCACATTGTCACCATGGAAGCAATGACGGAAATTGTATAGTACTGACGAAAAGTCAGGAAAACATTGTCCCGGAAGAAAAGAATAATGAACCAAGCTGTCACAGTAATTTTCACCCAAATATCACTTGATTTATTGTGCAAAATGTAGTATAATAAAGAAAAATACTTAAGGAAGCACTGATTGAATCCGTGCGAAGAATATACGGTCGGATTATCCGGCAGATCACATATTATTTCCGCAGACATACAGGCGGTATACCGGGATATTTCTCTGCGATATGACGGAAAAATTCAAAAAATGTGTGCCGAGCCGCAAAATGTGATTTAATCATTGATTTCCCAAAAAGGATGAATGAATATGAACAATATCTCCATAGGCTTTATTGGCGCAGGCAATATGGGCTCTGCTATTATGAAAGGAATAAAAGGCTGTAATATCGGAAAAAATGTCGATTTATACGCTTTCGACCCCGACTCGGCTAAGGTCGGGGCGCTGTCGGATATCGGAGTGAAGAGCTGCTCATCAGAATCTGAGCTTGCAAAAAAGTGCAGATACGTTTTCCTCGCTGTTAAGCCGCAGATAATTGAGAGTGTTCTCGAAGCCGCAGCTCCCGGTGTGAGCAGCGACAGCGTAATAATCTCTATTGCCGCAGGAATATCCGATGAATTTATTGCGTCGAAGACAATACCCGATGCAAAGGTTATCCTCGTTATGCCTAATACTCCCCTGCTTCTTGGCGAGGGTGCATCGGCTCTTTCAAGAAACGAAAATGTCTCGGACGAAGAATTCAGTGTAGTTCTTGATATTTTTAAAGCCTGCGGTAAGGCGGCGGTAATATCCAGGGACAAGATGAAAGAGATCATTGCCATTAACGGCAGCAGTCCGGCATTTATTTATCTTTTCGCAAAGGGATTCATTGATTATGCGGAATCCGTGGGCATCGATTCCGCCGCTGCTTCCGAGCTTTTTTCACAGAGCCTTATCGGCTCGGCGAAGATGATTACCGATTCGGGATATACTCTCGATGAGCTTATCAGAATGGTTTCATCTCCGGGAGGTACAACTCTTGCAGGACTCGACCGTCTGTATGAGGGCAATCTTACCGATACGGTAAAAAAATGCTGTGAAAGCTGCACAAAAAGAGCCTACGAGCTTTCAAAATAAATTTTTGTAAGAGTAAATGCTGTCGCTGTGTTCTTACGGGACAGGCAATTGCATATCCTTTATTTGAACCGGATAATGATCGGACAGATTGTATTCAAAAACGCAAACGGTCATTATGAAGTGTTACTTCAAGTTAAAGGATTGATGCAATATGAAAAAAAGACGTGAACTGACTCCCTCGGGAGAAAGAAATCTGTGCTTTGCCTCACTGGCAGCAGTAATTCTGCTCGGCGTAGCAGCAGGTGCCTCACTGACGGCTGCACACGGAACTGAATGGGCAGGAGAAAGAATCTGGCTTCATCAGTATTTTTCCCCTATGCTCTGCGGCGAAACGATTCTCGGGGTTTTTAAGAATACGTTTCTGACCGCCGGATTTTTTGCTCTGACCATGTTTATTCTGGGTTTTTTCTCAGTGGGACAGCCTCTCTGCATTGCTCTAACCGCAGCAAGAGGTCTTGGAATCGGGGCAGCAGCTGCTCAGCTGTACATTGAAAACGGTTTCGGAGCTGTCACTGCAATATCGGTGCTTGTACTTCCGAAAGCTCTTGCGCTGTCGCTGACTGCAATTCTCGGAGCGCGCGAAATGCTCCGACTCTCGGGTGTACAATTCAGCTTTCTGTTCAGCGATAACTGTCCCGAAGAGAGTATGCAGCGGCTCACAAAGCTCTACTGTGTGAAATTTGCTGTAATTATCATAATGATTGCAATTGTATCCGTCGCGGATTCGGCGGTGAATTATTTCTTTGCGGATTTGTACTGACTCCGCAACAATATAAAAATGGAGGAAGTTTAATGGGTTTATTCAGTAAGGACTACGAAAGTGCAGGCGCGGGTATTTCCAAAAACGGACCGAAAAAGACCGGAATACGTCTTTATTTCGATATTTTATGGCGTAAAATATGGAAGCTTTTCGGATTAAATCTTCTATATATGCTTTTCTTTGTTCCCCTTGCGGCAGGATTTCTGCTCCTGTTCAAAATCGACAATTCAACTGCGGCATTCGCAGCTTTAGGTATATGTTTGCTGATTTTCGCGGTCCTGATAGGTCCGGCAACTGCCGGACTGACAAGGGTCATGCGGCATTATGTCATTGAAAAACCAACCTTTGCGGTTCATGATTTTTTCAAGGGATTCAAAAACGATTTCGGCAGAGCGTCGATTATCGGAATCGTTGATATTCTCATGCTTTTGTCTGTATATGCAGGCTACAGAATCTATCCCCAGATGGCAGAGCAATTCAACTCAAAGGTATTTTATGTCCTTTATGCGCTGAGCCTCAGCGTCGCTCTTGTTGTGATCATGATGAATTTCTACATCTTTCTGATGCTGACCGCCACTGACCTGTCATTCTTAAATCTAATCAAAAATTCATTTGCACTGATGTTCGTGTCAATAAAGACAAGCTTACTGACATTTCTGATCGTTGGAGCTGTTTTTGCAGCAATGATATTCCTGATTCCGCTGTCAATTCTTCTTTTTATTCTTCCATTTTTCCCGATGGCTTTCCTGTGCTTCACGGTTTGCTTTATTTGCTATCCTGTGATTCAGAAATACGTTATCAATCCGTTCTATACAGCACAGGGGCTTGTTAATCCCGAGCTTTGTGACGGCGATCAGGATGATGATGAAGAAGCTCTTTGCGAGGACATGGGAGGAAAAGAAAAACCGATTGAAAAGCGTCCAAAAGGTAAGGGAAAGCGCATTTCATAAGATTACAGGTCATATTTCAATTTATTATTAATATGATATTTATTAGGGAGGAATTCAAATGAAAATCAAAAAAATGCTTGCGGGAATTCTCGCCTGCACGGTCATCGGAGCAGTGTGGCAATGCAGTTTTTTCAGTAATATTACGTCAGTCAGCGCAGAGGAAAACACTGAAGATTTTATAGACGAGGAGCCTGCGGAGGTATTCACTTACGGTGTGTTCACCTACGAGATAAGCGACTTATTTGATAAAACCATAGCCATTACCGGCTGCGACAAAGCGGCAGAGGGCGTTATCGACATTCCCGATAAAATTGACGGACTCCCTGTCACAAAAGTCAACTCCGGCACATTCAAAGACTGCCTTAAAATAACTGAAATCAATGTTCCTGAAAGTATTGAATCTCTCAGCATCTCTATTCAGAGCATAAAATCCGAGAATGTGAGTTTGCTGGAAGCGATAAACGTGGACGAAAACAACGAATATTACTGCAGTGAAGATGGAATTCTCTTTACCAAGGATAAAACGCAGCTGAAGTACTATCCTCCTGCTCACACCGGCGATACTTATGTGATTCCTGACAGTGTTAATGAAATAATGGGAGCATTCAGATTCAATCGTTATCTGAAATCTGTTACGATCCCGTCAAGCGTTGAAAGCACCGGAACTGTCTCGTTTTTCGGATGCACAAGTCTTGAATCCGTTGATATTGCTTATGGAGTAAAGAGTATTTCATTCATGTCATTTATGAATTGTACAAGCCTTAAAGAAATTACTATTCCCGGAAGTGTTGAGGAAATCAACGATGCTTCCTTCTGCGGTTGTTCATCTCTTGAGAAGCTTGTTATTGAGGACGGAGTCAAGATAATAAATAACGACGCGGAGGATCTTTATGGCGGTACATTTGAAGGATGTACCAAACTTAAAGAAATCACTGTTCCGGAAAGTGTTGAATTTATCGGCAAAAATGTTTTTGAGGACACTGAATGGGAGAAAAATCTGCCTGACGGAATGAACTACATAAACAACATCGCTTACCGGTTCAAGGGTGAGTATACCGGCGATAAAGAGTTTGTTCTCCGCGACGGAACTGCCGCAGTTGCAGGAGGAGCGTTCAAAAACGTAAGCGGAATCGAAACTATTGTATTTCCTGAAAGCGTTAAGGAACTGAATTATTTCGCAACAATATACTGTCCCGACTTAAAATCGGTTAAAATTCTCAATCCCGACTGCGTTCTGTACTGCATTTTCGTAGATGATAATACTTTCCCGGACGTCGACTACACGAGTCTGTTCCACGGAAATGTTTTCAGCTGGAGAAATTCCGACGCTCATACCTATGCACTTGAAAATGACTGCAATTTCATCGCCCTTGACGACGATTCGGTTAAAGGCGATGTCAACGGAGACGGTGAAATTTCAGCTGCCGATCTGGTAATGCTGCGAAAGTGGGTCTCAAACACCGGAAAGCTTGCAGATACCGATGCAGCCGATGTTGACGAAAACGGGGCAATTGATATTTTTGATTTCTGCGCACTGCGAAAAATTCTGATCGGCTGAAACTGATAAAAACATACCGCATTCACAGACAGCAAATAATAAATTGCATTATTATACTATCGTAGATTTATAAATTTTACGACAAAGCAGAAAGGGCGAACCAATGGTTCGCCCTTAATTAGTATATACACATCAGACTACGATAAACTGACTGCTTGAATATCCCGTCAGACCGTTATAGCTGATTACATACCAGCCGTTGACTTCGCCGTTAACTATTACCACTGCTCCGTTCGGAACAGAGCCGATAATTTCTCCGCTCATTGACGGATAACTTCTCACGTTCAGACCGCTTCCGTCGGTTACTACCGTTCCCCAACGGACCGCTGTCGGTTCAACAAATGGAATTCCGAAATAATCACACAGCGACTGCACAAGATTTTGCGCAATTTCATTGAGATTATTTTTCAGCCACGCCTCGTCGGCATAATTGTCGTGATACCCAAGCTCGCACAGTACCGCTGTCGCCCGGGTCTGAGTAACCTCGCCGAGAGTTGTGGTCGGAAGTGCCCTTGACTTATCGGGAAGAGGATAAATACTTTTAAGATTATTTGCTATAATCGTAGCAAGTCTCTCACCGGACTCTGAATCAGGAGAAAAATATATATCAATCCCCCTCAGTTTGCCTGCAAGATACTCGGGAGCGGCATTGGTATGAAGTGCAAGATGAACGTCGTAATAGGCAGAATTAGAATCCTTTATCGCCCCTGCTGCATTTCTGTCCGGGTCGTTGCGGACATAGGTTATTCCGCTCGAACGCAGATACGGCTCCATGCGGTCGGCAAGGCGGTTCATGTAAAGCTCCTCATTGCCTTCGGTGGCATAGGGATTCCATTCCTGTGTGGACGGACTTAAAAATACCTTTGGCATAATTTTTTTCCTTTCGCATTATTCGGGAGCGCACTGCTCCCTGCGTTATAATATGCTGAAAGGTAATTCAGGTTGAATGCTTTTCCTGTGTACCATCACTTATATGCCATTGAGATACTCTGCTTTCCGAGAAAAAAATCGTTATTTCCTGTAAACATGATTTCTCCTGCCGGCAGCAAATTCACCTGAAAAACAGAAACTATACGAAAAACTGCCGTTCTGTAAACTCATAGTCCCAGTCCGCGGTAAACCGTTTTTCCTATTTCAACTGCCTCGTAGGTGGTACCTGCTCCGCAAATCTGAGTAAAAAAGAGACATACTACTTTATTATTCGGGTCGGCGCAGAAATATGTACCTGTCCAGCCGTCCCAGCCGAATTCTCCGTTTACTGTACCGGTCTGCGAGGAAGAAACATCGGTCATAACTCTCATAAGACAGCTGTAATTATATCCGGCAAGACGTTCCCACATATCATTCTGCTGAAACTCGCCGAGCTTCGGAGCTACCATATAATTGAACGTTTCCTGTCCGAAAAGACGAGTTTCTCCAAGATTGCCTCCATTTGCAAGCGCACAGGCAAATTTAGCATAATCACCGATTGTGGAAACAAGTCCGGCTCCTCCCGATTCAAACATCGGCGGAGCTGTATAGTCAGTCAGACCGAGAAATGCCTTATCACACCGCACAAGTCCACTGTCGCTCCATTCATAAAGCACAGTGAATCGGCTGAGTTTGTCTTTTGGAACATAAAAACCCGTATCTTTCATTCCAAGCGGACGAAAAATATTCTCCTCCATAAACTCACTCAACTTCATTCCCGAAGCCTTTTCAATAATTCCACCGAGAATATCCGCGGAAATACCGTAATCCCAATGCTTGCCGGGAACGAAAGAGAGCGGTATTTTTGCTGCACGGCGGCAGAATTCATCAGTAGTGATTCCGATGCCCGTCCGCTGTCCATCTTCAAGAGCATCAAAAATTTTCGCCGCTGCTTTTACCGAGACATTATAATTGTTGGCATATGGAAGTCCAGATGTCATTGTGAGCAGATGTGACACGCGCATAACCGTATTGCACGGCTTTATATCACCATTTTCGTCCATATAGGATAGTTCCGAATATTCCGGGAAAAAATCGGAAACGGCGTCGTCGGGAGAAAGCAAGCCACGGTCGATCAGAATCATTGCCGCAGCCGAAGTTACAGGCTTCGTGAGGGAAAAAAGCCTGAAAATTGAATCACGACTCATAGGAATGCCTTTTTCCTTGTCACTGAAGCCAAATGCTCCGCCAAAAAGCTCCTCGCCGTCCTTTAATACTATGCAGTTCGCTCCGACTAAGTTTTTTGATTCCAAGGATCTATTTATAATTTTTTCAATCATATGTTGCATGATAAACCTCTGAAATTCTTTTTCTGTATTATAACATATACCACGGAAATAGTCAACCGTTCAGCCGGAAACAAATAAAACAGGGCATCCATAACAGACACCCTGTTCCTTGGTATATTATTCTGTATTTGCCTGTGAAAAAATTATATGATGATTTATAACATATAATTCCTTACTTCAGCAATGATTCGAGCTGTTCAATCGGACGGTAGCCTACTGATGAAGCAGTAACCTTACCATGCTTCATAACAACAACAAGAGGAATGCTCTGAACTCCGAAATCTCTCGCAAGCGACTCCTGCTCGTCCACGTTGATCTTGCCGACTTTGACTTTACCGTCGTATTTATCGGCAATCTCTGCGATAATCGGCGAAAGCATGCGGCACGGACCGCACCATTCCGCCCAGAAATCCAGCATTACCGGAATATCTGACTCCAGCACCTCTGAACGGAAATTTTCCTTTGTCACGATAATTTCATTCATAGTATTTCCTCCTCATTACTTTGATTTGTAGTAGAGCATACAGTGGCAGAAGCCCTCGAAATCAGGATCGTCAATCTGCTCACGGAACTCCTTGCACATACATTTGTTTTCCGGAGTTTTTTCCAGTCTGCACGGACAATATCCGTCCTTTTTCTTCAGTCCCTCACGGATCGTTTTTACGACCTCCTTATCGGGATTAAGCGTTACCTTCATATCTGACCTCCATTGGGAGATTTTTATTCAAACTACACGGAAAAATATCATTACTTCATCAGCTCGTCAGCCATTGCTTCAAGCTGCTGCTCGTTTTCGCTGCTGACGGAAGCAAGAATCTTCACACCTGATTCGAGCCATGTTATATTTTTAGACTTTTCAAACATCGACATCATTTTCTTAGCCGCAGCAGGAGCCCATGCTCCGTTTTCGATAAGACCGATAGTCCTGTTCTGGTAATTATGGTCTGTGAGATGATCAATAAAATTCTTCATGAACGGGAAAATATCGCCGTTATAAGTCGTAGTTGCAAGCACGAGCTTACCGTATCTGAAAGCATCCTCAACTGCCTCCGCCATATCCTCTCTTGCAAGATCGCATACAACAACCTTCGGACAGCCTTTGGCTTTCAGCTTATCAGCAAGAATATTGACCGCCTTTGCAGTATTTCCATAAACTGTAGTATACGCAATCATAACTCCCTCCGACTCAACACCATAGGAAGACCATGTATTATAAAGTCCGAGATAATATGGAAGATTCTCTGTAAGAACCGGACCGTGAAGCGGACAAATAGTCTTTATCTCAAGGTCTGAAGCCTTTTTAAGCAGAGCCTGAACCTGTACTCCGAATTTGCCTACGATTCCGAAATAATATCTTCTCGCCTCACATGCCCAGTCCTCGTCCACATCAAGCGCGCCGAATTTACCGAACGCGTCCGCGGAAAACAGAACCTTGTCCGTGATATCGTAAGTCACCATGACCTCGGGCCAGTGAACCATAGGTGCAAATACAAATTTCAGTTCATGATTTCCCAGTGAAAGCGTATCTCCGTCAGCAACTGTAACCTGACCGCCAAATGGAATTTCACCATAAAAGCTTTTAATCAATCCGAAAGTCTTTGCATTTGCAACAATCTGAGCTTCGGGATAAGCCTTTACAAAATCCGCAATGCTTGCAGAATGATCGGGTTCAGCGTGCTGAATTATAAGATAATCAGGTTTTCGTCCGCCGAGAGCCTCGCTGAGATTATTCAGCCACTCATCTTTAAAATGGACGTCGACTGTATCCAGTACGGCAATTTTTTCGTCTGTGATCATATATGAGTTGTATGCCATTCCGTTGGGAACATCATATTGACCTTCAAAAAGGTCGATTTCATGATCATTAACTCCAATATACACAATGTCGTTTGTAATTTTGTTCATTTGAAAAGCCTCATTTCCGTTAAATTATTGGTTTAGTAGTTTGTCACTGTTATTATATCACTTTTTCCCGAAAAATAATGTGACATTTGCAACAAAATACTATTTTTGCTCACATTCACTCAAAATCTTTTTACGGTACTGACAGGCTGCCTGCTCCTGCTTGTTATCGCCGAATTTATAATAAATCCTGTCCGCAAGCGCGTCCGGAAGATACTGCTGACTGACATAGTGATTGGGAAAATCATGCGGATACAGATAATTCTGACCAACTACAGCTGCGCCTTTGCCGTCGAAGTGCTTATTCTGCAAATGACGGGGAAAATCCAGTGCATCACAGGAACGCACATCATCAATTGCCGCATCAATAGCCTGATATGCACTGTTGGACTTCGGAGCAGTTGCAAGAAGAACAATCGCCTCGGCAATCGGCAGCCGCGCCTCGGGCAGACCAAGCTGCAAAGCCGAGTCCACGCACGCTTTAGTCACCACGATCGCCTGCGGAAAGGCAAGTCCCACATCCTCGCAGGCAATGCAGAGCAGCCGTCGGCACAGGGAAATAATATCCCCTGCCTCGATTAACCGCGCGGCATAATGGAGAGCCGCATTTTCGTCCGAGCCGCGAATGGATTTGTGTAAAGCCGATAAAATGTCATAATGCTGATCGCCGTCGCGGTCATATCGCATATTGCTGCGCTGAGAAAGGATTTTCAGCGATTCTTCTGTAATCACAGTTTTTCCCTCAACATTATCTCCGCAGACCGCACAAAGCTCAGCCGTATTGACCGCCTTTCGCACATCGCCTCCGCATCCGAACGCTATCAGGCGGCAGACCTCGTCATCGGCGACAATTTCCGTCCCTGTGTCCTCCGAAATCATGCGAAATGCCCTCTTGACAGCGGGAATAAGCTGCTCAGCTGTGACCGGCTTGAACTCAAATACCGTGCTTCGGCTGATTACAGCATTGTAAACCGAGAAATACGGGTTCTCGGTAGTGGACGCAATCAGCGTAATATCCCCGTTTTCTATGTATTCAAGCAGACTCTGCTGCTGCTTTTTATTGAGGTACTGAATTTCGTCGAGATAAAGCAGGATCCCATTTTCCGTACCGAATGTGCCGATATCGGAGACGACGTCCTTGATGTCTGAAACCGATGCACTGGTTCCATTGAGCTTATGGAGCGACATATCGCAGTTTTCTGCTATAATGCGCGCAACGGTGGTCTTTCCGACTCCTGACGGACCATAGAAAATCATGTTGGGTATTTTCCCGCTGTCGATAATTCGGCGCAGAGGTTTTCCCTCCGCGAGAATGTGTTCCTGACCTACAACGTCGTCCAATGTTTTCGGACGGATTTTATCGGCTAATGGTGCGGACATGACATCGCCTCCTTTTTAAAGTTTTGATGATAATTGTTATTAGATAAATCAGAATTTACGGCAGCTATCTGCGTAACTTGTTGAGGGAAACCCTTTTGAAAAAGGGTTCTCCCTCAAACTTCCTTCCTAAAACTTTAGCTCATTTTTTCACAGAGGGGCATTTGCCCCTCTGTGAAAAAATAAATAAAAGTCTTTGGAAAGGGGTCTGGGGAAGAACCTTTCCTCAGAAAGGTTTTCCCCAGCAGGGTTTCGGGTATACTGCCGTAAATTCTGATTTATACTATTAAACTATACCTGTTTTCACATGAGACAGCATTTTTGCAATTATTATGATTCGGTACAAAACCGTGCAGTGTGCTTTGTACGGTATTGCCTTAAATAAAAATATCGGGACGGACAGCCTGTCCGCCCCTTGAGTAGCGTAAAATTACTTATAAAGCGGATACTTGTTGCAGATTTCAGTAACGCCTGCACGAATCTCGTCAGCCTTGTTCTCGAAATCTGTAGCGCAGAGGTAAATGTACTCAGCAATTTTTTCCATGTCATCTACACCGAGACCTCTTGTAGTAACGGCAGGAGTACCGATTCTGATACCGCTTGTTACAAACGGCTTTTCGGGGTCATTGTGGATAGCGTTCTTGTTAACGGTGATATAAACCTCGTCAAGTCTGTGCTCAAGCTCCTTGCCTGTGATGTGGAACGGACGGAGGTCAACGAGCATAAGGTGGTTGTCCGTACCGCCGGAAACGAGGTTGAAACCTCTCTTAACAAGTCCATCTGCAAGAGCCTTGGCGTTCTCTACGATTCTTCTCTGATAGTCCTTGAATTCAGGCTTGAGAGCTTCGCCGAAGCAAACAGCCTTAGCAGCAATTACGTGCATAAGCGGTCCGCCCTGAGTTCCGGGGAAAATTGCAGAATTGATTTTCTTCGCGAGTGCCTCATCATTTGTGAGAATAAGACCGCCGCGGGGTCCTCTGAGAGTCTTATGAGTTGTTGTTGTAACGATATCCGCATATGGAACGGGTGATTCGTGAACACCTGCAGCAACAAGACCTGCAATATGAGCCATATCGACCATGAGCAGTGCACCAACGGACTTTGCAATCTCGGAAAGTCTCTTGAAATCGATAGCTCTCGGATATGCGCTTGCTCCTGCAACGATGAGCTTGGGCTTGTTCTCCTCGGCAAGCTTCTGCACGGTATCATAATTGATAGTTTCGGTTGTATCGTCAAGACCGTATGACACGAAATTGAAATACTTGCCCGAAAGGTTAGCTGGTGAACCGTGTGTAAGGTGTCCGCCGTCTGCAAGACTCATTCCGAGAACGGTATCTCCGGGCTGAAGAACGGCAACATAAACTGCCGTATTAGCCTGCGCGCCGGAGTGCGGCTGAACATTCGCATAGCCTGCACCGAAAAGCTCCTTTGCTCTGTCAATGGCAATCTGCTCCACAACGTCAACGCACTCACAGCCGCCGTAGTAGCGCTTTCCGGGATATCCCTCGGCGTACTTATTGGTGAGAACCGAACCCATCGCTGCCATAACTGCGGGCGAAACGATATTTTCGCTGGCAATAAGCTCAAGATTTCTCCTCTGACGAGCAAGCTCGGAATTCATAGCATTTCCGACCTCGGGGTCACATTCAGTAACAAGACCTATTGAATCCATAAGATTATTATACATTGGTTTAATACTCCTTTAACAAACATTATTATATTTTAATTATACACCAAACTCGAAAAAATTTCAATAGCTTATATAAAAAAATGAGAAATTATGTAATTTTAATTCACAAGCAAAAATATTTCAATAAATATTATATTTTTTTATGCACGAGCAACAAAAATGAATGTGATTTTTTAGGCTGAATTTTGTGAGCTTTGGTTATTTTGGCAAATCAGACTGGGATTGTCGACGGCTGTCGGAATATTTTTCTTGATTTTCACATTAAGCTATGCTAAAATATGCTTGTAGAACAAAAGACAAAAGAAAAGAAAAAAGAACAAAGGAAAGGGTGTCGAAGTGCTTGCGTTTCGGCGCTTTTTTCTGCCTTTTTCATTGTTCCATAAATTACAACAGCAGCTGTCTGTTTGTAGTTCATCAGAGAATGTCCACATAAATAAGCCATTTTTGTTTGCGTTTCGTCTGACATTGACTTTTTAATTATCCGATGTTATAATAAATACATCGTCATATTAGAATTTTCAGGAATAAAATGAGGAAAAAGTCTATGTGGATTGTATTTGCAATTTTGTCCGCTGTATTTGCAGCACTTACTTCAATACTCGCAAAAGTCGGAATAGATGGGGTTAATTCAAATCTTGCAACAGCAATCAGAACTGTTGTGGTTGTTATCATGGCATGGGGAATGGTATTTCTGACGCATACGCAAAGCGGATTGCACGAAATCAGCAGGAAAAGCTGGATATTTCTGATTTTATCCGGTCTTGCAACAGGTGCATCATGGCTCTGCTATTATAAAGCCTTGCAAATAGGAGAAGCATCAAAAGTAGTTCCGATTGATAAAATGAGCGTAGTTTTCACTTTGATATTAGCTTTTGTTTTTCTGCATGAAGAATTCACTGCTAAATCACTTATCGGCTGTGTTCTCATCGGAATCGGAACACTGATCATGGTAATATGAAAAGCGTTGCAGTTCACCACTGTAAAAGCCAGCACAGCAATATGTGATTTGAATTGTCAGATTGTACTGCGTGCTATAAATGTGAAATCATATAAACAGCCTGAGAAAAATGGTATTTTCTCAGGCTATATTTCTTTAATGGCTGACTCGCATCGTAAATTTCTTTATTTTGCGGTAACAGCAGTTCCGTTGAGGATATTCATAAATTCCTCACCGGTGATAGTCTCTTTTTCAAGGAGATATGACGACAGTTCATGGAGCTTGCCAATATTCTCGGAGAGAATCGAAACTGCTTTTTCATGGGCGCTCTTAACGAGAGAAACGACCTCTTCATCAACCTTTGCAGCGGTGTCAGAAGAACAGGCAAGAGTCGAATCGCCGCCAAGATACTGATTAGAAACAGTTTCAAGTGCGGTCATATCAAAATTTTTGCTCATTCCATAGCGTGTAACCATTGCACGGGCGAGCTTGGTAGCCTGTTCGATGTCGTTTGACGCTCCGCTGGTGCAGGTGTTGAATACAAGTTCCTCTGCCGAACGTCCGCCCGTAAGCGTAGCAAGCCGAGCCATAGCTTCTTCCCTTGACATAAGGACCTTTTCGCCCTCGTCAACCTGCATAGTGTAGCCAAGCGCACCGGAGGTTCGTGGAACGATCGTGATTTTATGTACCGGAGCGGAATTTTTCTGCTTGGCAGCTACCAGAGCGTGTCCGATTTCGTGGTAGGCAATGATCTCCTTCTCGTGCTGTGAAATGACGGCATTTTTTCGCTGATAGCCCGCGATTACAACTTCGACGCTTTCTTCAAGATCACTCTGGATCACCTTGTCGCGCTTATTGCGGACAGCTCTGAGTGCCGCTTCGTTAATGATATTTGCAAGCTCTGCACCCGATGCTCCGGCAGTTGAACGCGCTACCGCATTATAATCGATGTTTCCGTCGGTTTTGATTTTTTCTGAATGGACTCTGAGAATCGCTTCGCGTCCCGGCAAATCAGGAAGCTCAACGGGAATGCGTCTGTCAAAACGTCCGGGACGGAGCAGTGCCGGGTCAAGTGATTCAGGACGGTTTGTAGCCGCAAGTATTACAACGCCTTTTTTTCCGTCGAAGCCGTCCATTTCGGTGAGCAGCTGATTCAGAGTCTGTTCACGTTCATCATTTCCTCCGAGATTTCCGTCGCGCTTTTTTCCGATTGTATCGATTTCGTCAATGAATACGATGCACGGAGCTTTTTCGTTTGCCTGCTTGAACAGGTCACGGACTTTTGCAGCTCCCATGCCGACGAACATTTCGACAAATTCAGAACCGGAAATTGAGAAAAACGGTACGCTCGCCTCGCCGGCAACAGCCTGGGCGAGCAGAGTCTTACCCGTTCCGGGAGGTCCGACAAGGAGCGCACCCTTCGGAAGATTTGCACCGATCTCGGCGTATTTATCAGGATTGTGCAGGAAGTCAACGATTTCTTCAAGTGCCTCCTTAGCCTCGTCCTGACCGGCAACATCGGCAAAGGTTTTACCTGTCTGAGCCTTAACATAGATCTTGGCATTGCTTTTGCCGAATGACATTGAATTTGTCATTCCGCTCATTCGCTTGCTCATTCCGCGCATAAGCAGATTCCACAGAACAATAAGGAAAACCGTGGGCAGTACCCATGAAATAAGCAGCGAGGTTATCGGACTTGATTCCTCAATGCTCTGGGTGAATTCGATATCCTTATTGCTGTCGTGAAGTCGGCTGACGAGGTCGGGATCGTCCATTTTTCCTGTTGAATAAATACGGGAAATGCCATTTTCATCGGTTATTTTAAAAAGAATGGTATCGTCTTTTATCTGAACCTGTTCGACAGCCCCATCTTCAATCTGATCAAGAAAAAAGCTGTAATTTGTCTCTTTTATACGGTGACGGTTGATTGAAGGAATGATAAAAGCATTAAATGCAAGTATCAGAACCGCGCACAGTATCACGTAGTACAAAAGAGTTTTTTTAGGTGATTTCTGTTCGTTCATTTTTTTCTCCTTTAACTGTGATAGCTGTATTATATCACATTTCCCGACAAGTTTCAATGTTTGAATTGTGTCAGCTGTGATAATTTAATGAAAAAACTTCAGGCAGCACCGCGCAAAGTTTGTTCGCAGGATGTGCCGTCATTTTTTCATCAGATTGTATAAATAATTCCGCATACATACTGTCGTATGTCGGGAAACTTCCGTGCAGAACCGTCATGCGGTCTTTGTGCGTTGCTGCGTTTATTTCGTGCTTCGCAGACCGCTTTTAATTCCCTCCATAACGATATTTTTTGCCTCAACGGCGGCTTCCTTTGAAAGCGGAGGAACATCTGCGAGAGGATAGCTTATACCAAGCCGTTCGTATTTTACTTTTCCCATATCGTGATACGGGAGAATATCAAGTGCTTTAAGGGTAGTCAGTGTCGACAGATACTCACCAAGTCTGAACAGTTCATTATAACCGTCGGTAATGCCGGGAACTACAACGTGCCTTATCCAGAGCGGTATTCTTCTGTCTGACAAATACCTTGCAAATGCGAGTATATTGTCATTTGAGTGACCCGTAAGCTTCCGGTGCTCATCAGGGTCGATATGCTTTATATCGAGCATAACGAGGTCAGTGGAGTTAATGACCCGGTCGATTTCTTCGTGGGAATCCGGCTCGAATACAACTCCGGAAGTATCAAGACAGGTATGAACATTCATTTTTTTTGCCAGTTCAAAAAGCTCTGCAAGGAATTCAGGCTGAGCGAGAGGTTCTCCGCCTGTAGCCGTAATTCCTCCCGATTTGAGAAACTCGCGGTATGAACTGTATTCCTTCATCATCTCCTCCGCGGAGACTTCCCTGCCGCCGGAAAAATTCCATGTATCCGGATTATGACAGTATTTGCACCTCATGGGGCAGCCCTGAAAAAACACAACGAATCGTACTCCGGGACCGTCAACCGTTCCGAAGCTTTCGGTTGAATGAATAAATCCGTTCATTTCTGATACTCCTTTTCCGCAAATTTCAGCAGATTGATGCGGTCGTTAGGGAGCTTTCCGTCGATTACGAGTCCGAGCAGATGATTAAGTATCGTCCCGATTTCACTGCCTGAGAAGCCGATCGACATGATATCCTTTCCATTGACCGCAAGCTGATTCAGAGTAATGCACTCGCCGTCTGCAATAATTCTTTTGGCGATAGTCTCAATTTTTTCAATATCTTTTAGTTCTTCCAGAACAAATTCATTTTTCGCCGAATTATCTGCTTTTTTAACCTCCATAAGACTGAAAAACAGCTCGCTTCCCATAGCCGAAAGCAGCCGTTTTATATGCTTTTCGGTTCGGATTTTGTCGCTGTGGCGGCGAATAAGCTGAACAGTCCGACGAATTGAAGCATTATCGTATCTCAGGCGCTTCATAACTTTTTCGGTGATATCTGCCCCGACCTCCGCATGACCCTTGAAATGTCCCTGACCGTCGGGATCAATGGTGAAGCAATGAGGTTTTCCGATATCGTGAAACAGCATAACACGACGGACTTCAGTATTTTCAGACGGGACAGCTTCAACCGCGCGGACAGTATGTTCGTAAATGTCGTATTTATGATATTTGCTGTGCTGATCAAAGCCTGCTGCCGGCAAAAGCTCGGGTATAATTTCGGTTATAACGTCGCTGAAATTCATCAGCGCACCGAGACAGTTTTCGCCGCATATAGTCTTGTCAAGCTCAACGCGTACACGTTCGGCGGAAATAAGCGAAAGCCGAGATTTCATGGCGTGAACAGCATTTTCAGTTTCGTCATCGACTGCGAATCCAAGCTGAGAGGCAAAACGTACACATCTCATAATCCTCAGCGCATCCTCGGTAAAACGCTTTTCAGGCTTGCCAACGCATCGGATTATTCCGCGCCGAATGTCCTCTGTGCCGTTGAATGGGTCGGTGATACTGCCGTTTATATCCATGGCAATGGCATTTATCGTGAAATCACGGCGTGCAAGGTCGTCAGTAAGATTCGGAGTGAACTTCACTGAATCGGGTCGACGGCTATCGGAATAACTTCCGTCGATGCGGTAGGTAGTGATTTCAAAAGGTTCTCCGCCGCAGATAACAGTTACCGTGCCATGCTTCAGACCTGTTGGGATTACGTTATATCCGGAAAAAGTATCAATTATTTGTTCGGGAAGGGCATTGGTAGCAATATCGTAATCGTGTACAGGGCGGTTCATAAGCCTGTCACGGACGCAGCCGCCAACAAGGCTGGCTTCATATCCGGCAGAATTCAGCTTGCTGAGAATTATTTCATATTTCTGCATTTACCGCCCTCCTTTCAAACAAATCGTAAAGCAGCAACATCGCATAGTTATTACCGGTCAGATACCCAGTCAGATTTTGTGTGAGAAAACAGTATATCTGCCAGCAGATATACGTCAGAGCCGTTAATTGAATTGTGCTGCCTTTATTATACCACAAAAATCTCCGATAGTCAAAAAATCCTTTAATTATAAAATAAATTGGGCAGACATCGCCTGCCCGAAATTGATTCGATACATTAACTAATGATAATCATGAGAGCGCTTCAGCACCATATCCTTGACCTTGAGCAGACTCGTAGCCGTACTTCGCTCATTTTCCGAAAGCTTCATTGTGATGAATTTTATGGTATCTTCGTAGTCAGGAATCATTATGTGCTCAAGTGCATTGACACGTCTGCGTGTCTTTTCGATTTCGTCCGCCATGAGCTGACATGACTTTTCGACCTCCGCGAGCCGTATCATCTTCGGGAAAACCTCGGAAAGTGCCTTTACAGCATCATCAAGGTCGGAGGACGTAAAAGCTGTACCATAGGAGTAAATGTCATTGGTATCACTGCTGCGGAAAGTCGCCTCAAACACGGGAATCCGCACGCTCATGACATTCTGCTCAGAGATATTCAGCTCGACCTCCTGCTTCGGGAGCATTAGAGCCGTTTCAAGCTGCTGACGCTGCATAACCGAGCCTGCCACTGCAATATGGGCATTTGCCTTACGGATAGCCTCCTCAACCTCGCGGCGAAGCTTCTGATTCTCGCGGACCATATCCATAAAACGCCTCATAAGCTCATCACGCTTATCCTTCAGCAGTTTGTGACCGCGCCGCGCAGATATGAGCTTTCCGCGAAGCTTTGAAAGCTCCATGCGGGTGGGATTTACATTCATTCTTGCCAAAAACGGTCACCTCGCTTATTCGGCAGCATCGTAGTATTTATCGAGATATTCGTCGCGTATACGTCTCAGCTCGCTTCTCGGGAGAAGCCGCAGCAGTTCCCAGCCAACAGATAAAGTTTCCTCGATACTGCGATTGTTGTCGAAGCCCTGATTGATATATTTTTTCTCGAATTCGTCGGCAAATCTGGCATAAAGCTTGTCGGTAGGCGTAAGAGCCGCCTCTCCGAGTACAATCATAAGCTCCTTTGCATCCTTTCCGCGCGCAGAGGCGGAGAAAAGCTGATTCATCGTATCAGAGTGGTCGGCGCGGGTCTTACCCTCACCGATACCCTTATCTTTAAGTCGCGAAAGGGACGGAAGTACGTCGATAGGCGGATTTATGCCCTTTCTGTAAAGTTCACGGGAAAGGATAATCTGTCCCTCTGTAATGTAACCCGTAAGGTCGGGAATCGGATGAGTTTTATCATCCTCTGGCATTGTTAAAATCGGAATCATAGTGATGCTTCCGTCGCGGTCATTCTGACGGCCTGCACGCTCGTAAATCGTTGCAAGGTCGGTATACATATATCCGGGATATCCGCGTCGTCCGGGAACTTCCTTACGGGCAGCGGAAACCTCGCGGAGTGCATCTGCATAGTTGGTGATATCAGTAAGGATTACCAGAACGTGCATATTTTTCTCAAATGCAAGATATTCGGCAGCAGTGAGAGCCATTTTCGGAGTTGCAAGGCGCTCAATAGCAGAGTCGTTTGCGAGGTTGATAAAGAGAACCGTTCTGTCCAGGGCGCCTGTGCTGCGGAAGCTGTTGATGAAAAATTCCGACTCCTCGAAAGTGATACCCATAGCCGCAAAGACAACGGCGAACTGCTCGTCGCTTCCGCGGACCTTAGCCTGACGTGCAATCTGTGCCGCAAGCTGAGCGTGAGGGAGACCGCTCGCCGAAAAAATCGGCAGCTTCTGACCTCTTACGAGGGTATTAAGACCGTCGATTGCCGAAACGCCTGTCTGAATGAACTCCTGCGGATATTTTCTTGCAACGGGGTTCATTGGCAGACCGTTTACGTCCATGCGCATTTCGGGAATCAGTTCGGGACCATCGTCAATAGGACGTCCGAGACCGTCGAATACGCGTCCGAGCATATCTTCAGAGACTCCAAGCTCCATCTGACGGCCCGAGAAAACAACGCTGCTGTCGGAAAGATTTATTCCCGCTGCGTTCTCGAAAAGCTGAACGAGAGCGTTGCTTCCGTCGATTTCAAGTACACGGCAACGGCGTCTTTCACCGTTTGCAAGCCTGATTTCGGCGATTTCGTTGTATTTTACATTTTCAACGTCCTTTACAAGAAGCAGAGGTCCTGCCGCTTCCTGTATGGTTCTGTATTCTCTTGGCATCAGAGCTCCTCCTTGCTTAAAGTATTCTCGATTTCGGCAGATATTTCAGTGCAGAGCTTAGCAAATTCCGAATCGGTGTTATCCTCGTGAACGTACTTGAAACGTCCGATTTTCTCTCTTACGGGCAGACCTGCAAGAGTTTCGATGTCCGCTCCCTTTGCGAGAGCAGCCTCCGCCTCGTCGTTAAAGCCGAGAATCAGCTTTATCATGTAGAGCTGCTTTTTAAGACTTGTGTAGGTATCGATTTCGTGGAAAGCAAGCTGGTGCAGGAAATCCTCACGGATTGAGCGGGCAGTCTCCATTTTAAGGCGGTCACTGCCCGAAAGAGCATCCATACCTATGAGCTTTACGATTTCTTTAAGCTCAGCCTCGTCGTTGAGAATCTGCATAAATCTGCCGCGGAGCTTCATCCAGTCCGGAGATACATTGTTATTGTACCAGTCGGCAAGAGAATCAGCATACAGCGAATAGCTGGTGAGCCAGTTAATGGCAGGAAAATGGCGCTGGTAGGCGAGGTTCGAATCCAGTCCCCAGAAAACCTTTACGATTCTCAGCGTAGCCTGAGATACAGGTTCAGAGATGTCGCCGCCGGGAGGCGAAACCGCTCCTATAACCGAGAGTGCACCCTCGCGTCCATCGGTACCGTTTGAGATTACTCTGCCTGCCCGCTCATAGAACTGAGCAAGACGGCTTCCGAGATAAGCAGGATATCCCTCGTCGCCGGGCATTTCCTCGAGACGTCCCGACATCTCACGCAGAGCCTCAGCCCAACGCGATGTGGAGTCTGCCATAAGAGCAACGGAATAGCCCATATCCCTGAAATATTCGGCAATCGTTATACCTGTATAAACCGACGCTTCACGGGCTGCAACAGGCATATCCGAGGTGTTCGCGATAAGAACGGTACGCTCCATAAGAGATTTGCCCGTATGGGGGTCGATAAGCTCCGGAAATTCATTGAGAACATCTGTCATCTCATTTCCGCGCTCACCGCAGCCGATGTAAACAATAATATCAGCGTCCGCCCATTTTGCAAGCTGATGCTGAGTTACGGTTTTTCCGCTTCCGAAAGGTCCGGGAATAGCGGCAACGCCTCCCTTTGCAATAGGAAACAGACAGTCGACTACACGCTGACCGGTTATAAGAGGCATATCCGGAGAAAGCTTTTTCTTATATGGTCTGCCCCGGCGGACAGGCCATTTCTGCATGAGAGAAAGCTCCTTTTCTCCCGACTCGGTTTCAAGCACGCACACGGTGTCGGTGAGATGGAATTCGCCCTCTTTAATCTCCTTGACCGTTCCGCTGATTCCGTTGGGAACCATGATTTTGTGGAGGACGATGTCCGTTTCGGGTACTGTTCCGATTACATCTCCGCCGATGACCTTGTCGCCTGTACTGACGGATGGAGTGAAACGCCACATAAGTTCGCGTTTAAGTGACGGGACTTCGATACCACGTTTAAGGCTGTTTCCCGATACACGGCGGATCTCGTCCAAAGGACGCTGGATTCCGTCAAAGATGCTTCCGATGAGTCCCGGTCCAAGCTCAACGCTCATAGGCTCGCCTGTGGATTCAACCTTTTCACCCGTGCCGAGACCCGAGGTCTCCTCATAAACCTGAACGGACGCGCGGTCACCGTGCATTTCGATTATTTCTCCGATAAGACGCTGCTCGCTTACGCGCACGACATCGAACATATTAGCATCGCGCATTCCCTCGGCGATAACGAGCGGACCTGATATTTTTACAATGTTACCAATACTGCTCATTCTTAGTAAAGGCACCTCTTTCCTAATTCAATATATCCGAGCCGACAGCTTTCTCGACGGCTTCGTGAAGATTTTTCATGCCATTGCCGGTATTTCCCGAAATAGCGGGAATAAGGATAATGGCAGGCAGTCTGCGGTTTCTGTATTTTGCGATAGTGTCGTCAATTTCCGCGGCGGCAGCCTCGGTTATATATATGACGGCAAAGTTGTTTTCGGCGAGACGGTTAACAAGCTTTGCGGTTTCATCGGCTGAACTGACGGGAAAAACCGAAAGTCCCAAAGCCGCAAACCCTGAGATGCTTTCGCGGTCGCCCACAACGGCGGCTTTATACATAGAGCTTTCGCATCCTTTCCGTAATAATATCGTTATCTGCGCCGAATTCCTTGCAGGTTACAAGAATGCGGAGATTCTTGATTTCTGTCTCTTTAGCAATGAAATATGCAGCAAGCGGCTCAACACCAAAAGCCTTGAGCTTAGCCTCCTCCGCAAGCGAAATAATCATATCGTCGCAGTATTTTTCAAATGAAGCCGTGGATTCGCTGAGCTTTTCAGCAGCTTCGGCATAGGCTGTGGAAGAAAGCCACGAAAGAAAGCTTTCAGTGCCGCGAAGTGAAGCATTAACCAATGAGGCCTTGTCAAGCTCAGTACTTCCGCATATTGCAGATTCCGCGAACAGAGCGGACTTGTTCATCCGGCTGCACCGATAGGCGGTTTTGATATCCGAACCGACGGTAATCAGTGCGGCATATTTTTTCATAAATCCGCTGCCGGCTTCCTCTGCGGACAACTGCATTGCTCTCATGGCGGCGCAGTCAACACAAGCATCGGCAAGCTGACCGTCGAGGGTTTCGGTGAGAATCCCATAGGTTTTTTCGGCAGCTTCGGACATATATTCCGGAAGTGAGCCGAAGTCTCTTGCTGTGACTGTGGCGCAAAGCTCGCCGAGATCAAGATTGGTGGGAGTTATGAAGTATCTCTGTGGCTCAGAATTCATAATCAGCGCTTTGAGAGCCGCTTTCAGATTATGAAAATCGTTCCTGTAGAGAAGAATGCTCAGAGCCTTGTCACCCGGAGCATAGCCCGAAATAAAATTCCAGACCCTTTCAAGCTCGCTGTCGATAAATTCACCGATGGATTCTCCGTCAGGGAGAGTATATTTTCCCGATCCGGTAAGTATGTCGGCAATTTCACTTTTCTTTGACGCGGCTGTAAGCCTGTCGATGTCGCTTTTGCTGAGCAGACTGCTTTCGAGCGCCCTTACAGCGGCAACTGCTGTTGCATAACCGGTGGTATTACTCATAACAGCCACCTCACGCAAAAAGGACAGCCGCGGCAGCGTCTCTTACCGCGTCGCGCTCGGATTCAAGCACGTCGCTGAAACTGCAGTTTTCCGATATATCGCCGAAGCTGAGGATAAATCCGCTGTCGATATCCGCAGCTTTTTCTGAGATTTCAACCTTTGCTCCTTTTGCCGACGCAATATCGGAAAGGGTCTTGTCAAAGTCCTTGGGAAGCCTTTCAAGGTCGTGCTTTCCGAAAGCAATTATGCAGCTTCCGGCGCGCAGATGCTTTTCAAACATTTTTTTAATCAAAGCAAAATATTCCTCCGCTCCGAGAGAACTGAGCCGTTCACAAACCGCATTTACCGCAGAATCAACGCACTCAACTCTGCAAGCGAGAAAACGTCTTTTCGCCGCAGCCTCCGCGCCTGCACAGCCGCTTGCATATTCTCTTGCAATATCAGCGCGGCTTCTTTCCATAAGTCCGTCGTAGGTCTGCTGAGCTTTTTTTCTGCCGTCAGCACGGATTTCCTCTGCTCTGATTTGAGCCTGAGCTTTAACATCTTCGGCACTTTCTCTGCCGCGGCTGCTGATTTCGCTCAGTATTCTGTCAAGTCCGGACATATTCCAGCCTCCTTTCAGAATCAGATATTGATGTTATAAATGAGAAGAATCGATACAAGCAGTGCGAGGATAGCGTATGTTTCAACCATTGCTGCCATGATAACGCCCTTGCTGCTCTGGTCAGGCTTCTTTGCAACGATGCCTACGCCTGCAGCAGCTGCTCTGCCCTGTGCAATGCCCGAGAAAAGACCTACAATAGCGATTGGCAGGCTTGCGGCAAAAAACATAAGTCCCTGATTAAGAGTGAGATCAACAGCACCGCTACCGATAACGCCGATACGGCTGAGAAGAAGAATAGCCGTAAGAAGTCCGTAAAGTCCCTGTGTACCCGGCAGAAGCTGGAGAATAAGAACCTTGCTGAATTTTGAAGGATCAACAGAAACCACGCCTGCGGCTGCCTCACCTACAAGACCAACGCCCCTGGCTGAACCGATTCCTGCGAAAAGAGCCGCAAAGGCAGCTCCAAGAACTGCTAAAGAAAGACCTAAATTACTCATTGATGGATTCCTCCTTGAATTTTATATAATTTGTTTTAACTTTCAATGGATTGAATTGTCTGCCGCCGCCCTCGTAGAATTTTGAGAACAGTTCGACAAACTGTAGTCTGTCGGTATGGACATATGCGCCGAGAAGGTTGATTGCAAGATTCGCCGCATGACCGACGATAAATACAACAATCAGCAAAATCGCTTTCACAACGGTATTCTGCGGCATTGTACCGATTAGATTTATTACGCCCGCAATACTTCCGGTTGCAAGTCCGAGGGCAAGCAGACGCGAGTATGAAAGGATATCGCTGAGATAACCGGTAGCCGTATTATACAGCGCATAGAGACCGCCGAAGAACTTACCGAAAATTGATTTTGAACCGCGTCCGGCAGTAAGAACGAGAAGAACAACTCCTACGAGCATAACATAAATTCCGATAGTTTTCAGCACTGACGGAACTTCTACGAGAATACCCGCTGCAGGAGGACAAACTCCAAGAATCGTCAGATATACAGGAACGGTATCAAAAATCGCATCAAGCTTCCTGCCCTCTTTCCATTTCATATGGAATGAAACTCCAAGACCGAGAAACAGATGCAGGATTCCAAGAGCAAAGGAGTAGAGCAAAAGTTTAATCGGATCGTCCAGAGGTTCAAACCAGAGTGCGAGACTGCCGATCTCTTTCCCGAAGAATTCACGGCCCACAACCTGAACAATATCACCGAACCAGCTTCCGAACAGAGCACCAAAAATGATCGTGGAAACGCCGCAGTTGCGGAACATTATCAGAGACTTTCTAAGCTTGTCGTCGAGCTTCAGCTTGCTGAGTGCAAGAACAGTTCCGATGACCATGACCACACCATAGCCTGCGTCTGAAAGCATCATTCCGAAGAAAAGATAGTAGAAGAACGACATGACGGGAGTAGGGTCAACGTCCTTTTTTGAGGGGAGCGCGTACATCTCGGTTATTCCCTCAACAGGAGCAGAAAACCGGCTGTTTTCCAGCAGAACCGGAACATCATCGTCCTCATCCGGGTCGGTGAAAATAACTGCCGCTGTATATTTTTCTGTAATTTCCTTTTCGAGTTCGGCTGAATATTTTTCGGGAATATAGCCCTTCAGAACGAATGTGGATTCCGTGAACGACACCGAACCAAGCGCCTCGTATTTGTCCTTTCGCATCTGGAGATAGTCGATTGCAAATTCCAGCGCGCGTCGTTTATCGCTCATTCCGGCAATTTTTTCGCGGCTCATCGAAGCCTTTTTCTCCATTGAGATGATTTGCTCCTCATACTTTTTAATAAGGTTCAATGGAGTATCTGCCTCCGGCTCGGAGATCGGAATAAAACCGTTTCTGCGAAGTTCCTCCGATACTGAATCAGCATTATCCTTGCGGCATAGTATGAACAGCTTAGTTTGCTCTTTCGATTCAAAAATGACTTCCGCAGAACATACGGGAATCAGTTCTTCCAGCTCTGAGGAGGTTATTCTTCCCTGAATCGAGCCTATAAAGCATGCAGTTGCAGCTGTTCCCCTGAAATTCATCGGAACATCAAGCTTTGTCCACTGTGCCAGAGAGTCAGATTTTACGCGAAGCTGAGCTGCGGAGCTTTCACATTCCGATATAATTCGGTTGTTTCTTATTATTTCGTTAGCCGACTGCATAATTTTTTCGAGCTGCATCGCGCCCTTGCCGAATTTGTGTTTTTCGATTTCGGTTTTTACGGGAAGAAGACTCGCAATGAGTCCTTTTTCCTCGGGGGAAATGCTGTTCAGAATTTCAAGAGCCTGAGAAGCTGAACTTCTGAACTTTTCAAATTCGGAAATAACGGCGGATGTATTAGGCATTTCAAGCTCTTCATCTGATGAATCGCAGATTTCCACAACTCCGCGCCGCTGAAGCAATTCAATAATTTTTTTGCTGTCGGTAAGCAGGGCAATAAGCTCAATTTTTTTCATTCTGAGCTTTGCCATATTTGATCACCCTCTTTCGAAGATTGAAGTTCAGAAAAATTCAGCGATAATTTTGTCGACAGCAGCAGACATATTCTGTTCTGCCTTTTTTCTAATCTGCTGCGAGACTGCTGAATATTTTTCATCGGTCTGCACCGTAAATGCACGGATTTTCTCCGAATTCTCGTCTCTCAGCTTCTGGGTTTCGATTTTCGCGCGGCTGATAGCTTTCTGAACTTCGATATTTGCATCAGCCTCGGCAGCAGCGATTATTTCTTCGCTTTCGGCGCGTGCCTCAGCCATGATTCTGTCAGAATCCGATTCTGCGGAAAGAACCCTTTTTACAGCTTCCGAAGCCACGGGAATCACTCCTTTCGATAGAATAAAGTCTTTGATAAGCAGAAAGGGAGCTATCCCTACAGACAGCTCCCTTTGGACAGATATTTTTCTGACTGTACATATTATATCATAGCAAGTAATATTTTGTCAATAGCCGAAAAGTTTTTCTAATTTTATGTTATATTCTGACTATAACAATTGTGGAAAATTATGAATTTATCACAAAATACAACTACTGATTTATAATAATATCTGTAACAGATATGTAATATAACCGAGGAATTATTTTCCCTCTCTGATTTATATTGCTGAATAAGTACAAACCGGAAATGAAATTTGCAGTATTCCCGAAAAATCACTGTCGCTGTTGTTGAAACAGACAAATCATACAGCATCAATTTGTGCAATGTGTAAAATCTACAAAAAATCAAAATTATTTTAAAAGAAACTATTGACATTTCCGGAAAGATGTGATAATATATAATCAAGGAAAGAGAAAAGGATAAAACAGGATCCGAACTCTTAATGCGTTGTTTACTTGGTTTGAGGTTTCGCCTCAATGTAAATAAATCTTGCGGAAAGGTGTGTGAGTCCAATGGAGGATTTTTCTGAACAGCAGCGCGAAGTCGGCGGACTCGCTGAATAATCTGACCTGTTAAAGAGGAACCGCTGAATGCATAAAGGCATAGGTTCATAATAGTGAGATTAAACTACGGTAAGCTTATAAAGCGGACGCATAGCTGAATAAACAAGCGACTTCATTCTAAGCTCTTTTTTAGATACAGGATTATCTGAAATTCCGACGCTTGAGTCTTTAAATACATAGCAGATTGATATTCTATGTTATATGTTAAAGGTGAGTCCGATGAGATAATTGTATTTTCCCGATAAGAAAAACAATGAAAGAGTGATACCGATGGTTAAATGAGCTTTTTCATCAAACGGAACTATAAAATCCGGATAATATGGAAAGGTGAATTCCAATGGAATAATTTAATATTGCTGAATTTACTTTGAAGGAAAGTGATACTATGAAAGTATTCAGGTATACTTCTAAAACATAATCCGAAAGGGTGAGTCCACAGGGTAATTTAGCTAAGTGACGAAAGCCGCTTAAATTTAAAATGAATAAAAAAGCCTCAGACCTTGCTTGATCTGAGGTTTTTTGATTGCCCTGAACGGACAGAAACTCGATTATTAAAATCGTATATAAAATCAACACCGCATAATTTACTGACACCCCCATAAGCGGATTCGCGAAAAGGCAGAAGTCTGTAATTATGCGGTATTTCCGATTTAAATGCTATAAAATATTATTCAGCGGCAGTCTCGACAGTTTCACGGTTTGTTTCTTCAGTCTCCTGCTTTGGTTCAGCTTCCGGAGTTGCCGGTGCAGCTGACTTCTGATTATTTTTTCCGTTAGCATCGCCCTGCTGCTCCGCAAGGTCATCTGCAGTCTCAATATAGAGTTCATCATCAGCAAGACTTCCGACAAAATTAAGCTGCTTAACCGGAACTCTTCTGAGCGGAGAATACGAAAATTTACCGCATGAATAGTCCGCGTTTACAAGACCCTTTTTCTCGCAGAGAATCTTATTTCCGTCCTTTGCGCGCTTACCGAACTGGCAATAGTCGCATTTGGGAGTAATACTCTTATCGAAATATTTACCGCCCTTAAAAAGTGAGCCTAAACCCATTCTAATCACCTCAACTAAAAGTCTAATAATAATTATAACATGAATTAACGCATTTGTCCAGTCTTTTTATAATTTTTTTCAGGACAGGTTTATATTTCCGCTTCGTCAGAAAATTGTATTGATACCGGCTTTTGTGAGCAGACTGAGAACTGTCATGATAATTCCTGCAAGCAACACGCCAAGCATAACGGCAAGACTGCTCTTTTTGAAGTCCATATCAAGCAGACTCGCGGCAAGAGTGCCTGTCCACGCGCCTGTACCCGGAAGCGGAATCCCCACAAACAACAGAAGCGCTATGAAAAGACCGTTACCTGCCTTTTCCTTGAGCTTTTCTCCGCCCTTATGCCCTTTTTCAAGACACCATGTAAAAAATTTGCCTATTACCGGCTTTGTACTTCCCCATACAAGAATTTTTCTCGCAAAGAGAAAAATAAACGGCACAGGGATCATATTTCCGATCATACAGACAATCAGCGTATTCAACCACGGGAGTCCCGCTGCTGTTCCGATAGGCACAGCTCCTCTCAGTTCAACAATCGGGATCATGGACACAAGAAAAATCAACAGGTATTTTTTCAGCATAATTACTCTCGCTTTCCTATTTCTTTTGCACTGTCGTGCGATTTTCTCAAATACTCATGAATTATATTATCTCATAATCGCAGCAATTAGTCAAGGGGAAATTTGAAAATAATTCTTTAGAGAGCAAAAATCTGTCAGGATAAAATATCGAATAAATTCAGGCATATTTTATCTTACATATTTCGAAAATCGGGACTGCCCGGCACCGGACAGTCCCTGAATCTTATTCTTTATTTGTCAGTTCACGATAAAGACTGATATACTTGTCCGCAGATGAAGACCAACTGTAATCGCATTGCATAGCTCGTCCTATAAGGTCATTCCACTGAGACTTGTCATCATAGATAAGCTTTGCTCTCCTGAGAGCGTCAAGCATATCGTTTGCATTATAAGTCTTGAATGTGAAGCCGTTGCCGTTTTCACCGCCGTTGTCGCGTACAGTATCTCTGAGTCCGCCTGTTTCACGTACGACCGGAATCGTTCCGTATCGCATTGCAACCATCTGAGCAAGTCCGCAAGGCTCACTGTGGGAGGGCATCAGGAACATATCCGCACCGGCATAGATTTTCCTTGCCAGCTCAGGCATAAAGCCGATATTCACCGATACTGCTCCCTTATGACGTGCCGCCATTTCGCGGAAAAATTCCTCATAAACCCATTCACCGCTTCCGAGAACGACAAATTTGAAGCCCATCGAGAGCATTTCTTCAAATACGCTGCGGATAAGGTCGATTCCCTTATGTCCCACAAAACGAGTAACTATACCGATAATTGGACTGTCTCCCGCGTCAATCCCTGCTTCTTCGGCAAGAGCCCGACGGCAGTACAGCTTTCCGGAAAAATCAGAAGCCGAATAATTCGCCGCGATAATATCGTCAGTTTCGGGATTATAGACATCTGTATCGATACCGTTTAAAATTCCGCTGAGCTTATACTGCTTGGTAACCAGAATTCTGTCAAGTCCATGACCATACCATGCATCGAGGATCTCCCATGCATAGCTCGGACTTACGGTAGTCAGCCTGTCGGCTGTCTCAATAGCACCCTTGACCATGTTTATGTAACCGTCGTATTCAAGCAGATTAGAATTGTAAAGCGGAATTCCCATAAGCTCATTAAGCACTTCTCTGCCGTAACGTCCCTGATATTCAATATTGTGAATTGTGAACACGGTTTTGATATCATTGAAGTCCTGCTGATACTTATAGTAAATATTGTAATAAACAGGAATAAGCGCTGTCTGCCAGTCGTTACAGTTTATTATATCGGGCTTGAAATCGATATATTTTAGCATTTCAAGTACCGCGCGGTCAAAGAAAACAAATCTCTCGCAGTCATCGTAAAAACCGTAAAGACCATCACGGGCGAAGTAGTATTCATTATCGATAAAGTAGTAAGTTACACCGTTTTTTTCAGCTGTAAAGATCCCGCAGTACTGCTTGCGCCAGGACACATCAACGGTAATATTAGCTAAAAGAGTCATTTCAGAGCGCATTTCCTCACCGATTGCCTTATAAAGCGGCAATACTATCCGACAGTCGTGACCCTTTTCGCAGACAGCCTTGGGAAGCGAGCCGACTACATCGGCAAGACCTCCGGAAGCCGCATAGGGAACAGCTTCGCTTGCTGCATATAATATTTTCATATCAATTCACCACCGCTCAGATTTTGCCATTCTTGCTGATGTAAAGGGGATACGATTCCGAGCCGGTAAGCACCTTTTCATCACTGATCTCAACGTTTTTATCGGTGATAACCGAAGAAATACTGCAATTCTTTCCGATTCTTGTACTCTGAAGAAGCACACAGTTTTTAACAACCGTGCCCTTCCCTACCTTAACTCCACGGAACAATATTGAATTTTCCACAGTTCCTTCGACAATACAGCCGTCAGCAATAAGAGAGTTTTTAATATTAGACTCAAGACCGTATTTAACAGGACCGTTATCGCCGATTTTTGTATAAATCGGATGCTGCTTACGGAACAGAGCCGCCCTCTTTTCCGTATCGAGCAATGTCATATTGGATGTATAGTAGCTCTGAACGCTGTCAATGCGAGTTATGAAACCATCATGCTCAAAGCCCATGATTTTATATTCGTTCTTTTTACCCTGAAGAATTTCGCGGGTGAAACTGTACTGATTGCGGCTTGCGGCGTCGGAAACAATTTTCTTGAGAAAATCCTTGCTTATAATGAACATTTCCGTCCAGATATTACACTCACCGGTGAACTGCGGATCGGCAAGAACATCCTTGAGTCTGTTTTCCTCATCAAATTCAAGGACTGTTGCGCCGTGGCTTATCTCGCTGTCATACTTGCATTTACTGTAAATCAGAGTAATATCCGCTTCAGAGTCAATGTGCTGTCTGAGCACCGGATTAAAATCGATTGAAGTGATAATATCACAGTTTGCAAGAATAACGTGCTTTGCTGACGAATGCTCGACAAAACTCCATATATTGCTCAGAGCGTCAAGTCTGCCCTTGTAGATTCCGCCTGTCTGGCTGTACGGAGGAAGCAGATGAAGTCCGCCCTTTTTCCTTGAAAGATCCCATTCACGGCCTGAACCGAGATGGTCAAGAAGCGACCCGTAATTGGACTTTGTTATAACTCCGACCTCCGGTACTCCAGAATTTACCATATTTGAAAGGGGGAAATCAATAAGACGATAACGTCCGCCGAAAGGAAGCGAGCCCATTGTTCTCTGCTTAGTCAGCTCGGCAACCGACGAATCATGCATACTTGCGAAAATCAAACCCAAAACACTGTAATTTACACTCATTATTAAATCCCTCCTCAGATACTCTCGCCGATAATCTGCTTCGGCTCAACGCACTTACCGCCGGAGATTGTAACGTTGTGACCTACAACCGCAATTCCCCAGTCGTCTCTGTTCTCGACATTTTCGGGACTTGTGCCGATTTTCGCACCGCATTCAACAACGCAGTCCTCACCCACGATCGCATATTCAACAACCGCTCCGGATTTGATTACCGTACCGGGCATAATTATGCTGTAATTAACCGTAGCTCCTGCCTCAATAGTCGCGCCGGAGAATACGATCGAAAAGTCAACCGTGCCATCAATTACGCTGCCCTCAGCAATCATGGAGTTTTCGATATTTGCGTTCCCGCCGATATACTGAGGCGGCATATTGCTGTTTCTGGAATATATCTTCCAGCTCGGGTCATAAAGGTCGAGCGGTACACTTGGACTCAGCAGATCCATATTTGCCTCCCAAAGTGAATCGAGAGTTCCTACATCTTTCCAGTATCCCTCAAACTCGTAAGCGAAAAGCCTCTGACCATCACGCAGCATCGAAGTGATTATATCCTTTCCGAAGTCCTTTGACCATGCCTCGCCTCTTTCGCGCTTGGCATTTGCATCATTCTCGTTCTCGATAAGGTACTTACGGAGCTTATCCCAGCTGAAAACATAGATACCCATTGAAGCAAGAGTCGACTTAGGCTCCTTTGGCTTTTCAACGAAATCAGTCACCTTGTTTTCCTCATCGCAGATCATGATTCCGAAACGTGAAGCCTCAGCGCGCGGAACGTCAATAACTGCAATAGTACAGTCCGCGTTGTTCTTTTCGTGATAGTCGACCATTTTGGAATAGTCCATTTTATAGATGTGATCGCCGCCGAGAACTATAACATACTGAGGGTCGTAACGTTCGATAAAGCGGATATTCTGATAAATCGCATTGGCAGTTCCCTCGTACCATGAAGCTCCGGTCTGAGTTTCATAAGGCGGCAGAACATGAACTCCGCCATTCATTTTATCCAGATCCCACGGCTGACCGTTACCGATATACTCGTTCAGCTCAAGCGGCTGATACTGTGTGAGTACGCCGACTGTATCGATACCGGAATTGGTGCAGTTTGAGAGAGGGAAATCAATTAGTCTGTATTTACCGCCGTAAGGAACGGCAGGCTTTGCAACATTTTTCGTCAGAGCATAAAGTCTGCTGCCCTGACCGCCTGCAAGAAGCATTGCAACGCTTTTTTTCTTTGTATTCATAGTATTCCTCCTATATTGTAACGGCAGCGCCGCTCCCGGTAGCCGTGCAGCGTTGTCAAAATCATAATAACAGTATTTGCTGATATTTATTTTTCAGCCGCGCCTGACTTTTTTCGTGAAGTCCTTTTAGCCGCCGCAGGCTTCTTCGTCTCTGTCGCCGGCTTAGGAGTACGCTTCTTTACAGGCGCAAATTTCAGATAAATAACCGAAAGAGGCGCAAGAGTCATTGAAATGCAGTTGTCAAAGCCGTGCATCGGATAATGTGTAGTTTTAAAGCTCTTTTCGGTAATTCCCGAACCGCCGAATTCCTCGGCATCACTGTTGAAAACGAGTTTATAGCGTCCTTTCTGAGGTACGCCGATTTTATAGTCTCTGCGCTCAACAGGGACAAAATTGCAGACCGCAATAATTTCGTTTCCGCTGTCGTCGATACGTCTGAACGCGATAACGCTCTGCTTATAGTCGTCGTTTGAGATCCAGCTGAAACCATCCCACGAGTCGTCATGCTCCCAGAGAGGTGAATTCTCAACATAGAATTTATTGAGCTTTTCAGAGAATTTAAGCAGATTACGGTGAGAATCATACTCCATGAGATTCCAGTCGAGCCCGCTCTGATAATCCCACTCCTTGATCTGACCGAATTCCTGACCCATAAACAGCAGCTTTTTGCCCGGATGAGCAATCATATAAGCGAGGAACGCGCGGTAAGAGCTGAATTTCTGGTCATAGTCACCGGGCATCTTCTGAATCATGGAACATTTTCCGTGAACGACCTCGTCATGTGAAATCGGAAGCACATAATTTTCCGAGAAGCAGTAGAAGAACGAAAACGTCAGCTTGTCGTGATTGAAAGCACGGTAAATCGGATCAAGCGACATATACATCAGCATATCGTTCATCCAGCCCATATTCCACTTAAAATTGAAGCCGAGTCCGCCGATATCCGTAGGCTTTGTAACGAGCGGCCATGCTGTAGATTCCTCGGCAATCATGAGCGCTTCGGGATTCTTTGAGAAAACGGCTTCATTGAGACGGCGCAGGAATTCGACTGCTTCAAGATTTTCATTTCCGCCGTAAATATTTGCACACCACTCACCGTCGCGGCGGTCATAGTCAAGATATAGCATCGAAGCTACGGCATCGACTCTCAGACCGTCAACATGGAACTCATCAAACCAGTAGCAGGCACTTGAAATAAGGAACGAGCATACCTCGGCCTTGCCATAGTCGAAAACATGAGTACCCCATGCCTTGTGCTCCATTTTGCGTTCGTCCGTATATTCATAACAGCACGTACCGTCGAATTTATATAATCCTGCTTCATCCTTCGGGAAGTGAGCCGGAACCCAGTCGAGTATGACTGCAATTCCCGCAGCATGGAACATATCGATCATTTTCTTGAAATCATCGGGAGTTCCGTAGCGCGAGGTCGGAGCGAAATATCCTGTAACCTGATAGCCCCACGAACCGTCGAAAGGATATTCCGTCAGCGGCATGAATTCAACGTGAGTATATGACATTTTTTTGAGGTATGGAATTATCTCCTCCGCAAAGCTGATGTAGTCGAGGAAATCACCGTTCTCCCGGACTTTCCATGAACTGAGATGAACCTCATACACGTTCATCGGACTTTTATATACAACTTTTTGCTTCTTTAATTTATACCATTCGGAATCCGACCATTTATAGCTGCTCTCATAAATTTTTGAAGCAGTTCCCGGTCTTGTCTCAAAATGATTGGCATAGGGGTCTGCCTTAAGGATAATTCTTCCGTCCGGAGTTGCTATACTGTACTTATAGGTATCGAACTGTTTCAGTCCCTTGATTTCGGCTTCCCATACACCGTCGGATATAAGTTTCATGGGATTTTTGGCTCTGTCCCAGTCGTTAAAATCTCCGACAACCGAAACATTCAGAGCTTTCGGCGCCCATACACGGAAGACGAAAGTTTTTCCCCTTCCCTTTTTGCGGATATGAACTCCGAAGAATTTATACGCTTCGTAATTTTTACCCTGATAAAAAAGATAAAGCGGAAAATCATTGAAATTTTCATTATAATTGTTAGGTGACATAATATACCCCCTTTACTACTTATCATTTTATCAGAAACACAGTAATTATTCAAGCTTTTTTGTAAATCGCAACATTTTTTCAGATGATTTACTGATTTTTTCATTCATAATTAGTGCAATATGACAAATTTTCGCTCCTTTAGCTTGCTTCGGTTTTAGCTATTTATACACATTTATGCTTTTCTTTAATTTAAAATAATTTACGAACGTTCAACTTTGATTCCGATTACCGTCACATCATCGGAATGAATGTTTTTATTGAAAAGCTCCGCTTTGGCGCAGATTTCATCCACAATCATCTTCACGTCACTGCTCTGCATCAGAAGCTCTTTGATGAAACGGTATTCTCCCTCGCTCACACCGTCGGAAAACATGATAATCAGATCCCCTTCGTCGAATTCATAGCTGCTCGAAAACGCGTCCGCAGGCTGGACTATGCCTATCGGAAAGGTAGGCGACGCAATTTTCATAACTTGTCCCCTGTGACGGATAAGTGTCGCTGAGGCTCCCGATTTTATAACCGTCAGTCCGCAGGTGTCAAGGTCGATTTTCACCGCATCAAGCGTTGCAAATCCCTCTTCCGACGACTTTGCGAGCATTATCGAATTTATAAGTCTTATTGCCGATTCGCAGCCAATTCCGCTCCCGATAAGACGGCGGAACATACTCACCACCATTTTTGACTCAAGAGCCGCATGTCTGCCCGTGCCCATGCCGTCTGACAACACAACATAACTGCACCCGGTTCCGTCGGAAAAAACGGCTGTGGTGTCTCCTGTCTCGCGCGAATTTTCGGCGCATACCGACGCCCCGTAAGCTTCAAGTGAATATTTCGGTCTTTCATATACGCGGACTCTTATTTCACTTGCGGTGCTGACAGGTTCGGAGTATTCCATATCGAGATGAAGTTCATCAGCAATCAAATCGCATATTCTGAGGAAGCTCTCCGGCGCATCCTCAGAATCAAAATAAAGCTCTGCATTCAGCCTGCCATGATAGTTATAGTAGGCAATAATTCGTTTTGCCGTAAATCCGAATTTGCGTAGTTTAAGCTGAATTGTGCGGCTTACTGTCTCGCTGTGACGCACATCGTCAGTCTCGGAAGCGGAGCGGATAATTTCCTCGGTGATCCTGATCTGCTCTGACAAAAGCTTCTGTCCCTCGGTCAGCTTCATTCTGATAAGACGTTCCGCAGTACGTTCATTCGCCGCCTGTCCGAAGTACTTTTTCAGCTCGTCACGGCGGAGACATTCCTCCAGTTCATACGGAAACTCTGCCTTATCGTCACCGACCTGATTCATCATCCTGTAAAATCCTCTTATCGTAGCATCGCGGCTTCCGTTCCAGCATGCAGCACGGCGATGACAATTTTTGCAGACCCTGCCGCTGACTTTTCCAATGATATCAGTTTCCGGTACATTTTTTTCAAGAGCTTCAAATATTTTACCCGATTCGGTGCGAAGATTTCCAATCGAACCTGCAAGAAAATTCATGCGCGAGCCTGAAATTTCATGGAGAGCCGCATTTTCTGCACCCGTGATAACCCACCTGTCCGAATAATAGGGTGAAACCGCCATAAATGCTGCAATTCCTGCGAACATTCCGACAATATAGGGCAGACTTCCGGAATTTATTCCGGAAACCGCCATGAAAAAAAATCCCGATGCGCCGAAAAAAAATGCTGCTGCACCGCTTTTTCTTCTGCTTAAATAGCCTGTGAGAAAGCCTGCGGCAGGAAGAAAGACCGTGTGAGCTCCGGCGGACGGCGAACACAAAAACGCTCCGCAGGCAGTCAAAGCTCCGCAGAGAATCCCCCCTGTATATCCGTAATTGTAAGCCGCTAACAGTGTAACCGCTGCTCCGACCGCCGCTCCGAGATTTAATAATTCAAAATTCACCGAGCAAAGAGACGCGGAAATCATTGTATAAACTACAGCATAAGCACAGCTCATAGTCGAAGATAAGTCGATAACAGCGCGCCGCCCGACGCCATCGGCTATGGTTGCCCCGCAGTACGCGGTAAATCCTGCCAATGCGCCGTATACTGCGTAAAACAGCAGTTTCATCGGAGACTCACCTATAATTGCAGTCACAGCTCCGCCGGAAAGAATGATTGAAACTGCCGTGACAATTCCGCATTTTCTCGGCGTAAGTGACGAATCGAAAGCCAGCTTTACGATAAGACAGATTATCATTGCAGCAAAGTGAACTGCATTCGCCGCCGCAGTTCCCGTAATTATGTAACGCATCAGACTTCCCGCAAAAACCGCCGCTGTATACGGAAGCGGAACTGCTCCCACAAGTGAGATACTCACGAACGAAGCCGCCCCTGAAATACTTGTCCCCGACAGAATAAATCCCCCTGCCGCCGATGCTGCAAATGCCGCTGACTGACCCAGTACAGCTGATTTCCCTGCAGTTTCCGTTTTTAACATCATGCCACCTCTTGAGATAATATTATTAATTTAAGGCAATACCGCGCAGAGCTTGTACCGAACGGTGTGCTTCTTAATTATAGTATTTGGCAGATGCAAAAAATGTCGTATCGGAATGTATTAAAACTGCCGATGCTGTCGGCACGGGAGTGTTTATGTCAATCGGAAAAACTTGCACAAATATTTTACTGTGGTTTTGTAAGCTAAGGCAATTGAATCCAACCGCTGACTTATTCTATAATTATAGATAGAATCTAAAAACCCCTTTTTTGAAATCAGAAAATATAAAAGGTAAATTCTGCGGGGCTTTGCCTCACACCCCCACCTACAAAAACAAGTTTTAGAGGTTACCTATAGAAAACAACTATGGACAAAGGATTTTCAATCTCCGCCAAAGGAGTGATTTTATGAGCGGCAGAGGAATACACAGCGGACACCGCGACAGGCTTCGCAGCCGTTTTCTCAACACGGGTGCAAACGGCTTCAGTGAACATGAGCTGCTTGAACTTCTGCTGTTTTATGCGCTTCCGAGGGTAAATACCAATGAGATTTCCCATCGTCTCATAGAGCGCTTCGGCAGTCTGAAAAACGTCCTTGAGGCATCTCCCGATGAGCTGAAATCCGTTAAGGGAATCAGCGGTTCGGGATCTTTTATAATCGGGCTGATGCGTGACCTCTGCGTAAAATACCGCTCCGCCGAAATTGAAAGCGAGTTTTTCGACAGCGGCGAAAAATGCGGTGCTTATCTGCTTGAATATTTTGAAAATACCTGCGGCGATGTCTGCCTTATACTCGGACTCAGTCCCCGAAACGAACTGATATGCGCCCGTTCCTTCCCGACAGCAGGACTCGCTAAAGGAGAGATAACTCCCCGCGACGTTGCCTCACCTATGGTAAGAACAGGAATATGCAGAATAATAATCGGTCAGCACCGCACAAACGGTAACTGCCTGCCGGACGGTGACTCATTTGCAATAACGAAAAATCTTTCCGAAGCACTCTCACCTATTGGAATTGAAGTTTTTGACCACATTATATGCTGCGGAGGCAGATATTTCTCAATGAGGAAAAACGGAGCGTTCAGCTTCGGCAGCGGAGGTGACTGAATTGGAAGAACGTCTTGAACTTCAGAAAAAATATTTTGAATCAGGAATTGAATCATTGGATGAAAAAGAAATTCTATGTCTTATCCTGTCTCTTTCATCCGCAGATTTTCATGATGCTGCTGACCGTCTTATCAACGAATACGGCAGTCTTAAAATCATTGAGGACGCCGACTCTCATCTTCTTATTAAACGAACAGGTCTTGATGTCCGCTCCGCCGTACTGCTGAAAATGATTCCGGAAATAAGCCGTCTTTATTCCATAAAAGGTAAAAAAATCGTCTCGCTCCGCAGTTCCGGAACTGCAGCCGAATACTTTTCCGATTTCTTTATCGGATGCCGCGATGAACAGCTTGCGGCAGTATGTACCGACAAAAAGCTTAATATTATCTCTTCCGCAGTGATTTCATGCGGCTCGGCAGCTTCGGTAAAAAGCTCATGCAGTAAAATCGTCTCATTCGCGCTGGATTCCGGCGCGGACTGCATGATTATTGCTCACAATCACCCCAACGGACGGGCTGTTCCATCTCCGGGCGACTATGCTTCAACGGAGATGCTTTCCAGCGCACTGAAACGTCTCGGGATTGCACTTCTCGACCATATTATCATCGACACGGACGGAACTGTATCAATGAGGTCACTGCCCTCCCCACTTTCGCTAGGCGGAGAAAACAGCTTCGGCTATCGCACCGATCAGACCGTCTGACCG
>JAQXHC010000028.1 GCA_029007035.1 Oscillospiraceae bacterium
TTGAAGCCGATTATAAGAGCAAATTCAAGGGCAAGGTCAAGACTATCGAGTTTTATATCAAGCCGGAGGATAAGGCAGTTTACTACGTTATCAACGGCGATTTCTCCGATAAGGTCGAGCTTTGATTTGACGGTATTGTAAACGGGTGCGACTCGCTCAGGGTTGCTCCCGTTTTTCGTATATTGGATTGAAAATCAGGGTTGATTGTGGTATAATTAGAAATACAGATAGTGCTATTTCCCCAAGCTGATCTGATCGTTATTTAAAATCTTATGCAAAGGAGAGAATATTATGAAAGCTGCGATACTTGACGGTTACAACAAAAACGGTCGTGATATAGAGATAAGAGATATTCCCGTGCCGGAGATCTCGCCTGACGAGGTGCTTGTAAAGATACGCACGGCGGGCGTGAATCCTCTTGACAATATGATCATTAAGGGCGAGGTCAAGCTGATCGTGCCTTACAAATTTCCGCTTGTTATGGGCAACGAGTTCTGTGGTATCATCGAAAAGACAGGAGCGAATGTCCAAGGCTTTGCGGTGGGTGACAGAGTGTATGCAAGAATGCCCCTTGCGAAGATCGGTGCATTTGCGGACTACACGGCTATCGACTATCGGGCTATCGCAAAAGTTCCCGAATACCTCTCCGATGAAGAAGCGGCAGCTGTTCCGCTGACAGCTCTCACTGCTATGCAGTCCTATGAGCTTATGGGCTTGAAGCAGGGCGACAAGCTGTTCATTTTGGGCGGTACGGGCAGCGTGGGAGCTATGGCGATACCGATCGCAAAAAGTTTCGGAGCAACTGTCTATACCAATGGCAGCGCCGATAATGCGGAGCGTGTTCTCTCCCTCGGAGTTGACCGCTTTATTGACTACAAGAAGGAGGATTACGCAGATATTCTCAGCGATGTGGACTGCGTTCTGGATACTCTCGGTGAGCGTGAGCTTGCAAAGGAGCTGACTGTTCTGAAGCAGGGCGGCAGTATTGTTTCGCTCCGTGCGATGCCAAACGGCGAATTTGCAAAGCGCTCGGATATGTGTGCGGTCAAGCAGTTTGTTTTCAAAATGGCAGGCAGCAAATTCGACAAAATGGCGGCGGAAAAGGGACAAACATATTATTTCATTTTCGTTCACGAGGACGGCGAGGGACTTCGCAAGGTATCGGAGATATTTACCGAAAAGCAGATACACGCATCTGTTGACGGCGTGTTCTCGCTTGATGATGTGAACAAGGCACTGCAAAAGGTAGCAACAGGCGGTTCACATGGCAAGACAATCATTCGCATTTGATTTTGTAGTATTGTAGATTGAAAATCGGGGCTGATTGTGGTATAATAGGTAATATAATCAATGTGCGAGAATGCTCGCACAAATCGGAATTTCATGGAGAAGGTATCATGTATAGTAAATGATAAGAGGAGTTGAGTTGATAGTTATGGCTTTTGAACGTATTAAAACAACACATGAAATTCGTATGAGATTACTAAATCAATTGAATATTAAATACAAGGAGTACTATATATGTCCAGTGGGGATGGATTGGATGACCGGCGTTTATGATAATGAAAGCGGTATTTTTCTAACACAGATATACAAAATACCGGATGGGCTTTCACACGCTGGAGATTGTTATGAATATGCTGTATTGTTAGACGATGGACGTGGTTTCAGAGTAACAGCAAATGGCGATAATAAACCGTTTTTTAAGTTGCCGCCGAAATTTACTAACTTGACTGATTTGATACTGTCGGCAACCATTGCCTACGGCTATAATTTAGAAGCTTATAGATTTCGTTTAACACTTGATCAAAGTGAAGTCAATCGAATTACAGAAGAGATGAATAGCATGGCAAAAATCTTATAGAAGAAAATCCGACTTTGAAGTCTACAAATTCTGATTTATGCGAATAATACAATAACAAAAATAATCCCGAAAGCGTTTATTCAAGCTGCTTTCGGGATTAAAACTTCTATATAGTTATCACGATTAAATTCACCGGTTCAATTTTTATAATCAGCTTCAAATCATATCGGCAATATCATAGATAAGCTTTTCGGATTTCTCCCAGCCGAGACATGGATCCGTAATGGACTTGCCGTAGCAGCCCTCACCGATTTTCTGTGAACCGTCCTCAATATAGCTCTCAATCATGAAGCCCTTGACAATCTTTCTGATATCGTCGTTATGCTTGCAGCTCTGGAGAACTTCCTTGACGATTCTTGGCTGTTCGAAAGGATTTTTTCCGGAATTTGCGTGGTTTGTATCAATAACAACCGCCGGATTTGCAAGGTCACGTTCTGCATAGAATTCACAGAGTCTGATCAGATCTTCGTAGTGGTAGTTCGGCATGGACTGACCATGCTTGTTTGCGTAGCCTCTGAGAATTGCGTGAGCGTAGGGATTTCCTTCGGAATGAACCTGCCAGTTTCTGTAGATGAAGGTGTGTTTGTGCTGAGCGGCAGTGATAGCATTCATCATTACGGAGAAATCGCCGCCTGTGGGGTTTTTCATTCCGACGGGTGCATCGATTCCGCTTGCAGTCAGACGGTGCTGCTGATTTTCAACCGAACGTGCGCCGACTGCGATATAGCCGAGCAGATCGTCGAGGTATTTATAATTCTCCGGATAAAGCATTTCGTCGGCGCAGGAGAAGCCTGTTTCCTCAAGAGCACGGATATGAAGCTCACGGGTAGCGATAATTCCCTTGAACATATCGGGTTTTTCTGTTGGATTCGGCTGGTGGAGCAGTCCCTTGTAACCGTCGCCTGTGGTACGGGGCTTGCCTGTATAGATTCTCGGAATAATCAAAATCTTATCGCTGACTTTTTCCTGTACCTCGCGGAGACGGGAAATATAGTCGATAACGGAATCTTCGTTATCGGCTGAGCACGGTCCGATAATCAATACGAGTCTGTTATCCGCACCGCTGAAAATATTTTTAATTTCGAGGGAGCGTTTCTGAACAATCTGTTCCATGCTTGCTGTAATGGGGTACATCTCCTTTACCTCCATAGGAATTGCAAGCTTTTTCTCAAAAATCACGTTCATATTCTATTCCTCTTTTCTGTTTAATGCCTGTTTTATTCAGATTTTTGAATCATACATATACTATAACACTTTAAATCAAAAAAGTCAAGAGATTTCTTTTATTTTTATATTTTTTAACGTGTGAAGCAATATTGGCAGAGCACTGATTAAAGCTTCCTCCCGATTGAAAGTGAGGAGAACACACAGATATGTTGCTTAGGGCGTGTTGACACTAAGCCTAAAACGCATCTTTTTGGCAGAATTTTACGCATACTGCGTCAAGAAAACTTGCCGGGCGACAGCTCGCCTGCGTTTTTTCTCCTTGCCTGCGCAAAAATTCTGCTCAAAAATCTGCACATTATTTTAGTGTCAACACACCCTAAAAAAATCCCTATTTATTCGGCATCACCATAAAGGTATCATTGTGTACGTTCAAGCTCATATCCGACTAAAACCGATGAAAGATTCTGATTCTCTCCGGGTTTGTGTCTGGCGTATCGTGAGGTTAAAATCTCCTCTCTGTCGGCATAATCTGTTTTAAGCAGTTCATATACTGCATCGTCAGACATTTCGGTAAGTGCATCGATGTCAAGTTCTTCAAGGTGTCCGCTACTGTACATAAAAATGTTATATTTTGCGATAAGAGCATCGGGACGGCAGAAGCAGAGCAGTGCAAACATAAACGTAAATACTGCTGTTCCCCATTTGGCTATGCGGAAATCAAATCGGAACTGTTTGATGATTATCATTACGAAAAAAGCGAGCATCAGAAACATGAACCACGTTGTATAGAACCGGAGCCGCGTAAGTCCGTAAACCGAGACATACATTGTCATTTTGCTGACCGCAACGGCGGTCATAATAATAGTGAAAACACAGAGAACTATACTGTAAAACCTCAGTCCTGCGGGCTTTGATGTTCCTCCTTTTTCGGCGGTTACATTCATGATAATAATAACTGCGAGGTTGATAGCGGCAATTGCAACAAGCTCGAAAAATCCTGTTCTTGCATATTCCGAGTATAGCAGTCCTTGCGGCAGTCTGCCTGAAAATGCAGAGAGAAAGTAATTCGCCTGCGAGATGAAAAACAGTATGTAGAGCAGACATATCGGTGTTACCATAGTATAAAGAATCACATTTCGGATCCGCCGTGCATTATTAAGTTTTTCTTCGTATACTAACTCGTCAAAACTATCGGCGCCATCACGGTGAGCGTTTGAATAAAGCATTCCGAAGAGATAGCATGCACATGGAATCGCAATCAGAGCCTGCCAGAATATTCCCCATAGATCGATTCCGGAAATTGCGTTAAATATATTATTGAAGAGCTTCTCAATGCCATCGTCTGCTGAAATCAGAAGCGCGCCCACAACAGCTGTCAGAGGTACAGCTGCTGCGAGTCCGACAAGAATCATTTTCACTGTGCCTGCCAGTCTGTTATCGCTTCCTGCTGATTTAACCGCGTGTAATTCGCTTCCAAAGTCGGATAAAGGACAAAATACGGCGGCGTCAGCCATTTCAAAAGGCAGAAAACGAGATATACGTTTTTTCTCTCCTGATGCCGAATACACGAAATACGTTCCTATAACAAACAAAAAAGCCACATCAAGAATTTTTATCAGCCGATTATCGGTAATTGAGAAAACCGTGCTGAAAAGATAAAGCACCGCTACAAGGAGACGATTTAACCCGTTAAGTCTTTTTCCGCTTTTGCGTATAAAAAATATGGCGGCTGTAATAATCACGATATAAAGTGCCGTAGTAACAAAGCCTGTAACGCTGAAAACTGTATATCTGACGAATGCAAATCCCAGCATAAGAGAGATAAAAGCAAATATCCGCTCGGTTACGCTAAATCTCTTTTCCGGTTTTTCCGGCAGTTCCGCTGCAATTTCACTGCTGTTGAATTCCTTAGCTTCTGTCATTTTCAATTCCTCCCAGAATATTCTCAATTTGCAAAATAGTATAAACCGCAATAGTACCTGCGATATAGCAAAGAATATCGCTCCAGAGTCCGGTTGTGCCGATGATTATTCTCAGCAGACTGCCCTGCGGAATTCCAAGCAGATCACATATGTGAATGCTCTGCAAAAATTCAACAAAGCACGCAAATCCCAGTAAAATAATCGGCAGAGTTTTCCTCAGGCGCGAAGTAAAGATCCTGACGAGAAAGTACATCGCAGGCATAACGAGAATATCTCCGAACGAATATCTCAGCCATCCGTCCGCGAACATGCCAATCAGGATTTCTGCCGCAAGACAAATAATAAACGCTGTCAGAGGATAAACAAACCTTGTCTTTTTCATTGATCGCCTCACTCCTTTCGCCATTCAAGAATATCTCCGGGCTGGCAGCCGAGAACTTCGCAGATCTTTTCAAGTGTCGAGAAGCGAACTGCTTTTGCCTTGCCTGTTTTGAGTATCGAAAGATTGGCGGCAGTGATTCCGACACGTTCGGCAAGCTCATTGGAGGAGATCTTCCGTTTCGCCATCATGACATCAAGATTTACAATTATTGGCATAAAGCTTCCCTCCGTTCAGATTGTAAAGTCGTTTTCGGACTTGATTTCAACCGCTTTTTCAAACACATTTTTCAGTACTCTCATAATCAGACCGAACATCACCGCAAAAAATGCAGGCAGAAAGAAAATGAATCTCCACATTCCGAAAACCGCAAATACGACCCCTGCCATCATACACGCCCAGGAAATAATTCGCAGACAGAGGGTGTTTCGTTCTGTGAAAACGTCACCCCTGCTGATATTTCTGAGCAGAACATGAAGCCCCCACATTGCCGTCAGTGCAAGACACTCGCAGATATACAGACATATGCACATTGGCAAAAAGATACCGGAATCGCCGAAAAAACCGCTTCCAACCGAAACATTTTCGTACCAGCGGCACATCGACGGCACAAAAAAGGTGGTGATCATCGTCATTCCGGTCATAGCCGCTGCAAGTATTCTTGAAAGTGTCAGAGATTTTGTTTTAGTCCACATAAAATCGCTCCTTTTCCTTATGCTGGAATTATTATAACACAGCTTTTACTGAATGTCAAGTTATTTTTATCGATTCTCGATAATTATTTTTTGAGTTTTGATATTTATGTTTATAATTGAAATATTAGACGGCAGGTTTACTGTTTAATATATGAACTGCCGAAAAATCTACTTTCAGTTTAATTTATATAAAATTTTCCTGAATCTATTGCGTTTAAGACCAATTTGTGGTATATTTATATATATACATTATACAAAACAACAGGAAAAATGATAAATCTTGACAAGGAGGAATCATATGAATACAAAAAAGCTGAAAAATGCCGCCTGCGCGATGGTTACAGCGGCATTGGCAGGCTCGTGCGTCAGTTTGCCGGGCAGCGCGGCTGACGTGAAATCTGATGCTGAAGCTGTTAAATACGAGTTCGAGGACGGCTCCAACAACGGCGGAGAAATTTATACCGAAGGCTGGAAAGGCAATACTCAGGAGGACGGCTCCGGAGAGGAAATGGATCTTACAGGTTTCTCGGGAAGCGGTTTTTCTTATCTTGACCAGAAAGGCACGACCGTCAGTGTTGATGTTACCGTTCCGGAACGAGGTCTTTATGAGCTGAGTATATGCTATTGCGAGCCTTATGACACTAACAAAAAGGTTCAGTATCTCAATATCAACGGTGTAAACCAGGGAGAGGTAAGTTTCCAGCACAACCTCAGCTTTGAGGAAACCTCGGGAGGAGTCGTTATGCTTGACGAGGGAGTGAATACGATTGAGCTGAAAGCGTACTGGGGATATACATTCTTCGACTATCTCACTGTCAAGCCTGCGGACGAAAGCCTGACCAATCTTTCGCCGACCCGACAGCTGTCAAATCCCAATGCTTCCGATTCGACAAAACGGCTTTACAGCTACCTTTGCGACCAGTACGGCAATCATATTATTTCAGGTCAGCAGGAGTATTGCGGCGACCATAACTACAATCTGTGGAACGATCCCGATACATTTATCAAGGATAATGAAGCGGAATTTGAGTATATTCTCGAAAAGACCGGAAAACAGCCTGCAATAAGAGGAATAGATTTCCTTGCCTACAACACGACCACTGAATGGCGCGACCATGCTCCGGAGCGCTGTATTGAATGGACGAACAAATATCACGGAATAGCCACCTGTACATGGCACTGGAATGTCCCCTGCGAGGAGGGCAGCACTGAGACCGCATTCTATGTTAAATCCGCCAATGCTACCTATACTACATTCAGCATTACAAATGCACTGACTGAGGGAACATGGGAAAACGAGGTTCTTCTTGCCGATATTGACCTCATCGCTCAGGAGCTTACAAAGCTTAAAGAAGCCGATGTACCGATATTGTGGAGACCTCTCCACGAAGCTGAGGGAGGCTGGTTCTGGTGGGGAGCAGAAGGCGCAGAGCCGTGTAAAAAGCTCTACCGTCTGCTTTATGATAAGCTGACCAATGAATACGGACTTGATAATCTTATATGGGTATGGACAGGTTACACTTACGAAACCTCAGCCGACTGGTATCCGGGTGACGATGTTGTCGATATAATCGGATACGACAAATACAACGCTGTTGACGGACTGCCGAATCTCAGCTCAATTTCTTCGACTTTCTACAGTCTCGTTCAGAGCACCGGCGGAGAAAAAATGGTTGCTATGTCCGAGAACGATTCGATTCCTTCTCTTGAGAATCTGCAGAAGGATAAGGCTGCATGGCTCTATTTCTGTCCATGGTACATGAACTACCTCACCAGCGAGCAGAACAATCCTGTGGATAATCTTATTGAGATATATAACAGCGAATACTGTATCACGCTTGATGAGCTTCCCGACCTCAAGACTTACCCGATCAACGGAGCGGGGGAGCAGGGTACAACTGCTCCGGTCACCGGTTCAACCAAGCCTTCTTCGGGAGAAAACGAGATCCTATACGGTGACGCAGACCTTAACGGGGAGATCAATGTAAACGATGTTGTAACAGTTATGTGTTATGCTGCCAATCCGGATGATAACCCGCTTTTACCGGATGCATTGCGTGCGGCAGATGTCTACGACGCAGGCGGCGGAGTTAACGCAAGCGATGCTGTTGAAATACAGAAATTTATTGCTAAAATCATATCTGAATTCAATATAGGAGGATAAAATGAAAACATCAAAAAAACTTATTACACTGGCAGTCTGTACGGCTGTCACGGCAGGAGTGATTTCGTCGTCTGTTACAGGCTTTGTTTCAGCGAACGAGCTTGAAACATCTCTTGCAAACGATTCCGGACTCGATTACGACTTTGCCCGCGCATTACAGTATTCTATCTATTTCTACGATGCAAATATGTGCGGCACTGACGTTGAGGCAAACAACCGCTATACATGGAGAGGCAATTGTCATACATATGATGCCAAGGTTGAACTGACGGCAGGCATTACCAATTTTGTCGGAACAAATCTCTCTCAGGATTTCATTGATAAGTATAAGGATATTCTTGATCCCGACGGCGACGGCTGTGTTGACGTTTCGGGCGGTTTCCACGACGCAGGCGATCACGTTAAATTCGGTATGCCCGAAAACTATGCCGCCTCGACTCTTGCATGGGGATACTATGAATTCCGGGATTCCTATATAAAAACAGGTCAGGATGACCATATTGAAACGATTCTCCGCTATTTCAACGACTATCTTATGAAGTGTACTTTCCGCGACGATGACGGAAAGGTTATCGCACATTGTTATCAGGTCGGCGACGGAGATATTGACCACAAATACTGGAATTCACCCGAGGTTGACGAAATGGGCAGACCTGCGTTCTTCCTTACAGCCGAGAAGCCGCAGACTGACTACGTTGCTTCGGCGGCGGCTTCACTTGCCATAAACTACCTCAATTTCAAGGACACGGATCCGGAATATGCCGAAAAATCTCTCGACTACGCGACAGCGCTCTTTGACTTTGCAATGACCAATCCAAAGGAACTGAGTGACAATGAAGACGGTCCCAAGGCATATTACCGTTCATCAAAGTGGGAGGACGATTACTGCTGGGCAGCGGCATGGCTGTATAAAATCACCGGCGACCATACCTACCTTGAAGAAATGTTCCCTGTATATGACTATTATGCTGCACCAAGCTATGTTCACTGCTGGAACGATGTATGGGGCGGAGTTCAGTGTGTTCTCGGAGAAATTACGATGGATGCGCCCGCAAAAGAGGGAGAGCACGTTTATCCTGGCTTTATCGATGAATACAAAGAAGCTGCCGGCAAGAGTCCCTATGAGGAAATGGACTGCTGGGCTTCTATAGAAAAGGCGGTAAATTCCTACATGAGCGGAAGTCCGGGAACGCTCAGTCCTGCCGGTTACTGGTGGATGGATACATGGGGTTCGGCACGATACAATACTGCCGGTCAGCTTGTAGCTCTTGTATATGATAAGTACAATAACGACGGAAAGCCCGGTAAATTCAGCGAATGGGCAAAGGGACAAATGGAATATCTTATGGGTGATAATCCCCTTGGCCGTTCTTATATTGTCGGATATAATGCCAATTCCGTTAAGTTTCCGCATCACCGCGCCTGCTCGGGTCTGACAAAATGCGAGGATCCCGATGAGCACAGATACGTTCTCTACGGTGCGCTTGCAGGTGGTCCCGATGCGGATGATAACCATAACGATGTAACTAAAGACTGGATTTACAATGAGGTAACGATTGACTACAATGCAGCCTTCGTAGGTGCTTGTGCAGGTCTTTATGAGTTCTTCGGTACAGAGGATATGCGTCCTACCAGCGATTTCCCTCCTGCCCCTACTTACGGAGGAAACGGTGAGGACGGCGGAAACAGCTACTGGGTAACCGGCTGCGGCATCGACGACCTCAATTCAGACGGCTGCGGAGTTACAAAGGTCTCGCTCATGGTAATGACCGATTCTACTAAGGCTGCAAAGGATATTTCAGTTCGCTATTACTTTAACAGTTCCGAGATTTCGGACATTTCAAGTGTAAAGGCTTCAGAGCTTTACGATCAGGCAGCTGTTGAAGCTGCTCCCGCTGACGGAGTAATCAGCGGTCCGTATAAATATGATAATCTTGACAACACCTATTATGTGGAGATTAAGTGGGACGACTATACCATTGCAAATTCCGGCAAAAAATATCAGTTTACTGTTGGAATGTACTATGGTGATAAGTGGGATCCTTCCAATGACCCGAGCTATGACGGACTAAAAATTTTTGAGGAGGACGACGCATTCTTCGGTACGGGAAATGAAGTCAGAACCGACAATATATGTGTATACTCCGATGGAGTTCTCGTAGGCGGAATTGAGCCAGACGGCTCGACAGCACAGCCTCCGGAGCCTACAACCGGCGATCAGCCCACAACCGGATCAGAATCCGACATTATATGGGGCGACGCTGATCTCAGCGGTGATGTAAACATTAATGACGTTGTAACTGTAATGTGCTATTCTTCATCACCGGAGTCGAATCAGTTGTCTGACGAAGCACTGCTTAATGCTGATGTTTATCAGCATGGTGACGGAGTAAACGGAAGTGACGCGGTTTCGATTCAGAAATTTCTTGCTAAGATTCTCAAGGAGCTTCCCGAATCATATAAATAAAAATAAAGCCGTATCGGTTTAACGATACGGCTTTTGCCATATCGGAAGTAACTATGATTCCGGAGTACAAATCCGTGACAAATGTCACTGTGGGAAATTACGCATGACATCTTGAAATAATAATGTTGATATACTATAATATAATCATCGGAACAGAAAACAAGGAGTGATTATATGGTAATATTATTATTGATATGGCTACTTCTTCCGATCGTGCTTATACCGTATTCAATATCGAGTGCCATAATGAAATCAAAATACAACCGATTTCTTAGACAGCTTATGAACAGCGGAAGAATTTCAACGGGTGAGTATTGCCGGATGATGGCTGATTCTTCCGAGAACTGTGCCGCGGCGGACAAAGCTCCGAAAACTTCAGAGAATAATTCCGGAAAAATTGAGAATAAATCCGGAACGGAAAATATAATTGAAACAGAGAGGAAAACCGAAGCGGAGAACAAAACCGAAACGGACATTCCGGACAAGGCAGTTTATATCGAGGCTCCTAAAACGGCAGTGACTTTTGAGCCGGTTCAGCCAAGTGAAACCATTGGCGGATTCAGCTCTGCCAAGATGCTTTTCGGAATCGGAACGACACTTGTGATTCTGGCAGGCTTTGTATTTTCGACAGCGATTTGGTTTTACCTAAGCGATGCGGCAAGAATGGGCATTATCGCCCTTGCAGGACTTCTTTTCTTTGGAATAAGCCGAATTGCCAGGTCAGTGTTGAAGCTTCCCGGAACATCAACTGCATTTTACATAATATCATCGGTTTTCTTCCTTACATCATATTTTACCGGAGCAATCTACCGGCTTTACGGTAATTGGTTTTCATTCAGAGGAGACGGTGTTTACATTATGCTTGCCGTCGGAGCACTGATTCTTTCCGGATCCCTGATGCTCGGCAATAAGCTTTACGGAAGCAGAGCCTTCATATCGGCAGCTCTGTATTCGGCTGCGGTTTCGGCGACTCTGATAATTGCTCAGATTTCAACATACGGACTTAGTACCGCTTCCGAATCAATAAATATGTTCATACTCATTACCACTCTGTTTGGAGCTGTAATAACTGCGTTGTATTACATCGGCTTTAAGGGAAAATTCAGATCTCCTCTTGGCGAAGTAATTCTCGTAGTGCGTGTGATATATGCACTTTTCGCGGCATATCTTTGGATATCCGAGTTTATTTCCGGACAATGGAGTGCATATTCAGCAGTTGTGCTTACTGTAATCGGAGCAGAGCTTGCACTTTATGGAATCAGATTCAGCAATAAGCTTTTTATATCATCAGTATCGGCAGTATGGACAGCACTGCTCATTGAATTGAGCGGATTTGCAGATGAGAGGTTAATATCCCTGCTTATCTTGAGCGCAGCATTAACTGTATCGGTTTTATTGCTCAGATACACCAAATGCCTGTATACAGGATTTTCCGACGGATTAATCATGGCAGTAGCATTTATAGCGGCATTAGCGGCAGCCTGTTCTGACTTTGCTGTGCCCTACGGAATTATTAGCTTGTCAATGATCGAGGCGATGCTGTTTGTAACGGCATTTGACATAAAAAATGTATTCTGCCGCCTTTCGGGAGTTCTGATTCCTCTGCCGCTGGCAATAATCGCCCTGCTGACTGCTGATAGTATTACATCGTTCAGAGAAACAGAGGCATTATCGGCGATGGCAAGTGCTACGCTGCTTGCCTTCACTCTATGCGCAATACTATTCAGATTATTGGCTCGCGGTGAGATCCGGCACAGATTTACAGCCGCATCATTTGAGGGATTTGCCTGCATTGCTTCGCTTGTTGCAGCTTTCTCATCAGATAATCTTTTCCTATGCGTTGCTGCGGCTCTGACGAGCCTGTTCTTAATTGCCGAAATAAGCAAAGGCTCTGTAAACGTACATTCAATTATTCCTGCAATATCGGTATTTGCAGCGATCGACAGATTCGTATGTGCACTTGGAACCGATTCACTTCAGAAGGGCAAGGTTATCACAATTGTCTCATTTGCAGCATTCGTATTGTCAATAGTCGGGGCGAGAATATTTTTCCCTGAAAAATGTATAGGACAGGGAAATAAGCCTGCGAAAATCGACATTTTCACCGTAGGAGCTGTATTATCCGTAATTATGATGATTTCAGCTTACGGAATCGACAGCGATGTTAAGCAGTTCATTGTTCTGATGCAGATGGCTGTGATTATTGCCAACTGCGTGAGAAAGGGACATGATACAGGTATTAACACAGTTCTCACGGCATTTTCGCTGTTCATGGCGGCAATAGCATTCATTAACCGTCCGTTCCTCGTGAGCGATAACGAAATAATCGCGCCGAAAATTACTATGCTTATTATATTCCTTCTTGGCTTTGCACTGAGGAAAATCCGCATAGGTGGCGAGCCTGTTTCACCGACGCTTGGGGCATGGGTATATGTGTTCGACTACTGTCGTCTGCTCTGGGATGCGCTTGCAAACGAGGTGCTTTTCAATACACTTCTTGTTCTGTGCATTTCACTTGCAATACTGACTTATTCGTTCATGGCAAAACGTAAGGGTAGCTTTCTCCTGTCCGGCGCAGGACTTATCGGACTGACACTGTACATTATGAGAGATTTTCTCGCTGAAATTGACTGGTGGGTATACCTGCTTCTTGCGGGAATTCTTCTGATTTCCATTGCCGCCGTAAATGAATTTTATAAGGATAAGGGCGAGTCTGTAAAGGCAAAGGCAGGAAGGTTTTTTGAAGACTGGAAATGGTGAGTAGATTGACTATGGTGACAGCACTGCCTGAATATGCGTAAAAAAACACGGATGGCTATTACATCCGTGTTTTTGTATTTTTTAAAAATCATACATTAAATCTGAACAGAACAATGTCTCCGTCCTGCATAACGTATTCCTTGCCCTCAAGACGGACAAGTCCCTTATCCTTGGCTGCCGCCATTGAGCCGCATTCCATGAGGTCATTGAACGATATAACCTCTGCTCTGATGAAGCCCTTTTCAAAATCGGTATGAATTTTTCCTGCTGCCTGGGGAGCTTTTGTACCCTGCTTGATAGTCCAGGCACGAACTTCCTGTTTGCCTGCGGTGAGGTATGAGATAAGTCCGAGCAGAGCATATCCCTCTTTGATAATGCGGTTCAGACCCGATACCTCAAGTCCAAGCTCGCTGAGGAACATTGCCTTGTCCTCCTCGCCCATGTCGGAAATCTCTGCTTCAATCTGAGCGCATATCGGCAGAACGGCGGAATGCTCTTCCCTGGCGATTTCGCAGACCTTTTTGTAATTTTCATTGGTATCGATATTGTTAATGAAATCGTCCTCGCTGAGGTTTGCAGCATATATAACAGGTTTGGCTGAGAGAAGGGGAGTCGACTTAATCAGCTCGCGCTCGTCATCGGTGAAATCAAAGCCTCGTGCCGATTTGCCGTTTTCAAGATGCTCCTTGAGCCTTTCGAGGAAGTCAATTTCAACAAGGTATTTCTTATCGCCCTTAACTGCCTTTTTAGCGCGGTCGATACGGCGGTCAATCATTTCAATGTCGGAAAAAATCAGTTCGAGGTTGATAGTCTCGATATCGCGTGCAGGATTGATATTACCGTCAACATGGATAATATTAGGATCCTCAAAGCATCTCACAACATGGACTATAGCGTCGACCTCGCGTATATCGGCAAGGAATTTATTTCCCAGCCCTTCGCCCTTTGACGCACCCTTAACAAGACCTGCGATATCAACGAATTCGAGAGTTGCAGGGGTAAACTTATCCGGCTCGTACATTTCGGCGAGCTTATCGAGTCTCTCATCGGGGACAGATACGATACCGACATTCTTTTCGATAGTGCAAAACGGATAATTTGCTGACTCTGCACCTGCGTTTGTGAGTGCGTTAAAGAGAGTGCTTTTGCCGACATTCGGCAGACCAACCATACCAAGCTTCATTAAAATACAAGACCTTTCTGTTAATTTGAATATAGATTATAGATAAGAGACAATATGTCAGATTGTTACAGATTACTGAAATACCGATAAAATATTTTTAATCGTGTTTTTGGCTTTGTCAGTTACCCGAATAGGTAATTTTTTTGTTGTTGACAAGCGAATTGATTGTGGAATTCTGAATCTGCAAATCGCCGTCCTTAGAGCCGAGATCGATAGGCTCAGCCGCAAGCATAGTCAGATTGACCTGCGAATCTACAACAGCAACACTTCCAGAGCCGCTAAGATCGCCGATTCCTGCAGTATTGTTACCCTCCGAGTCAATTTCAATTTCGGCATTTTTGATTCTGACGTTGACCGAGCCTCCGATTGAACCGATGCACGAGTGGGTAGCCGAACGCATTTTCAGACTCAGTCTGCCTTTTTTGATTATAACGCTTCCCTCGCCGTCGTCAATTGAGCCGATTCCCACTGACTGAGCGCCTGAGCAGAGCATTGTAATGTCCGCAGATGAAGTTACTGATGCGTTGCCTTTCCAGCTTCCGATACCGGTGACCTTGATGCCTGAAACGTTTACATCAAGCTTGCAGTCCTCTGATATGTCAATAATGGAATCTCCGTTGAAGCTGCCGATAGCAAGACCGTTGTGGGAGTACATGAATATCTTAATTTTTCCCGAAATGAGGTTGATTTCTGAATCGTCGGTATTACAGCCGCCGCCGATGCAGAGTGTGTCCTCGCTGTTACAGATGATTTCAAGCATTCCCTGCATATTTACAGTAATATCTCCGTAGCCGTGCTCATAATCGTTACCGATACCTATTCCGGCAGAAGCGTAGCAGTCAATGGTAAGATTGCCCGGACCGACAAGCTCAATCTGCGAACCTGATGGCACATATATGCCTGAATAGTTCAGCTTGTTGTTCTTTTTTAGGTTAAGCACGAGGCGTGCATATTCACCGACGGAAATCGCGGGCTTGCTGTTGCCGCTTATCATATTCACATTTTTAAGTGTAAGCTCGCAGCTGTGATTATCCATTACGGCAATGTTCATTTTAACCGGCTTGTCAGGGTCACCTGTAATTGTAAGCGCGCTCTGATAGATATGAATATCGGTGTATTTTTCAAGGGCGAGTTTGAGCAGATCGATTTCGGTATCGTTTTTAGCCATATAAATCTTTTTTGCGCCGCTGGGACGTGATTCAAGATTGGTTCTGATGATTTCGTCTCTTATATCGGCTGAGATCTTGTTCAGCAGCAGCGGTTTCGGCTTCGAGGTGCAGTAACCCTGAACCATGTCAACTCCGAGACGAATAACAGTTTTAAGCTCCTGAATGGTCTCAACTCCCTCAGCGAGAGATGTAAGCTGATTCTCGCGGCAGAACTCAATAATAGATGTGACAAGCTGCTGTTTTTTGAGGTCATTGTTGATGTCGCTTATAAGCGAGCGGTCAATCTTGATATAGTCAGGAGAGTATTTGAGCAGATTTGCACTGTTGGAGTAGCCTGTACCGTAGTCATCAATGGCGAGTTTAGCGTGCATGAAGCTGCATCTTTTGCGTACAGTGTCGATCCTTTCCGGATTGGCTTCGTTCTGCTCGGTGATTTCGACAACTATTTTTTCGAGCAGCTCGCCATAGGTAAGGTAAAGTTCATTAAAGTCGTCATCAGTGAGAAGTGAATTCGGCAAACAGTTGATGAACAGCTTTCTGTCGGCAAAAACCTGCTGATTATCGCTTAAAAATTTCAATGTGTTTAAAAGCGTTAGCTTTTCGATAGCATAAAGATTATTCTGTTCTCCCGCGATTTTCAGCAGCTGAAGCGGAGTCATCTTATAGTCGCCGGAGGTTCTCATCAAAGCTTCATAGGCGACAATTTCGCCTGTATGAGTTTCAACAATCGGCTGAAAGTGATATGTAATAAGGTTATCCCTGATAATTTTGCTGAAAATCTGAGCGTTGCGGTATGAATCCTTTTCACGGATATAATTTTCCTCCGAGAACCAGTTTATAACGTGGCGGCGGTCATTGCGTGCTTCATAGAGTGCAAATTCAGAGTAGTTGACAAGCATATTGAAGTCTGCGGCTTCATCGGGATAGCATGAGCAGCCGATTGAAAGGCTGAGAGAGCTTTTATCGGATATATCGATGATTTCGCCGAAATCATCGGTGAGCACACAGTTCTGAACGGCTTCGTCCATACTGTTGAGAAGATTATAGACTTCTGCCTTGTCACAGTCGTAGAAGAATACGCAGATTTCATAATTCGATTTAGAGCCGATAATAATTTTATCGTTTGAGAAGCTTTTAACCAGTTCTGAAATCGAGGTTATACAGTTATTGGTGTTGTCTACGGTCAGGAATGTACCGAGCTTGTCGATACCGTTAATATACATAGTTGCGAGGAAACCGCGTGTGATTTCGGGAATAAGCTTTTTGATCTTTTGCGAGAAAGAGGGGTAGGAGGGAAGTCTTGTAATCGGGTCATATTCAACAAAGCTGTCAGAGCTGTCTATATCGGACATCTGACGGGTAAAATCCTGAACGAATCCGAGCCATTCGTCGCTTGTTTCGTAGATATTCATTTTGATGTATTTTGTAGTGCTTCGGTCGTTGAATTTATAGATATGCTTCTGACCCTCAACGGGATTTTTCGAGATTTTTTCGAGGAGATTGAAAAATTCATACTCGTTGATTTTCTCGTTGGAGCACGAAAGCATACGGCAGGCAACCTCGTCGATATAAGCGGATTTTTCCTTGGCGATGTACATGAAAGCTCCGATATTGCCCATGAACTGCTGAAATACCTGCCAGTCGCGGCTCAGGTACGGAGGTTTCTTGTCAAAATTAAAAATACTCATAAATACTCCTTAATCTTGTGAGTGAGAGTTATTTCCGTAACTTAATATACATTTATTATACCTCATCCTCGCAAAATTGTCAATGTTGATAAGTAATTTTATATTCGGTTCATAAAATAAGCGTCTGACTTTTAAAAGCCGGACGCTTATTATTATTAATCACTGCACACAGCTAAAGTGTATCCGCCGATTTCGTAAATTTCAATACCATTGATATTCTGCGGAACAGAGTCTGTGTCCATGAATACATAGACTGCGTCATCTCTGCCGTTTCCGGAGGAGAGCAGTTCAAGCTGTTCCCGGGCATATTCGGCAAGAATGTCATAGTCTGCACGGGCAAGGTAGAAGCTGCTCAGTTCCATATCGTTATCGCAGGCATATTCGGCGAATGCATAATACATATCCCTGTATTCGAGATAGTTTCGCGGAAGCGGCAGGAAAATGAATTCGTCTGCACCGTCACTTAGTTCGTCCATTTTTTCACTTTGAACAGGCGACTGATAGTTGATTTTATCTGACGCGAAAGCTGTGTGTAAATTCGTAAACCAATCGCGAAGATCAAGTAGCTGTATTCCCAAGCACAGAAACGCTGCAAAGCAGACGGTCTTTTTCCCGTCAAGCTTTGAAATAATGGCAAGAAAAGCTGTAAACAGAATATAATCTGAAACCCATATGAATCTGCCGGAAGCGCGGAATATTTCAAGAATATTATTTATTGCGCCGGGATAGTTTATGGTATAAATGACTCTGCCATTGAATGTGCCTATTGGACTTGCTGCTAAAAACATACTTGCGGCTATTACGATAAAGCAGATAATCAAATCTGTTCTGTATTCAGCAGCGGTATCTTTAAGGGCAGATAAAAAGGGCTTGTTTTTCTTTTCAATAAGATAAAATGTGACAATAATCGACATAAATCCAAGAAGAATCATTCCGAGTCCAAGATAACCCATACCCTCTGAGTTGTTGTTGCAGGTGTTGAGCGGTTTCAGAAATTTCGAATAGCCATAGCTGTTGAAAAATGCGTTATAGTTTGCTGAGTATATGCCGAGTCCGCCGGCTTTAAGGTTTCCGTCACCGTAAAAAGCTCCGATTCCGTACATGAAAATAAGCGAAAAAAACGTTGTTGAGGCGAAAACGGCTATGGGTCTTACTGCTTTTTTGCTCTTGAATATGTCAGAAAGGATATATCCCAGCATTATCATGTAAATCATCGGAATAAAATAAATGTGTATTGAAACAGCGAGAATTCCGAGAACAGTCCATAGGATAACCGGTGTAATCCGGTGCTTCCAATTATGTTCACGGTATGCACAAAGAAGCAGTCCAAGAATGAGAATCCATTGACCGCTGAGTGCCTCGTGATGCATGGCACGCGCAATAGTAGCAGGGGCAAGAATGTAAAAAATACTTACAGTAATACAAAAAAGAGGATTTTTGTTGTACCTGTAAACAAGTAAAGCAGATAATCCGCCCATAAGCATATAGCTGATAAGCTCCCAAAGACCTATATATTGAAATGTTTCCGGCAGAACAGGAGAAATAAGCTTGAAGAAAACTGCCAGCAGAGGAATAGAGTCGGTGTATATACATGAAATCATACCCTCGGAGGAAAGCCCGTCAATCAGTCCGAACGGGAAAGTCCATGATGTATTTCGGTAAAATTTCCAGCCGAGATAATGCTGTCCCATGTCTCCTGCTGAATGGAAAATCCAGTCATCGTATGTCGGATTGACTACAGCAAAGCCAAATATCGATCCGAATGCGATTATTCCGAGAATGCAGCCTCCGATAAAGACTATGAGCTGATTTTTGTGATTATTCAGTAAAGCCGATTTCATTGTATTACTCCTTTTTGACGCTGCACCGTATATCCATTTTCGTATACATGTTAGGCGAAGGCGATGATCTTATTTTTGAAAACACCACGGAGAATTATACCATAAGATATTTTGTTTGTCTACCTCTTTCGTATAAATTTTGGCATAATTTTTTTCAGATAGATATTATAGCAAATTTCAAGGTTAATATCGTATAGAAAAAAAATAATGTTCGCCAGTGCCAGCATGATTATCCCACCGTATTTTCCGAAATTTCCAAGCTCATCCAGCATTTCTGCGATACCAAAAACGTAAACCGTCACAAAAAAATATGATAGTACGCATACGTTGCAGATAATAAACTTTACGGCATTTTTAATGAATTTCGAGCGGATTTTCTGAATATAAAACCGCAGGATCGGATAATGTCCGAACAGAAGTATGAAAATGAGAGCCGCTTCCTTGTCAAAGGTTATGAACATTGAGAGCAGACTGACAGCGGCATAGGTGAGAAAAGCCCATTTTGTGTTTACTTCAGCGGCAATAATCATCATAAGTACGCCTGCAATCATGGGCAGAAGCAGGTAAAGCGCAGGCATGATGCCTGCAAGAAACATAGTGAGCAGGCAGAGAGCAGATACAATTCCGCCCAGTGCGACACGGTAGCTGATGTCTTTCATTAGATCGTTTCCTTACGTTTCTGAATATTGTACGTAACGGCTGAAAGGAGCTTATGCGGAATGAATCTTGAGGCGAAAACACCTGCCTGAACGGTTAATGTCGGGATGGCTATAAGCTTTCGCGCGAAAGCCTTTTTCAGAGCATACTCAGCGGCATAATCGGGAGAAATGGGTTTAACGCTGAATGTTACTCCTGCGCGGCGATTAAAGTTAGTGTTAACGGGACCGGGGCAGAGCAGAGTGATCGAAACGTTTGAATTCTCGCGGCGAAGCTCCTCAGCAATTGCCAGAGACAAACGGACAACATAATTCTTCGAGGCATAGTATGAGGACAGCAGCGGACCGGTAAGAAATCCGGCGCTGGAGGCTACATTGAGAATAATACCGCTGTCACGGCGCTTGAAATCTCGGAGAAACAGCTTTGTAAGAATGTGTAAAGCGGTGATGTTCACATTTATCATGTTAAGCTCGTCATCGAGATCTGTTTCATCAAATTTTCCGAAAACGCCGTATCCTGCATTATTTACAAGCATATCGACCGATTTTTCACGGCAGAATTCATAAACCCTGAATACTTCGTTTTTGTCAGAGAGGTCGGCAGTAATCACCTCCGTGCTGGTTTTAAGCTCTTTTTTTAATTTCTGAAGAATATCTGTGTTTCTGCCTGTTAGGATAAGCTCCCAGCCTTTGCCGGCGAGAATACGTGCCATACTCAGTCCGATTCCCGATGTCGCTCCAGTAATAAGTGCTTTCATATTAAAAACCGTCCTTTTTTCATAATTAAGGCAATACCGCACAAAGAACGTCTGTGTGTTTTTTTTACAGTCTGACTGCGCATATGCCGCACAATCTCTGTGCGGTATTGCCTTAAGCCATCATTATAAAATGACTGACCTAAGAAGTTTTGAATTTCTTGTACCTAAATAATGTTATTATACCACATTTAACCGTATAAATCTATATCAAAGCAAAAATTTTATGATAATTTGAAAAAAATTTCTTTTAGCTATGGACTTTTTGTTTTTTTTATAGTATAATAATATAGTATTTGAAATTTTATAAATCGGAGGATTATATAAATGAAAAAATTCAGTAAGTTTGCCGCCGCTGCAACAGCGTTTTCACTTGCGGCTACAATGGCTTCATGCTCGGCGCCGGCAATAGGCTCCGGTTCGGCAGATGCTGTGACAATCGACGGACAAAAGGTCCCTGCAGGTGTATTTATTTACTATACCATTTCAGCTTACTATGAGGCAGCAAATCTTCTTTATGAGCAGAACGGTGCTGTTCCGGAGCTTGACGATGTCAAGAACTCTCAGATTGACAATACCGATGCTTCCGAATGGATTCAGAACAAAGCGACAACATATTGCTCAATGTATGTTGCCGTTGAGCGTGAATTTAATAAAATCGGAGATAACATCTCAATTTCGGACGAGGATCTTGCCGAAGTCGACGAGATGCTTGAACAATATGCAGAACAGCCGATTTACACTGAAAACGGCGTAAGCGAGGAATCGCTTAAAAAGGTTCTTATGTGTGAAAAGAAAAATACGGCTATTTTTGATTATTACTACGGCTTTGAGGGAGAAAAGGGCTGTTCAGAGGACGAGCTGAAAGAATATTTTGACGAAAACTTTGCCCGTGTAAAATATATTAAGCTCAGTACAAACGATTCCGAAGGAAATGCACTCGACGAGGACGACAAGCACGAGCTTGAGCAGAAGGCAGAAGAATACGCAAAGGAAATCAATTCCGAATCGGGTACGCTCAATAAAATGTTTAAGGTGGACGAGCTTCAGGACGATTACAATGAGTATGTCGAGGAGAAAAAAGCCGAAGCTTCCGCAGAATCCGGCGAAACTACCACAACGGCAGCAGTGACAACAACTACTACAACTACCACTACTTCAAGCAACGAAACCACTACCACAACCACAACAAATCCCTATGCTAACGAGAAAATCATCATGAGGGTCACAACAACTGTTACCGATCCCGATGAAATTGTCGTAACGGCTCAGACAACAACATCTGCAAGCGGAACAAGTACTTCTACCGATACAATGGCAAATCTGAAAAACTTCATATTCGGCGACCTCGGCTACGATAAGGCTGCTGTGTTCCCCGATGAAGAAAACAACGCAATTTATGTTGTAATCCGTGCGGATTTAAAAGAACGTCTTACCACTGATGATCTGTGGAGTCAGGATTACATTGATTCACTGCGAAGTCTGAGATATGAAGAGGATTTTTCAGACTTCATCGAGGAAACCGCGAATTCGTTGCCGATTGACAAGAACAAGACGGCATACAGGCGGTATTCTCCGTTTAAGCTGAACCTTGATATTACGTCTTCAAACTGAACAGATTTTTTTCCGCGGAGTTAAAAACTGAGGCGCGATACAAAAGTAAAACCCACAAAGAATATTCTTCTTTGTGGGTTTTTTAATTATAAAACTGATTACTGTGCTGAAAAAACTTGTTTGCAGCAATTATCTGCTAAAAACAAACGAAAAAGCCTATTGATTCATGTTCTGTTTTTTATTCCGGTTACGTTTGTTTGTTAAATGTTCTTTTAAATCAAGCTTGGGGAAAGCTTTTTCAATACGTCTTCGGGTGAAGCTTCTTTTTTCGGTAAGTTCGCGGTGCTTTTCACGAAGCTCGTCGTATTTTTTACGGTATTCCTCACGCCGCTGAGCATTTTTGCGGCGGTATTCATCGGTTTTTTCGCCAAGCTCTTCGCTCTTGTCGCGGATTCCCTCGACGGTGCTGAATATTTTTTCTCCTGTTTTATCTGAGATTTTCCGCATTTCAGCGGAGATTTTTTCGATAAGAGCAAGCCTGCTGCGGATTTTCATAATTGCGCATATCGTGAAAATCATGTCTCCGACGAAGCCAATCATTAAAATCAGCAGAATGATTCGTCCGAGAGTGTACGGCAGATGACCGACGAAAGCGGCTATGGCAGGGTGAATGATTCTTACCGCAACAAGGCACGCAATTCCCCAGAGCAGTGAGAATTTCAGGCATATATATCCTTTCAGATTGAATCGTTCATCGGAATAGTCCCACCATTTCATGCTGAATATTTTTTCAAGCAGGAATCCGGTTACAAGCTCAAGCACCGTGGTCAGCATTACCGACCCGATGAAAAGGACAATAATATTTTCCTTGATCGGTTCAAGAATGTTTGTGACAATAATCATTCCTACACCGTAAATCGGACAGTACGGACCATTCAGAAATCCGCGGTTGATGAATTTGCCATGCTCCACAGCCTGATAAGCAACCTCAAGACACCACCCGAAAAAAGCGTAAATTATAAAGAAACAGAGCAGATCGAACATATTATCAATAACCCAGCTCCTCACCGACAATTATTACCTTGATTCTGCCCTTTTGACGCTGATGTGCGGAAATCAGGTAATTGCAGCAGATGCGTCCGTCGCCGGAGCATCCGTCGTAAATTTGCCTGTCAGCCTTTGAAAGAGAAATGCACTGTCCCGTCTCGTGACAGTATGTACTGTTGCCGAGTCTCAGACAGTTTGGCGGAGCAGCCAGTGTTTTCACGCGTATTTCAGCTTCTTCAAGGTTTCGGACAATTTTGTTGCAGCCTGCGATAATGATAACCGACTTAGGACCGAAAGCAATAGCGGCGATCCTGTTGGAATTTCCGTCCACGTTGTAGAGCACTCCGTCCTCGGTTATTGCATTAGAGCTTGAAATGTAAACATCGGCGGAAAAGCTTTTGATATAAAGCTCGGCAACCTCTTCACGAGTCATTTTGGAACGGTCGAGGTAGTTGTAATCCGGGGATTCAAGCAGTGTTTTAAGACCGCATTCATTCAAAGTCATTGTACCGCCGTGAGTAATAACATCGCCTTTCTTTATCAGTGATTTTACAATTTCCGTTACGTCCTCAGCTGTTGGAGCGTAGTAGAATTCCATGTTGTTCTTTTTGAGATTTTCGCCGGTTCTGGCGATTCTTTTTTCGATAATTGTTTTTTTGCTGATATCCATATCTTTACTCCTTTAAAAATATCGGGACGCCGAAACGTCCCGAGTGTAGTGTTTGATTATTCGCGGTCAGGTTCGAGGACAGCGTAATTGCCCTCTGTGCGCTTGTAAACGACATTGATTTCACCCGAATCAGCATTGGTGAACATAAAGAAGCTGTGACCAAGCATATTCATCTGAAGAATAGCTTCGTCAGTTGTCATCGGACGCATCTTGAATTTCTTGTGCTTGATAATCTCATAATCAGACTGCTCTGTAACAGGTTCTGCAAAAGTTTCCTTGAAAGCAGTATCCTTGAGTTTTTTTTCAACCTTTGTTTTATTTTTACGGATCTGTCTGATAATTTTATCTATAGCGTCGTCAAGAGCAGCATTTTTATCGACAGCCGACCTCTCGGCACGGAAGAGCATACTGTTATAACGGACGGTCAGCTCTATAACGATTTCGTTTTTTCTCTCAGACATAACGATTTTCGCATCAGCTTCGTCACCAAAGAATTTGCTGAGCTTAGCGTCGATTCTTTTCTGTGCATATTCTGTAAAGTTCTGCGGTATCTGCATTTTTTTTGCGGTAATGGTAGTTTTCATAGTGTGACCTCCTTTATGCTCCGAAATCCGGAACATCAATTGTATGAATACATTATAGCATACTGATGTTGATTTTACAATAGTTTTTTGTCTGATTTGTTGATTTATGACAAAATAAATGCACTGATTTGTTGAATGTGACTAATCAAGAACCTGTCCACGTAAGAAATGTGCGCAGATGCCTATGTGGATAGGTTCTAAGCGTATAGTGCATCGAGAAGCACATTTGCGATTTTCTCAGTGGTAACGCTGCTTGAAGCTTTGTCCTCAATCAGGATACAGAATGCGATGGGATGGCGTGAATCGTCGACAAATCCTACAAGCAGGGAGTTATCTTTTTTGCCGTTGTCGACCTGAGCAGTACCGCTCTTGACTCCGACGGTATATCCGCTGATAGAACCCGAATATCTGTCCGAGCCGTTGGTTAACATGATCTGACGGATAGTTTCTGCGGTGTTTGCAGAGAAAATATTATCGCTGTAGCAGGTGGTCATTCGGTCGGTGATTTTGCCATGAACATCGGTAACATGGTCGATTAGGCAGGGCATAGTCATTTTGCCTGTGCCGTTGGCTATTGCGCTCTGCCACATCATGAGCTGCATGGGACTTACGAGAGTGCTTCCCTGACCGATACAGCCCCACTGGGTATTGAAATCATATGAATTCTCGAGGGTAGTCGAGGCTGTTTCACAGGTTATACCGTCGATGTCAATCTTGATTTTCTTGTCATTATTTACTGCATAGCCCATATTGCGGTATGTGTTTTTGATTCCGTCAAGGGGCAGATCATCGTCCTCAACAAGCTGGGCAAAGAACGGATTGCAGCTGTTCTCAAATGCTTCCTGAATATTCTGCTTGCCGTGTCCCGAAGATTTATGGCAGTTTATAGCGTCTCCGCTTCTGTTAATGTAACTGCCGCTGCATGAAAATGACTTTGAAAACAGTGTGTCCGCTCCCATAACCTCAAGAGCTGCGGCGAGGGTTGAGACCTTCTGAGTTGAGCCGGGTACTGTTCCGTAGAGCGTTTTTGAAATCAGAGTACCGGTCTCGAAATCGGCTATTCCTTCATATCCCTTTGTAACGTCGAGTGACGGCAGACTTGTACACACGAGAATTTCACCGGTTTTGTAGTCGTATGCGACGGTGCATCCTTTGCTGTTTCCGTATGCGTCATAGACGGCTCGGTTTGCATAGTGGTCGAGAGTACTGTATATAGCAGCTTTTCCGCCCTCTGTAACGAGTCCGCTGTCAAAGCTGTAGTTGTTGAGCTTTTCAATATTGCAGGCAACGAGCGTATTTGTCATCTGACCTTTGTCATCGCCGATGATGTTTCCCACGTCGATGAGATAGTCGTCCTCAAATTTCATAGTTCCGGAGCCGTTGAAAAGCACATCGCCGTTGCGGTCATAGACGTTACCGAGTGCCTGTGTGCCGGAATTCATTATATAAAAGGATGATTCCCTGCGGATTTTCCAGACAAGCACGCACATTCCCGCGATAAAGAGCAGGATAAAAAGGGTGATTATTTTCTGACCTCTTCGTATGCTTTTCATTTTTTACCTCCCCCGGCTTTGGGTGTGTCGGCAGATTTCTTCGGTTTGGTTTTTTTGAAAACAGGCGACTGCGCTGCCGAAAGCATTCCGATCATGAATCCGCTGGTTACCATTGAGCTTCCGCCCTGTGAAATGAATGGGATCGTAACTCCCGTAAAGGGAATAAGATTACACGAGCCAAAAATATTCAGAGCCATTTGAACTGTGAATGCCGCACAGATACACGCCGCCATGGATGAATGAAAATAGCTTCTCGCTGGGTTGATCAGCGGCATTGCAAGCATCAGCAGAATGGAGAATATCATCATCAGCGCATAAAGCAGTCCCCATTCCTCGGATATTGTGGAGAAAACGATATCCGATTCATAGGCGAAAACCTTGTACAGCGAGCCGTGGCCCGGACCTTTGCCGAACCATCCGCCTTCAGCGATAGCTATAAGAGCTTTGCTCTGCTGATAACCTGTGCCTGTTTTGTCGCTCCATATATCAGCGTGCAGGCGCTCCTGAACATATCCCGGAGCAAACTTAGCCGCAATTACTGCGATAATCAGCAGCGCGATTATACCGAAGACAACGGTCTTCTTTGAAAATTTAGCTTTTGGATAACAGATACGGAAGAGCAATCCGCATGCGTAAATTGCAACAAAGGTCGGCAGACTTCCGAGATCGCGGCACCACCACTGAAGACCGCAGATCAGCACAATTATACCAAACAGGATAAGGTTTTCGTAAACTACATTGAAGCACAGAATACGATGCTTTCGCTGCTGTTCAATGACAGATGTTGAGCAGGCGAGAACCAGCAGCGGCTTGATGAATTCAGACGGCTGAATCGTCATGAATCCGAGATCGATCCACATACTTCTGCTGCCCGTGAGAGTTAGAATGCAGAGAATAAGAATGCCGATGCCTATGTAAAAATATTTTTTCTGTTCCTGTATCCATTTATGGCTGCGGCAGAGAAGATGACCTGCGCGGCAGGCAACAAGAGCGGCAATGCAGGTCAAATAGTGCTTCAGAGACAGATGGACTCCGCCGAAGCAGGACTGAAAAACCACGCTCATATTCAGGATGAAAATCAGAAGGAAATCAATTGCAAAGGACATCTGCTTATAAAAGAGCATAGATATGAAATATACAATATCAAGTCCAAGCACCGCGCCGATAAGGATAAAAACGTCCTTAATATCAGAATATGCGCCGTTTACAAGAACATTCAGAAGCATTGCTCCGTGAGCGGCGATGATGAAAAGGGATGCTCCGACATATGTAAGTCCGTTTTTATACATTTTTTCCCCTCCTCCTGCGAAGTGTAAGACGGCGGTTTCCGAGCTGGATTATGTCATTTTCATGAAGCCGGAGGTGCTTGACCTGTTTGCCGTTAACGAAAATTCCGGCTTTTGAGTTAAGGTCGCTTACCGTCCAGACTCCGTTGGCGAGGGTGAGCATCGCGTGATATCGTGATACTGATAAGTCGGGCAGGCGGATATCGGCAGAAGCGTGTCTGCCGAGGATGATTTCGTCGCATTCAAGGGGATATGAAGCGCCCGGCTCGACAAGCTCCATGTCGCCTGATATTTTCCTCCATCTTTTAACAGCGGAGCGTTTTTCACGGTATGCTGTCAGAATCATGACAATGGCGCATATATCAAGAGATGCTGCTGCGGCGGCGCACAGTAAAAGTTTCATTGAATCCATATTAACCTCTTTTTGTTCCGGCGGCAGCATTTTCGTATTGAGGGATGATTTCGCCCATACGTCTGCCAAAGGGATTTTATCTCTCCGTAGTCCCGCTTTTTTCCTTTAACGGAGAAAACGGGCGGCAGAGCCATATTTCAAAGAAAAAGCTGCCTTTTTTTCATGTTTATAACAGTATAGCACATATGTCGGTAAAATGCAAATTAAGTCTGCACTGCACGGAAATTGTGCAAGCAGGATGTGCACCAAGCCGATAGTCAGTGCTTCCTTAAGATGCAAACTGGCTGTTATACAGTTTCGCGTAGAATCCGCCGCGTTTGATAAGGCTGCGGTGACTGCCCTGTTCGATAATATTTCCGTTGTTCATTACGAGAATCGTATCGGAATTTTTAATTGTTGACAGGCGATGGGCGATAATGAAGCTTGTTCTGCCCTCCATGAGTTTTATGAAAGCGCGCTGTATACGATGCTCGGTTCGCAGATCGATTGAACTTGTGGCTTCGTCGAGAATGAGCATCGGAGGATTCATAAGCATGATACGCGCAATGCAGATAAGCTGCTTTTGCCCCTGAGAAAGACCGCTGTCCTCACTGATAACAGTATCGTAACCATTGGGGAGACGCTTGATAAAGCCGTGAGCGTAAACTGCCTTTGCCGCTTCGATGATCTGTCCGCGGTCAGCCTCCGGCGCACCGTATGAGATGTTTTCGGCTACTGTACCTGTGAAAATCCACGTATCCTGCAAAACCATTCCGAAAGAGCTTCGCAGGCTTTCCCGTGTAATATCGAAAATGCTTTTTCCCGAGACGATTATATTACCCTTTTCTATGTCATAAAACCTCAGCAGCAGGTTGATTACAGTAGATTTTCCGCATCCCGTGGGTCCTACGATAGCCACCTTTTCGCCGGGCTTAACGTCAAGACTGAAATCCTGAATAAGCTTTGTGTCCGGACTGTAAGAGAAAAATACGTTTTTGAAGCTGAGTTCGCCCGTGCATTCAGCGAGTACCTCCTTGTCGGAATCGTCGGAGACCTCCTCCTCGTCGAGGACGGAAAAAACTCTTTCCGCGGAAGCAACAGCATTCTGCAGTTCGGCGAAAACACCGGATATTTCGTTAAACGGCTTGGTATACTGATTGGAGTAGGCGAGAAAGCTGGAGAGCTTACCTACGGTCATTGCGCCGATAAACGGATATTTTCCGATTACGCCCAGTGCGCCCATAAGACCTGCGGCAGCGTAGATAAGACCGTTTACAAAGCGGGTTGTAGGATTGGTCATGGAACTGAAAAATGTAGCCTTTGCGCCGATTTTCCCGTATTCGGAATTGACCTTGGCGAAACGTTTTTCTGCGCGTTCACCATAAACGAAAGCCTTGACTATTTTCTGACTTCCTGCCATTTCCTCAGCGAGACTGACCATGTCGCCGCGAAGTTTCGACTGCTTCATATAGGAAGCGTGAGTCCGCTTTGTTATCTGCGATGCGGCGATGAATGAAAGGGGAGTAAGCAGAACCACAGCAGCGGCGATCCTGAAATTTATGGTCATCATAAAAATCAATGTACCGATGATGGTTACAATTCCGCTGAAAAGCTGGGCAAAGCCCTGCAAAAGTCCGTCGGAAATTATTTCGATATCGTTTATAACGCGGCTTGTAAGCTCACCCATGGTGTGAGCGTCGATATAGCGGATCGGAACGCGTTCAAGCTTTGAGAAAACATCTCTTCTAAGGTCGCGGACGGTGAGAAAAGCTAGTTTATTGGTACAAAGGCTCATAAGCCACTGGAAAAGTGCACTGCCGATCACAGCGGAGGCAAGGATAATTCCGATTTTTTTCAGCTCGGGAAAGTCGACATTTCCTTTTCCCACGCAGCATTCAACGGCATTTCCGATAAAAACGGGCACAGCAAGTGACAGAGAGATTCCCAGCACCGCGAATATTACAGTCATTGTGAAATAACTGAGATACGGCTTTGCATAGCTCATTACTCGTCCGAGCGTTTTAAACATTTTCGCTTTCCTCCTTTTCGTTCATCTGCGATTTATAAATTTCGCGGTATACATCACAGCTTTCGAGCAGCTCTGAGTGGGTACCGATTCCTGCAGCTCTGCCCTCTTCGAGAACGATTATTTTATCTGCATCGGCAATTGACGTTGCACGCTGGGAAATCATTATTACTGCCGTATCGGATAAATCACGGCGCAGCGCCTTTCTGAGTTCCAGATCTGTGGCATAGTCAAGAGCACTTGTCGAGTCGTCGAGAATGAGTATTTCCGGTTTTCCTACAAGGGCGCGCGCAAGTGAGATCCGTGGTTTCTGTCCTCCGGACAGATTGCGTCCTCCCTGAGAAATATGGGTGTCGAGACCGTATGGCATACGGCTGACGAATTCCCATGCCTGTGCAGTTTTGAGCGCACTGATGATTTCTTCGTCGGAAGCGTCCTCCTGCCGCCATTTCATGTTTTCACGTACTGTTCCCGAAAAAAGAACTGATTTCTGCGGAACGATTCCGATAGCCTTTCTCAGCTCATCCGGATTGTAGTTTGCGGTATTTTCGCCAAATATTGAAACTGTTCCGGATTTTGCACGGTAAAAACAAGGAATAAGGCTTGACAGCGTGGATTTTCCGCTGCCTGTACCGCCGATGACTCCGAGAAATTCGCCGCGGTTAATCTCAAAGCTTATACCGCTGAGTGAGTTGCCGCCTGCGCCCTCATAGGCGAAGGATACGTCGTCAAACCGCACGGCTGAGATGCTCTCGGAGTGCATTGCAGGGGTTTCATTTCCCTCAGAGGTTTCAGGCTCGATAGAGAAGATTTCGCTGATTCGGTTAGCCGACGCAAAAGCTTTCGTAAACGTTACAACAAGATTTGCCAGGACAACAAGAGCAAGCAGAATCTGCGTCATATAGTTAACAAATGCAGTCAGCTCGCCCTGAGTCAGATGACCGGTATTGATGCGTATACCGCCGAATTGCGTAATAGCGACGATTCCGAGGTTCATAATCATGAACGAAACGGGGTTGAGAATCGCTGAGATTTTACCGACCGCAATTGAACTTTCGGCGATGTCGTCAACAGCTTTGCTGAATTCACCGATTTCCTCCTCCTGACGGGAAAAAGCACGGATAACTCTGGTGCCCTCAAGGTTTTCTCTTGTAAGCATTGCGGCGCGGTCAAGCTTTTTCTGAGTTGTCTTATACATGGGAACGGTTTTCCGCATGATGAGTACGATTATCAGCGAAATAAGCGGTGCGGCAGCAAAAAAAACAAGCGACAGCTTCAGATCAATGGTCAGAGCCATGACGATCGCGCCTGTAATCAAAAACGGAACGCGTGTAGCAAGTCGTATAAACATATTCACGCCTGTCTGGACGGTGTTGGTGTCATTGGTAAGACGGTTTACCAGCGATGAGGCACCAATTCTGTCGATGCCTGTGTAGGAGAGTCTGTTAATGTGGCTGTACAGTGCGGTTCTGAGCTCCGTACCGAATCCGTAGGCGCATTTGGATGCGAGATACTGGCAGGTGAGAGCGAATCCCAGTCCGCATACTCCAAGCAGAACGATAACTCCGCACATTCTGAAAATATAGCCGCTGTCTGAGTTTGCGATTCCGATATCGATTATTTTCGCCATAACGATAGGTACGATAAGTTCAAAAACAGCTTCAAGCAATTTAAATGCAGGTCCGAGGATCAGCTCGGTTCTGTAATTTCTCAGATATTTAAACAAGCCTTTCATGAGTTCCTCCGTGTGAAAATGATACTTTCAATATTATATCATTGTATCGTCGGAAAATCAATAGCGCATGGTATTCTTTCATGTATTGTATTATCCAAAAGGCATATTAATAAACACGGGCGACCAATGGCCGCCCTGAAGTATAGCTGTATATCATTTTTGTTGGTGCAGTCATTATCTGCCCGTGGATCAGGTGCCTTATGCGGTATTGCCCTGAATATTCCGGGAAATTTGTCTGTCTTCCCCAAAAGCGTAAATCTTCTACTTAATAAAAGAAAGCGGATTTTCGTAATTCCCATTATGAATCAGTTCGAAATGAAGATGGGAATCAAGAGCACTTTCGATGTCTGCGGTATTGCCCACTGCGCCGATTGAGTCGCCTGCCTTGACTGTATCGCCCTGCTGAACGTTAAGGTCAGCTGCAAGACCACAGTATTTCGTAAGATAGCCGTTCAGGTGATCGATAGTAACTGTAACTCCCCACAGAGGGTCATTGTTTACAGCAGATACTTCTCCGGGAGCGGCTGAATACACCTCATTTCCAACAGCAGCGGCAATGTCAACGCCGTTATGGGTCTGCCATGAGCCGGTCGTGGAGTTTTTTACAAGCTCTTTGCCGCTGAACGTATTGATAATATTGTTCATATCGGCAAGGGGAGCTGAGAACATCGGATTTGAGGGTTCTGCTTCCTTTGTAATTGTCTGAGACGGCGGCGATGTCGCAATTGCGGCTGCCGGAACTGTAACTGCGGCTGTGGTTGTCTGGGGGGGAGCGGTTGTTGCAGCAGGAACCGTAGTCTGTTTCGGCTTTACGGGGGAGTAATCCTCCTGCCGCGGAACATCCGGTGTTTTCTTGTCGACCGCAGCTTCCGAAGCCTTGGAAATTTCTGCGGTCAATTTGCTGCTGTCGAGCTTTTCTCCCTGATTATAAGCAAATAAGCAGGCTGAACCTATCATTGCCGCGCTGATTCCAAGAGCGGCATAAAAACCTTTTGAGCTTTTACTTTTGCTGTTATCTGAAAATTTATATTTTTTCATGTATAACACCTCCGCTTATAGTTTGAACCGAAGCGTGGCGATTATACCTGCAAAAGGAAAAAAATCGCATAAAAAACACGGGTGAAAAATATTCACCCGTGCCAATGATAGAAATATGATCGATTAAGCCTTGTTTACGCTGCCGAAAAGCTCCATCTTCTCCTTGACCTTTGCCTTGATTGCCTCAGCGCCCGGTGCAAGAAGCTTACGAGGATCGAATCCCTTACCTTCCTTATCCTTGCCTGCCTCTATGTACTGTCTTGTAGCCTCTGCGAATACAAGCTGGCACTCGGTATTTACGTTTACCTTTGATACTCCGAGAGTAATGGCCTTCTTTACCATATCATCAGGGATTCCT